>JBQCGM010000063.1:0-26955 GCA_051955585.1 Novosphingobium sp.
TATTCCGCGAGCGGAATATCGCATGAAAACCCAAAAGGGACTGTGAAATTGTCTCGCTAAGGCCCGAATCGCCTCACCAAGTCCCACGCAAAATGTGGGAACATTTGTGGTTTCAATTTGGCTGGAGAAGCCATTTATCTCTTAAAAACAATACGATAAATGTCTTGAATGGTAGCGGAGGAGGGACTCGAACCCCCGACACGCGGATTATGATTCCGCTGCTCTAACCGGCTGAGCTACTCCGCCACACGGCCCCCACGGGGTGCAGGCCGCGCTCTTAGGGCTGGCTCGGGGTGCGGTCAACACCCTTTGCCAGCCCTTCCAGTATTGTCAGGCCCGGGTGCCGACGACCTTGGCCGAGCCGAACATCCCGAGCTTGCACTTCCCCTCGAGCGAGTCGCCCTCGATGGTCAGATCGTACTTGAGGGTGATCGGCATGGGCTGGGTGACCTTCATCTCCCACTTCAGGCGATTGCCCGCCAACGTGCCTGTGAACTCCTGCGTGCCTTCGGGTGCGACCAGCTTGCCGGTCAGGATTTCGCCGTCGACCTGGAACGTCGCGACCATGTTCTGTTCGGCACCGACCGGCGGCTTCATGGTCATCGCCCAATCGCCCTCGATGCCGCCCGCGGAGGCGGCAGGAGCCGGCTCGCGGGCCGGGACGGAGGCGGGCGGCGCGGGTTCGGGCGCCGGAGCTGCCGTTGGCTCGGCGGCCCCCTCATCGCCACCCTGGCGGGTGCCGACGACCTTGGCGCTGCCGAACATGCCCAGCTTGCACTTGCCGCTGAGCTCGTCGCCCTCGATGGTGAGGTCGTATTTCAGCGTCATCGGCATCGGCTCGGAGATCTTCATCTCCCACTTGAGCTTGTTGCCGTCGGCCGTGCCGGAAAACTCTTGGGTGCCTTCCGGCGCCTCGAGCTTGCCGGTCAGGACGTTGCCGTCGACGGCGAAGGTCGCGACCATGTTCTGTTCGGGGCCCATCGGGGGCTTCATGGTCATGGCCCATGAGCCTGTCGGGCCCTTGGCGGACGCAGCAGGAGCTGCAGCGGCCGGTGCGGCGGGCGACGGCGCTTCGGAAGCTGGAGCGGCGGCCTCGGCGGCCGGAGCGGACCCGCCCTGGCGCGTCCCGACCACCTTGGCCGAGCCGAACATGGCGAGCTTGCACTTGCCGCTGAGTTCGTTGCCCTCGACCGTAAGGTCGTACTTCAGCGTCATCGGCATCGGCTCGGAGATCTTCATCTCCCACTTGAGCTTGTTGCCGTCGGCCGTGCCGGAAAACTCCTGGGTGCCTTCCGGCGCCTCGAGCTTGCCGGTCAGGACGCCGCCGTCGATGGCGAAGGTGGCGACCATGTGCTGCTCGGGCCCCATCGGGGGCTTCATCGTCATCTGCCACTGGCCGTCCGGGGTGGACAGCGCGCCACTGGCTCCGGAGAGCACGGCCGAGACGCCGGGTGCCTCGGGCTCCAGTTCCGGCTCGGGCGTGCCGGCGGGCGGGGGCGGGGTCGCCTCGGCCTCCTGCGCGCGGCCTTCGACCAGGTCCAGGATCTTCGACGGGGTCACCGGCAAGGCGATCGGCAAGTCCCCGAAAGGCGAGAGCGCATCGGCGATGGCGTTGAACAGCGTCGGCGGTCCGACGATCGCGCCGCCTTCGCCCACCCCGCGGAAGCCGCCCTCGTTGTTGGCGGGGACGTTGGCATGGATGTATTCGAAGTCGGGCACGTCGCTGATCGCGGGCAGCATGTAGTCCTTGAAGGTTGCTGCCGTCGGGTTGCCGCGTTCGTCGTAGTGGACTTCCTCCAGCAGCACTTGGCCGATCGCCTGGGCAAGCCCGCCGGCGACCTGGCCCTCGACGATGCCGGGGTTGATCACGGTGCCGCAGTCCTCGCTGCACAGCCAGCGCAGGATCTTCACGAAGCCGGTGTCGATATCGACCTCGACCACGCAGGCGTGGGCGGCGCTGGTCAGGGTCATCGGCGGCGGCAGGTAGCGGTACTGCGCCTCGAGGCTCGCTTCCACGCCCGGCGGCAGGCGCATGGGTTCGAAATAGGCGATCTGGGCGATCTCACGGAGGCTGCGGGTCATCTCCTCCGCGCCGGCGACCTTGACCATGCCGTTCTCGATCGTGATCGATTCCGGATTGGCATTGAGCAGATGCGCGGCGACCGCCTTGATCTTCTCCTTGAGCAGCCCGGCGGCCTTGATCGAGGCGCCGCCGCCGAGCACGGCCTGGCGGCTGCCCGCCGCGCCGGGTGCGAAACCACCGCGCGAGCTGTCTCCCTCGAACACGGTGACGTCTTCATAGGGCACGCCGAGCTGGTCGGCGATGACCTGGGCCATGGTGGTCTGGGTGCCGTGGCCCTGGCTGAAGGTGCTCATCATCGCGGTGACCTTGCCGGTCGGGTCGACCCGCAACTGGGCGAGTTCGCCGGTCATCGGCGTCATCGTTCCGGCTGCGCCGGTTGGCTCGACGTAGGCGGAAAGGCCCAGCCCGAGGTAGCGGCCTTCCTTGCGCGCTTCGGCCTGTTCGCGGCGGAAGGCGGCGACGTCGAAGTTGGCCAGCAGCTTCTCGAAGCATTCGGCCGGGCTCATGTCGTCGATCGGCAGGCCGGCGGCGGTGGTATAGGGCAGGTCCGAGCGCTGAATCAGGTTCTTGCGGCGGATGTCGACCGGGTCGATCCCGATCTGCCGCGCCGCCTGGTCGAGCAGCGCCTCACGGGCCAGCGATTCCATCGCCCAGGGCCCGCGATAGGCGGCAAGGCCCGGCGTGTTGGAATACCAGGCACGGGTGATGAAGCCCGGCACCGGGACCTTGTAGGCGACCCACATGAACATATGGACCGCCACGTTGGCGTCGGCGCCCTGCGGATAGGCGCCGTTGTTGCTCGAATAGTCGGAAAAGGCGGCGACGATGTGCCCGTCCTTGTCCAGCGCGAGGCGGGTCGTCATCTCCTGCTCGCGCGCATTGTTGCAGGCGGTCAGCGCCTCCAGGCGGTCCTCGATCCACTTGATCGGACGCCCGAGGATCATCGAGGCGACGATCGCGCCCATTTCCTCACGCCAGGGGTGGTTCTTGAGCCCGAAGGAACCGCCGACGTCCTTGGCGATCACGCGGATCGAGGTGCTCGGCAGGCCGAGCGCCAGCTCCAGCCAGCGGGCGACCATGTGCGGGCTCTGGCAGGTGATGTGTACGACCAATTCGTCGCTGCCCTGCGGAATCGCCACGACGCCGCGGGTTTCCATCGGCGACTGGGCGATGCGCTGGTGCACGACCGTGCTGGTGACGAGGTGGGCGCCGGAGGCAAGCGCCTCCTCCATGTCCTCGTCGTCCTCGATGCCCATGACCTGGGCGACGTTGCTCTCGGTGCCCGGATGGATCGGCGCCGAGTTGCGCGCGTCCGCGATCGTGACGACCGGGGTTTCCTCCTCGTACTCGACCACGATCAGGCCGGCCGCGTCTTCGGCGATGTACCGGTCCTGCGCGACGACCATTACCACCGGATCGCCGACGTAGCGCACGTCGCCCTCGGCCAGGCATCCCATCGGGATTTCCGGGGGCTTGAGGTAGAAGGTCATGAATTCGTGACGGACCTGCTTCAGATCCTCGGCGGTCAGGACCGCGAAGACGCCGGGCAGGTCGCGCGCCGCGGAAGTGTCGATCGAGAGGATCTTGCCGCGGGCGATCGGGCTGCGGTGATAGGCCGCATGGAGCATGCCGGGGACGGCGACGTCGTCGACGAAGGTGCCCTTGCCGGTCAGCAGGCGGCCGTCTTCCTTGCGCGCGACGCGCTGGCCGATCAGGCGCTGGGCGCCGACGCCGGCCGTGGGATGGACAGGCGCGTTCATGCCTGTTCTCCCGCGGCCTGAGATTCGCCGGTCAACTGCTTGATCGCACGGCGAATTCCTTGGTAGCCGGTGCAGCGGCAGAGGTGACCGGACATGGCCTTTTCAAGCTCTTCCGAGGTCGGCGTGGCGCCGTCGGCGGTCAGCGCGGTCAGCGAGCAGGCGACGCCCGGCGTGCAGAAGCCGCACTGCAGCGCGAAGTTGTCGCGCATGGCCGCCTGGACTGGGCTGAAGCTGCCGTCGGGCGCGGCGAGGCCCTCGATCGTGGTGACCTCGGCGCCATCGGCCTGGACCGCCAGCATCAGGCACGAGCGGACGGCCAAACCGTCGACGATGACCGTGCAGGCGCCGCAGACGCCGTGCTCGCAGCCGAGGTGCGTGCCGGTGAAGCCTGCATCGACGCGCAGGAAGTCGCCGAGCGTCTTGCGTGCCTCGACCCGGCCGGTGACGGGCCGGCCGTTGATGGTGACCTGGATTGCGTGCTCGCTCATGCTGCTAACCTGATGTTGAGAGCCTCGGCCAGGGTCCGCGCGAAGACGCGGCGGCCTACGGTGCGCCGGTAGTGCGCGGTGGCATGATGGTCGGTGAAGGGCTCGGTGTCGGCAATCGCCAGTTCGGCGATGGCGCGGGGGTCAATGTCGGACACGGCCGTTCCGACCAGCGCCTGTTCGGCCTGGCGGGCCTTGAGCGGGGTCGGGCCCATGCCGAACCAGGCGAGGCCGGCGCGGGCGATCTTGCCGTTCTCCACGGCCAGGCGGCCGACGAGGCCGACCAGGGCGAAGTCGCCCGGGCGCTGCGCCACTTCGCGGAAGACGGTGACCGCGTCCGAGCCCCAGCGCGGATAGTGGATCGCGGTGAGCAGCTCGTCGGGCTCCAGCGCGGTCATGTAGGGGCCGAAGTAGAAGTCCTCGGCCTTGACCCGGCGCAGGCCGCGATCGCGCGAGTGGATCTCCAGCTCGGCGCCGAGCGCCACCGCCGTCGCGGGCATTTCCGCCGCCGGCTCGCCCAAGGCGACCGAGCCACCGATCGTGCCGCGGTTACGGGTCTGGTGGTGGCCGACGTGGCCCAGCGCCTGGTTGAACACCGGCAGGGCATCAGCGAGATCGCGGTCGGCCAGGGCAACGGCCTGGCGGGTCCCGGCGGCGATCCGTACGCCGTCTGCTTCGACCGAGACACCTCGGAAATCCGCGACCTTGTTGATATCGACCAGGATGAAGGGCTGGCTCATCCGCAGCGCGAGCAGCGGCATCAGCGTCTGCCCGCCGGCGATCACCGTAGCGCCGCCGCCGGCTTCCGCCAGCACGTCGAGCGCCTCGGCGATCGAGCCCGGCGCGACGTAGTCGAACGGAGCCGGCTTCACGCCCCGCCTCCTCGGCGCTTCCCGGCCTCGTAGCCCGCCGCCGCGGCGACCACGATGAGAATGATCACCAGTGCCAGCCAGAAGTTGGTCGAGCTGTAGACCCCGAGGTAGAACCCGGTGACGATGCCGAGGGCGATCGCGGCGATCCAGCCCCAGATCGAGCTGCCCGACGCGACCGGGGCCGGATAGGCGACCGGAACGGGCTGCGCGCCGCCGCTCGTGGCGGGAGCGCTTGCCGAGGTGGCGGCCACGGGCGCCGCATCCTTGGCCGGGGTGCCGCCGCCGGCGACAACTTCGCCGAACTTGCTGAAGAACTTGCCCGCCAGCTGCTTGGCCGTGGCGTCGATGATCGGCCCGCCGAGCTGGGCCAGGCGCCCCCCGACCTCGGCATCGACCTCGTAGGTCAGCACCGTCTCGTTGCCAGCCGCGGCGAGACGTACCTTGGCGCCGCCCTTGGCCGAGCCGACCGTGCCGCCGGTGCCCTGGCCCGTGATCGTGTAGCTCTCCGGCGGATTGAGGTCCGACAGCGTGACCGCGCCAGTGAACTTGGCGCCGATCGGCCCGATCTTGATCTCGACCGTCGCCTTCAGCCTGTCGTCGGCTTCCTTCTCGAGCGACTGGCAGCCCGGGATGCACTGGCGCAGTACCTCGGGATCGTTCAGCGCCGCCCAGACGCGCTCGCGCGGCGCTGCAATGCGCTGCTCACCGGTCATTTTCATGATTCGATCGGCCTCCCAAGATGCGATCCATTGTGTGTCGTGACGCGACTAGCTCAATGTCGGCGGTTATGCACTAGGCCTAATGGCGATATCGTAGATGCCGCTCGGTGTCTCCACTGCCTCATTCGTCATTGCGAGGGGTGAAGCCCCGCGGCAATCCAGGGCGGCAGTGCACTTTGCCCTGGATTGCTTCGCTACGCTCGCAATGACGGAAAATACCGGCTCCTAGAGAAAGGCCTTCAGATCGGCCACGAAGCGTTCGAACTGGTCATGGTGCAGCCAGTGCCCCGCCTTCTCGTACTCGATCACCGAGGCGGTCTTGAAGTGGCGGATGCGGCCGTCCTTTTCCGGGTTCGAGGCCCAGCTGTCGGCGCCGTAGAACAGCTTCATCGGGCAGGTGATCGCGCTCCACAGGCCGTGGATCTCCTCCTGCGGCGTGTAGTCCACCGGCCAGACGTTCAGGTAGTTGTCGAACTTCCAGCTCCAGGTGCCGTCCTCGTTGCGGCTGATCCCATGGACGGTGAGGTGGCGGGCCTGCGCGTCGGTGAGGAAGGCGTTCTCCTCCTTCATCCGCTCGTAGGCCGCGGCGATGGTCGGATAGCGGCGGGGCGAACGGCCGGAGGCCTTGCGGCGGTCGGCGATCCAGTTCCGGGTGCGGGCGGCGTAACCATCCTTGTGCAGCTCGGCGAGCACCTCGGGAGCGGGACCGAGGCCCTCGATATTGGCGAGCTTGCGGACCTTGTCGGGATAGAGCCCGGTGAACCGCGTCGCGATGTTGCCGCCGAGCGAATGGGCGACGATCGTCACCTGATCGTGCCCCAGCGTGTGAACGAACTGGGCGAAGTCGTAGAGGTAGGAATTGACCGTATAGTCGCCGTCGGGCGACCAGGCGCTGTCGCCGTGGCCGCGCAGGTCCGGCGCCATGACGTGCCAGTCGTGGCGCAGTTCTTGGGCGACCCAGTCCCAAGAGCGGCAATGGTCGCGTCCGCCATGCTGGAGGATCAGCGGCGGCGCGTCGGGGTTGCCCCAGTCGACGTAGTGAAGCCGCAGGCGCGCCGAGATGAAGCTGTTCGAGGTGGGGCCGGAAAAGGTCATGGCGGGCAGGGTGCGCTGCCGATTCCGGCCCGTCAATCGCGCCGGGGATCATCGCCCCGGCGGGACTCGATTTCTTTGCCGCGAATACCTATTTGCGCCCGACGACCGGAGGGATTCAATGACGACGCACACCACCCGCATGCTGATCATCGGCTCAGGCCCTGCGGGCCTTTCCGCAGCGATCTACGGCGCGCGGGCCGGGCTGGAGCCGATCGTCGTCCAGGGCCTCCAGCCCGGCGGGCAGCTCACCATCACCACCGATGTCGAGAACTACCCCGGCTTCCGCGACGTGATCCAGGGTCCCTGGCTGATGCAGGAGATGCAGGCCCAGGCCGAGCATGTCGGCACGCGGATGCTGTGGGACACGATCCTCTCGGTCGACACCACCGTCTGGCCGTTCCGTGCGGTCGGCGACAGCGGCGACATCTACGAAGGCGAGACCTTGGTCATCGCCACCGGCGCCCAGGCGAAATGGCTCGGCGTGCCGGGCGAGCAGGAGCTGGGCGGCAAGGGCGTCTCCGCCTGCGCGACCTGCGACGGGTTCTTCTACCGCGGCAAGAAGGTCGTGGTCATCGGCGGCGGCAACACCGCTGTAGAGGAAGCGCTCTACCTCACCAACCACAGCCAGGACGTCACCCTGATCCACCGTCGCGATTCGCTGCGCGCCGAGAAGATCCTGCAGGACCGGCTCTTCGCCCATCCGAATATCACCGTGTTGTGGAACAAGGCGGTCGACAGCTTCCTGGGCGATCCGCTGGCGGGCGGGCTCACCGGCCTGGCCCTGACCGACACCGTGACCGGGGAGAAGTCCGAACTGCACACCGAAGGCGCCTTCGTCGCCATCGGCCATGCCCCGGCGACCGAGCTGTTCAAGGGCCAGCTCGAGCTCGACGACAGCGGCTACATCGTCGTCCAACCCGGTACTCCCAAGACCGCGATTCCCGGCGTCTTCGCGTGCGGCGACGTGATGGACCACGTCTACCGCCAGGCCGTGACGGCGGCGGGCACGGGCTGCATGGCCGCGCTGGACGCCGAACGCTTCATCGCCGCGCGCGAGTTCGAGGAAGCCAAGGCGGTGCTGGCGGCGGCGGGATAATCCTCCCCTTATCCGCCAGGAATTAGAACGCGCGGAGCACGTCCAGCACCTGCTCCTTCAACCAGTCGCGCGCCTCGGGTTCGACATAGCTGTGCGAGGCTCCGGGGCACCGGCGAATGCGCGGATCAGCCTTGTCCCAGACTCCCAGAAATGCGATCGCCGTGCGGTCGCGCTCGGCGATCAAGAACGAGACCGGTCCGCCGAACCCGCTGATCCCTGCCGCCATGTCCTGCGCGAGCGAGGTCGGCGCTGGGGCGGGGCGCAAGGCGCCGAGCAGGCTGCGCACCAGCTTGCCGAGTGGGATCTGCCCGGTCAGCAGCCGCTTGATCGCGTCGGGACTGGCGAGGCGGCGTTTGTAGTGATCGCGCAGCACCTCCGGCGACGGGGCGGCGTCATCTTCGCCTTCGATGGTCCAGGGATTGGACAGGATCAGCGCATCGCAGCCCAAGCCTCCGGCCAGCATAAGGCTGCTTGCCGCGTCGCAATTGCCGAGCGCCACGATCCGCGTGACCTGCGGCGCTGCGGCGCGGAAGGCGGCGAGGGCAGCAGCGATGTCGGGGCCGCCGGTTTTGAACTCGCCGTTCGGCCCGTCGCTGTCGCCGACGCCGCGGCGGTCGTAGCGGAACACCGGAAAACCCTGCGCCGCGATGCGGGCGGCGAAGTGGGCCTGGCCCGCGAAGGCGCCGGAGCGCAGCTCGTTCCCGCCCGAGACCAGCAGCAGGCCGGTTGTACCCTCGGCCTCGTCCAGCGTGCCGACCAGGGTCGATCCTTCGCAAACGAAAGTCAGGTGCCGCCGGGTCATGCCTTGATCCCCACGGCCAGGATTGCGGCGAGGGCATCGGCCTGGGCACGGTCCTCGCCAGGCTCGGCGCGCAGCCAGAGGCCGGGGCCGCCCACCAGGTCTTGCGCGATGTCCGTAGCGGCGGTTGGCTCGGCGGCTTGTAGCTGGGTCAGCAGGGCAGGTCCGAGGCGATAACCGACCAGTTCCAGTCCTTCGCGCGATCCAAGATCGAGCAGGCCTTCCTGGGTCTCGGCCAGGCCGGCCTCCTTCGCGACCACGATTCGCGCGCGGAGCATCTGCCGCAGCAGGTTGGCGCCCTTGACCGGGGCGTAGCGCCAGCCGGGCAAGTCGGGCAGGATCAGCGCTCCGCCGCGAATGCCGAGCACATGGGTTGCACCAAAGTGCTCCGTCGCCGCCTGCATGGCCCCGCGCCAGCTATCCAGCGTCTGGCTTTCCAGTGGCTGCAGGCTTTCGTTGCAGCCCGGCAGGTCGGGCAGGAAGCAGTCGATCCCTGCCGCGTCGAGCCGGCGCATGACCTCGACGGTCAGTCGGCGCAGGCGGTTGGCCTCATCGAACAGGGCGGGGACGATCAGCAGGCGGTGTTCGCGCTGCCGGTCGAAAGCCAGGGCGAACTCGTCATCCCCGCCGGGGCAGGGATAGCCCGAAATCACGCCTCGGCGCGTTTCGCTTCGGCGAAGGCGAGCAGCGAGCCGTAGGTTTCAAGCAGTTCGCCGTCGATCTCGTCGTCCTCGATCACGATGTCGAGGCGGTCTTCCATCTCGGTCAGCAGGCCGGCGACGGCCATTGAATCCAGCTCGGGCAGGTCGCCGAACAGACCGGTGTCGGTGGTGAAGCCATCCGCCTGTCCCGGTTTGAGGCCCAGGACGTCGGTCAGGATCTTGCGGAGCAAATGGTCGGTAGTCTGGCTCATCGGGTCCCCGTTTTTCGCGCCCTTACCCACGGCCCGCGGCTGCGGCAAGTCGGCGCAGCCCGGCTTTGGCGATTATCGGCCAGTTTCTAGGCTGGCGCGGCCGCAGCAGTTCGACCCGGTAGCGGGTGCGGACCTCTTCCATCCAGTCGCGCTTGTAGCCGTCATCGCCGGTGCCGAAGTCGACCAGGCCGACTTGGTCGTGGTCGATCACCCGTTCGAACAGGGCGGCGCTGAGGGTGGTGCCGGGGGAGAGCGGCTTGGCCTCCTCGATATGGGCCAGCTTGTGGATGAAGGCGGTGCCGTTCTCGACCGTCCAGAACTGGGCGGCGACCGGGCGTCCCTCGGCAAAGGCCAGGGCGAAGCGGAGGCGGCCGGCTTGGCCTTCCTCCCGCGCAAAGCGGCGGAGAAAGGCTGGGGAGCCTTCCTCGGGCTTCCAGCTCTGCGCGTAGATCGCTTCGTAGGCATCCCAGGCGGCTTGGTCGTAGGTGTCGAAAAGTTGCACTTCGACCTTCTTCGCCTTGCGCTTCAGCGTCGTGCGGACCTGCCCGGGGCGTCCCGCGAGGTATTCGGCGTAGCTCCTGCCGTTTAGGCGCAGGATGTGGTTCGTATCGCATGGCGTCATGACGGCGAACCAACCCGCCGAGCGGAAGGCCTCGGCGACGATCGCGGCGTCCTCCTCGGAGAGCTTGCCCAGCACGACCCGGTCGGCGGCGAGGTCCCGGGCGATCATGCTTAACAGGCGGCGGCGGTCGGCCCCGGGGGTGACGATGGGGGCGACGCGGAACGAGTACCAATTGGCCAGCTCGTGGAGCGCGCCCTCCTCGCGGCGCAGTGGGAGGATCAAGGCGTGGTTGCCATCGCGCGCTACGGCCAGCAGCGGGCTTATCCCGCACTCGTCGGCCAGGCCGCGCCACCATTCGATCCGGTCGAAGGGGGTCGCGGCAGCCGGCGCGCGGGTCAGCGCGGCGAGGACGGGGTCGCCTTGCACTTCGTTAAGATCGTCGTGATACTCGACCGTCATTGGACGAAACAAACCCCTTGGAACCCGTGACCGCTCAGCTCGCAACGATCCTGCCGCTCGACCATCTCGCCTTGCGCGGGGCCGAGAGCGATCCCGCGCTCGTGCTGCGCGGAGAGGTGCTTAGCTACAAGGACTTAAGAACGCGTGTCTCCCGCCTGGCGGGCTGGCTGCAAAGCCGGGTCTGCGAAGAGGGCGCCCGGGTCGCGACCTGGGCGGCCAAGGGCGAGCTGACCTGCCTGATGCCGCTGGCGGCGGCGCGGGCGGGGCTGGTCCACGTGCCGGTCAACCCGCTGCTCAAGCGCGCGCAGGTTGCGCACATCCTGGCGGACAGCGGGTCGCGGCTGCTGATCGGCACGCCCGCGCGGCTGGCGGGATTGGAGGATGGCGACCTGCCTGCCGAGTGCTTGGCGGTCGAGGAGGCAACGGCGCTGGAACAGGCGGCCGCGGCAGACGAAATCGCGGAATCGGAAAACAATCCCAACGATTTGGCGGCGATACTTTACACTTCGGGTTCGACCGGCAAGCCCAAGGGCGTGATGCTCAGCCACGCCAATATGTGGCTCGGCGCGGAAAGCGTCGCGAGCTACCTCGGGCTCGCGTCCGACGACCGGACGCTCGCCGTCCTGCCGCTGTCGTTCGATTACGGCCAGAACCAGCTGCTCTCGACCTGGTATGCCGGCGGCTGCGTGATCCCGCTGGACTACCTGACCCCGCGCGACGTCGTGAAGGCGGTGGGCAAGCACGAGGTCACGACGCTCGCCGCGGTACCGCCGCTGTGGGTCCAGCTGACCGAGCAGGACTGGCCCGCCGAGGTCGCGGCCCATTTGCGCCGCCTGACCAACAGCGGCGGCGCGCTGACTCCCGATCTGGTGAGGCGCCTGCGCGTGCTGTTCCCCCAGGCCCGCCTCTTCGCGATGTACGGCTTGACCGAGGCGTTCCGCTCGACCTTCCTCGATCCGGCGCTGATCGACAGCCACCCGACCTCGATGGGCAAGGAAATCCCCCATGCCGAGATCCTCGTGGTCAACGACGCCGGGGCGATTGCCGCCGATGAGGAGGAAGGCGAACTGGTCCACTGCGGGCCGCTCGTCGCCCAGGGCTACTGGCAGGACGCCGCGCGCACCGCCGAGCGCTACAAACCGGCCCCTGAAGGTTCGCGCTATGGCGGCATCGCCGTCTGGTCGGGAGACCGGGTGCGCCGCGATGCGGAAGGCCTGCTCTATTTCGTCGGACGCCGCGACGCCATGATCAAGAGCGCGGGCAACCGCATCAGCCCGCAGGAGATCGAGGAAGCGGCGCTTGCCTCGGACCTGGTCGCCGAGGCGGTCGCGCTGGGCATTCCCGACGAGCGGCTCGGCCAAGCCGTCCACCTGGTCGTTCGGCCAGCCCCCGGAATCCTCGACGCCGAGGAAAGATTGCCGCGTATCCTCATGCAGGAACTGCCGAATTTCATGCAGCCCAAGGCCATCCACTGGCGCGAGGCGATGCCGATCGGCCCCAATGGCAAGATCGACCGCACCGGCCTCTATCAGGAGCTTGCCGCGTGAAGCCGCTCGGCCCGATCCCCTCAGGCTACATCGCCCGGGACAGCGTGCTGGCGATAGGCGGCCACAAGGCGACCGATTTGGTCGACCGCGCCGGCGGCACTCCGCTGTTCGTCTATTCGAGCGGGCTGATCCGCGACCGCGTGGCGTCGCTACGCCAGGATCTGCCGAGCCGGATCGCGCTGCATTATGCCGTGAAGGCAAACCCTTACGTTCCGGTTCTGAGGCTCTTTGCGGGGCTGGTCGACGGTTTCGATATCGCCTCGGGCGGTGAGCTGGAGATCCTCCGCGCCGCCGGGATCGACCCGCGCCTGGTCAGCTTCGCCGGGCCCGGCAAGCGCGACGCCGAACTCGAGGCGGCGATCGCCGCAGGCGTCACGCTCAACCTTGAGTCCGAGGCCGAGGCGCGGCGGGCCTTGGCGATCGGCGAGCGGACGGGCTTCACCCCGCGCTTGGCGATCCGGGTGAACCCCAGCTTCGACCTCAAGGGCTCGGGCATGAAGATGGGCGGCGGAGCCAAGCCCTTCGGCCTCGATGCCGAGCGCGTGCCTGCCCTGGCGCGCGAGATCATCGCCGCGGGCGCCGATTGGCGCGGCTTCCACATCTTCGCCGGCAGCCAGGCGCTCGATGCCGAGGCGATCGTCGAAACCCAGCGCCAGACCTTCGAGCTGGCCGCTCGCCTCGCGGCCGAAAGCGGCGCGGCGTTGCCGCACTGCAATCTCGGTGGGGGCTTCGGCATTCCCTATTTCCCCGGCGATGTGCCCCTCGATACCGCGCGCATCGGTGCCGCCTTGGAGGAGCGGCTCGCGGCGCTACCGGGCGAACTGACCGAAACGCAGTTCTGCATCGAGCTCGGCCGCCATCTGGTCGGCGAGGCAGGGGTCTATCTCTGCCGCGTGATCGACCGGAAGATCAGCCACGGCGAGGTTTTCCTGGTCACCGACGGCGGCCTTCACCATCAGCTCGCTGCCTCGGGCAACTTCGGCACGGTGGTCCGCCGCAACTATCCGGTGGCCGTCGCCACCCGCTTCGCAGCCGAGGTCGAGGAAGAGGCCAGCGTCGTCGGCTGCCTCTGCACCCCGTTAGACGTCCTGGCTAACAAGGGCGGCTTTCCGCGGGCCGAGGTGGGCGACTTGATCGCCGTGTTCTGCGCGGGGGCCTACGGCGCCAGTGCCAGTCCGGCGAATTTCCTCGGGCAGGGGCCGGCCCGGGAAATCCTGGTTTAACAAACCCCTGGCCCGCCGTCCCGATTTGGGACCGCGCCGCCGAAAGCCTCGTAAGCCCCGCGATTCGCGCTCAAGGCTAACGCTATGTTCACCCTTTCGGCCCATAGCCACGCCGGAATAGCCGGCACTCGTCTGGGCCTTCGGCTCGGCGGCGAGGGGGCCATTGCGAGGAAGCCGTCGATGTTGACTAGCCGTTTTGCCCGCCTGCTCGCCGGAAGCGCGATGGCGGCTTTGACGCTCACCGGATGTGCGGGCGGCGGTGGCGGCCAGCAATTGCCGTCGGCTTCGTTCGTCTCGATGCAGGAAGGCCCCGGCGAGGAATATGTGATCGGTCCGCTCGACGAGTTGACGATCTTCGTCTGGCGCAACCCCGAGCTGGGCGCCTCGGTCCAGGTCCGGCCCGACGGACGGATCACCACGCCTTTGATCACGGACATGCCGGCCGTGGGCAAGACGCCTTCGATGCTGGCCGAGGACCTCAAGCTCCAGCTGTCGCAATACATCCAGGAACCGCTGGTCTCGGTGATCGTGAACAAGTTCGCGGGCACCTTCAGCCAGCAGGTCCGCGTGGTCGGCGCGACCGAGAAGCCGGCCTCGCTACCCTACCGCGCCAACATGACCCTGCTCGACGCGATGATCGCGGTGGGCGGCCTGTCCGAATTCGCTGCGGGCAACCGCGCCAAGCTGATCCGCTTCGACAAGGAGAGCGGCCGCCAGCGCGAGTTCGCGGTCAAGCTGGGCGACCTACTCAAGAAGGGCGACAGCAAGGCCAACGTGATGCTGATGCCCGGCGACGTGATCATCATCCCCGAAAGCATGTTCTGAGAGCGGGGCCGGGGGGACGATGAACAACCTTTTCGAAGAACTGCGCACCGCGCTCTTCGCCATCTGGCACCGCCGGTGGCTGGCGCTGGGCGTGGCCTGGGCTATCTGCCTGCTCGGCTGGCTGGTCGTGGCGATGATCCCGAACAAGTATGAAGCGAAGACCCGCATCTTCGTCCAGCTCGACGATCCGCTCGCCGCCAAGATCGGCATCAGCGGCGACGACCAAAAGCGCGCGGTCGAAAAGGTGCGCCAGACGCTGGTCAGTTCGGTGAACCTCGAAAAGGTGGTACGCGGCACCCGTATCGGCGACGACGTCAAGACGCCCAAGGAGATGGAGAGCGCCGTCGGCGGCCTGGCCAAGGCGGTCAAGGTGCTGAGCGCGCAAGACAACCTGTTCGAAATCACCGCCACCTCGGCCCGCGGCAGCCTATCCGATGCCGAGAACGCCAAGCTTTCGCAGGACATCGTCCAGAAGCTGATCGACATCTTCCGCGACGGCAACGTGGCGGGCAACCGCGGTGAAATGGCCCAGACGCTGGACTTCATGAACCAGCAGTTGTCCGACCGCCAGAAGCAGCTCGAGGCGGCCGAGCAGCGCCGCATGGAATTCGAGGCGCGCAATCCCGACCTTGCCCAGGGCGGCGCGACCATTCAGCAACGCGTTGAGGCCAGCCGGGTCGAGATGCGCGGCATCGATGCCGACCTTGCCGCGGCGCAGTCCGCGCTGGCCGCGATCAACGGCCAGCTTGCCGGCACCCCCCCGACGCTGGCCACGGCAGGCGCGGGCGGCGGCGCGCGCGGTGCCTTGGCCCAGGCCCAGGCCGATCTCGCCTCGCTGCGTTCGCGTGGGCTGACCGACGGCCATCCCGACGTCATCGCCGCGCGCACCCAGGTCAATGCCCTGCGCGCCCAGGTCCAGGCCGAGGGCAACACGCCATCGGGCGGCATTCCCAATCCCGCCTATGCCTCGCTCCAGTCGATCCGCGCCGAACGCCAGGCCAATGTCCAGGCCCTGATGGCCCGCCGCGCGGCGGTCCAGAACGACGCGGCCCAGGTCACCGCGCGCCAGATCGCCAATCCCGAACTCGCCGCCGAGGCCGCGCGGATCAACCGCGACTATGCGGTGCTCAAGGAGCAGTACGACAAGCTGTTGGCCGACCGCGAGGAGCTGCGCCTGCGCGGCCAGGTCGAGACGGAGCGCTCGGTGGTGAAGTTCCAGGTGATCGACCCGCCGGTCGTGCCGCGTGCGCCGGTCGCGCCCAATCGCATGCTGCTGCTGATCGGTGTCTTCGTCCTCGGCCTGGCCGGCGGCTGCGGCGCGGCCTTCGCCATGAGCCAGCTGCGCTCCACCTTCGCGACCAGTGCCAAGCTCGAGCGCACGCTGGGTCTGCCGGTGCTGGGAGCGATCAGCGAAACCGTGACCGAGGCAGCCAAGACCCTGCGCAAGCAGCGGCAGAAGCGCTTCTATTCCGCCTCGGCGGCGCTCGGTGGCCTCCTCGTGATCCTGCTCGTCGCCGAGAGCATCCAACTGCGCATGGTGGGCTGATCCGATGACCGAACACAGCAAGATCCCCCTGCCTGCCGGAGAGGTGAAGTCCCTGATCGAGCGCGCCGCCGGCAAGTTCGACCTCGGCAGTTTCGCGCCGCCGCCGGTTCCGGCCAACCTGGCGCCATCGCCGGTCAAGCCGAGCCAGCGCCATCGCGCGCCCGAACCGGTCACCGCGCCCGTTGCTGCACCGGCTCCGGTTGTGGCGCCGGCCGTTGCCGAACGACCGGTCGGGGCAACTGCGCCGGTCGCTCCGGCATGGGCCTGCACCCCAACCGCCTTGCCTGCGACACGGCATGCCGTCGATCGCGCCCGGTTGCGCGAGCAGGGCATGATCGTGCCCGAGGGCGCGGTCAGCGGGCTTTTGGAAGAGTTCCGCATCGTCAAGCGCCACTTACTGCTTCAGGCTGCCGAACTGCGCCGCGAAGGGGCCGGTCCGGCCGCTCAGCGGGTCCTGGTCTGCTCGCCGCACCCGGGCGAGGGCAAGACCTATTGCGCGGTCAATCTCGCGCTGGCGATGGCCGCGGAGAAGGAGAGCGAGGTGATCCTCGTCGATGCCGACTTCGCCAAGCCGTCGATCCTGTCGGCGCTGGGCCTGCCCGGTGGCCCGGGTCTGATGGACGCCCTGGCCGACCCGTCGATCGACGTCGCCGACTGCGTGCTCGGCACCGACGTTCCCGGCCTGTGGGTCCTGCCCGCGGGCGAAGCGACGACGTCGGATTCGGAATATCTCTCCGCTTCGCGCGCCAAGGCGGTGCTTGACCGGCTGAGCGAGGGTGCGCCTAACCGCATCGTCATCTTCGATTCGCCGCCCGCGCTCGCTGCTTCGCCCGCTGCGGAGCTGGCCAAGTTCGTCGGCCAGGCGCTGCTGATCGTGCGTGCCGACCAAACCGCGCAGGGCGCCGTGGAGGATGCGGTCAAGCTCCTTTCGGCCTGTCCGAACATCCAATTGCTGTTGAACGGGGTCCAGTTCAGCCCGAGCGGTCGCCGCTTCGGGGCTTATTACGGATATGGGGGATGACGATGCTGAATCGTCTTGGAATGCGGCTTCTGGCTGGTGCGGCGATGGCCTCGTTGGGCATGCCCGCCCATGCGCAGTCGATCGACTATAACGGCGGGGGAGGGCGTGCGTCCTCGTCCGACGGTCCCGCAGCCGGCGAAGATTCTGGCGCTCCGGCCAAGCCGCGCAAAAGCCGCGGCAAGCGCGGTGGGCCACGGGTCAATCATCTCGAGGTCACGCCCTACATCGAGGCGGCGCAGATCCTCAACGCGGAGCTTGCGCCTGGCAACGATTCGCTGACCTACACCGCGCTCGCCGCGGGCGTGGATGCTACCATCAACGGCCGGAACAATGCCGGTTCGGTCTCGGTGCGCTACGAGCACCGCTTCGGCTATGGCCGGGCCGAGAACAGCGATACGCTGAGCGGTGTCGCCCGCGTCTCGCTCGGTGTGATCCCGCAGGCGGTCCGCTTCGAGGCAGGCGCCGTGGCCCAGCGCACCCGCGTCGAGGACAACGGCGCCGCAGTTTCCTCCCCGTTGCAGCGCGACGGTTCGACCGGCAATATCTATTCGGTCTATGCGGGTCCCGCGGTCTCCACCCATGTCGGCGATATCAAGGTCGATGCCAACTACCGCATCGGCTATACCAAGGTCACCGAGCCCGATGCCCTGGTCGTCGCGCCGGGCGCCGCGCCGGTCGACGTGTTCGACAGCTCGGTCGTCCACAGCGCCGATATCCGCGCCGGGGTTCGCCCGGGTGACGTCTTGCCCGTGGGGATCGGGGCCGGGGCGGGATTCTACCAGGAAGACGTCTCGAACCTCGACCAGCGGGTGCGCGATTTCCACGCGCGCGCCGACGTGACCGTCCCGGTGACCCAAAGTGTCGCCCTGGTGGGTGGCATCGGCTATGAGGACGTCGAGATATCGAGCCGCGATGCCGTGATCGTCGGCGGCGCGCCGGTGGTCGGTCCGGATGGCCGCCTGGTCACCGACAAGTCGGTTCCGCGGCAAATCGCCTATGAGGCCGAAGGGCTGATCTGGGACGTCGGCGTGATGTGGAAGCCGAGCCCGCGGACCAGCCTGGAGGCCCATGTCGGCCGCCGCTACGGCTCCACCAGCTATTATGGCACCTTCAGCTGGACGCCTTCGCAGCGCCAGAGCGTGAACCTCAGCATCTATGACAACGTCGCCGGCTTTGGCGGCCAGGTGAACCGCGCACTGGCCAATCTGCCGACGCAGTTCCAGGCGATCCGCAATCCCCTGACCGGCGACATTACCGGCTGCGTCGCCTCGCTCGAGCAGGGCGCCTGCCTCGGCGGCGCGCTCGGCTCGGTCCGCTCCTCGACTTTCCGCGCCCGCGGCGTGGCGGCGACCTATGCGCTGGAACTCGGCCGGTTCTCGACCGGTATCGGCCTCGGCTACGACCGCCGCACCTTCTTCGCCGCACCCGGCACGATCCTGGCTGCCGCCAACGGCGTGATCGACGAGAACTATTGGGTGGCCGCCTATCTCGACGCCCAGCTCGACCAGCGGTCGAATCTGAGCACGAACATCTATGCCAACTGGTTCCAGAGCGGATTTGCCGGTAGCGGTGACGCTTCCGCGTTGGGGGCCACCGTGGCTTACCGCCGATCGCTGACCAATCGTCTGTCGGGCACAGTGGCGCTGGGGATCGACGGTATCAACCGCCAGTTCGAAGACGATTACTGGACCGCCTCGGCGCTCGCCGGGGTGAGATATAGTTTCTAAAGCCGGAGTAGGCTGCATGTTCGATGAATTCTTCGGGCTCACGGGCCGCCCGTTCCAGCTGACGCCGGACCCGGGCTTCTATTTCGAGAGCGCGACGCATCGCAAGGCGCTGTCCTATCTCGGCTACGGCCTGGCCCAGGGCGAAGGCTTCATCGTCATCACCGGCGAGGTCGGCGCGGGCAAGTCCACGCTCGTCGCCCACCTGATGGCCACGATCGACCCAAACCGCCTGACAGCGGCGCAGATCGTCACCAGCAAGCTTGGCGGCGAGGAACTGGTCCACGTCGTGGCGCAAGCTTTCGGCTTGCACATCGATGGGCACGACAAGGCCTCTGCGCTTGGCGCGATCGAGGGGTTTCTCCACGAGGAGGCCCGCGCCGGCCGTCGCTGCCTGTTGATCGTCGACGAATCCCAGAACCTCTCGATCGAGGCGCTCGAAGAGTTGCGGATGTTCTCGAACTTCCAGCTCGGCGCCCATCCGCTGCTCCAGACCCTGCTGCTCGGCCAGCCCGAATTTCGCGACACGCTCAACACCCATCCCGGTCTGGAGCAGCTGCGCCAACGGGTGATTGCGACGCATCACCTCGAGGCGATGAAGCCGGGCGAGGTCCAGCCCTATGTCGAGCACCGCCTTGCCCTGGTGGGCTGGGCGGGCAATCCATTGATCGATCCGCGGGTCTATCCGGCGCTTTACGAGGCGTCGGCCGGCGTGCCGCGGCGGATCAACCAGATCGCCAACCGGGTGCTACTCCTCGCCGCGGTCGAACAACGCCGCGAGATCGATACGGCCATGCTCGGCCAGGTGGTGGACGAACTGCACGGCGATGCTTCGCTGGGCGCCGATCGCCCGGTGGACGCACCTCGAGGTTTCACGCCGCTCGCGGATTTCGATGAGCCTGAATTCGACGCCGAACCGGCTCCGGCCGTCGCAGAGCCGGCTGATAGGGAGATGCTGGCACAGATGCAGGCTGCCCTGGCCGGGCGCGATGCGCAGATCGCCGAACTCCAACAGGCCGTGATCGAGCTGGCCAACGGCCACCACCAGGCGTCTGCTGCGGAAGGGAGCGAGGAGATCGCCATTCTGACCGAACGGCTGGCCATCCTGGAAAACCGCCTGAGCGAGCAGGATCGCACTATCCGCCATACTCTGACCATGCTGATCGAGTGGATCGAGGGCGACGGTTCCCACCGCGCCGCCGCCTGAGCGGTGATCTCGCGATGGTATCGCCGCGCCCCATCAACGGCCTCTCGGTCGACGTCGAGGACTGGTTCCAGGTCGGCGCCTTCGAGGAGGTAATCGACCGGCGCGATTGGAACGGCTTGGACGATCGCGTCGAACGCAATTGCGACGAGATCCTGACCATGTTCGCCGGGGCGGAGGTCAAGGCAACCTTCTTCACGCTCGGCTGGGTGGCCGAGCGCCATCCGAGCTTGATGCGCCGGATCGCCGAGCAGGGCCATGAAATGGCCAGCCACGGCTGGGACCACGCCCGGGTGTTCACGCTCGATAGGAAAAGCTTCGCCGCCGACCTCGATCGCAGCCGCAAGGTGATCGAGGACGCCAGCGGAACAAAGGTGTCGGGTTACCGCGCGCCGAGCTTCTCGATCGATGCGCGCACGCCGTGGGCCTACGATATCCTCGCCGAGCAGGGTTATGCCTATAGCTCCAGCGTCGCACCGATCGCTCACGACCACTACGGCTGGCGTGAGGCTCCGCGCTTCGCGTTCCGCCCCCGCGCGGGCTCGGACTTGATCGAGATCCCCGTGACCACCGCAGAGTTCGCTGGGCGCCGCTTGGCGGCCGGGGGCGGGGGCTTCTTTCGCGTCCTGCCCTATGCCTTCTCGCGCTGGGCGATTCGCCGGGTCAACGAGCGGGACGAGCGCCCGGCCATCTTCTATTTCCACCCCTGGGAGATCGACCCCGGCCAGCCGCGCGTCGAGCATGCGCCGCTGAAGTCCCGGTTGCGGCACTATTCGCGGCTCGATGCCATGGCGGGCAAGCTGCGCCGCCTTGTCGGGGAGTTCGAATGGGGCCGGATGGACGCGCTCGCCGCCCGCGAGGCACTGGTGGCGCGGGCGTTCGCTGCATGAACGCGCCTTTTTCCCACACCCGGCAGGGTGTCCGACTGGCCGATCCCGCCAATCCCGACGAGGCGCGGCGGATCGCCGCCTTCCTTGCCGATCATCCCGGGGCGACGGCGTTTCACCGGCCCGAATGGCTCCTCGCTGTTGCCGAAGGCACCGGCAATCCGGCGCTGGCCCTGATCGTCGAGGGCGACGAGAACCTGCTGGGTTATCTGCCGCTGACGGAAGTACATTCGCCGATCTTCGGCCGGCTGCTGGCCTCGAGCGGCTTTGCCGTGGGTGGCGGGCTGCTAGCGGCCCCGGGGACCGATGTCGAGGCTGCCTTCGCAGCCGTGGTCGAACTGGCCCGGAGCCGCTCCTGCCCCACTGTCGAACTGCGCGGCGGCCATCTGCCCGAAATAGGCGAGGGATGGTCCCTCAAGAGCGATGCTCACTGCGGCTTCATCGCGTCTCTGGCCGAGGGCGACGAAGCTCTGCTTCTCGCCATTCCGCGCAAGCAGCGCGCCGAAGTGCGCAAGGGCCTGGAGTTCGACCTGACGGTCACGGTGGGCCGGGCCCCCTACGACCGCGCGGCACACTATGCCGTCTATGCCGAGAGCGTTCGCAATCTCGGTACGCCGGTCTTCCCGCGCGCCCTGTTCGACGGCGTGCTCGACCGCTTCGGCGAGGACGCCGATATCCTGACGGTTTCGAGCGAGGGAAAGCCCATCGCCAGCGTTCTCTCCCTCTACCACCGGGGCGCGGTCCTGCCCTATTGGGGCGGCGGTACCCAGGCCGCGCGGCGGCTGAGGGCCAACGACCGCATGTATTACGAGCTTATGCGCCACGCTCGGGCCCGGGGCTGTGACCGATTCGATTTCGGCCGGTCAAAGACCGGCAGCGGTGCCTATCATTTCAAGCGCAACTGGGGTTTCGAGCCCGAGCCGCTGACCTATGCCGTGTGGACCGCACCCGGGGTGGCCGAGCGCGATGCTAATCCCAACAGCACGGCCAATGCCGCCATGGCCCGGATCTGGCAGCGCTTGCCATCGAGCCTCGCAAACCGTCTCGGGCCACCGATCGCTCGGGGGTTGGGCTGATGCGTGAAATCCTCTTCCTCGCGCATCGAATCCCGTTTCCGCCCAACCGGGGCGACAAGATCCGCTCGCACAATCTGCTCAAGCGGATTGCCGAGATTGCCCCCGTCCATGTCGCGACGTTCGCCGAGGACGATGCCGACATGGCCGAAGAAGTCGAACTGGCCGGCGTCGCCAAGACCTATCGCCTCGTCCACCGTGTGAATCCGTTGATTTGGGCTGGGGTGCAGTCGCTCGCGTCGGGCAAGCCGATCAGCCTCCACGCCTTTTTCGATCATTCGTTGGCCCAGTATGTGCGGAACACGCTGGAGACCCGGCCGATCAGCACGATCTTCGTTTTCTCGGGCCAGATGGGACAGTACGTTCCCGATGATTTCACGGGCCGGGTGATTGCCGACTTCGTCGATGTCGACTCGCTGAAGTTCGAGAACTTCGCCCGTCGTCCGCGGCATTGGGGCCGGCGTCTCTTCGCCCGCGAAGGTCGTCTATTGCGGAATGAGGAGGCGCGGATCGCCACCCGGGCCGAGGCCAGCCTGCTGGTCAGCGCGGAAGAGGCTGCGCTGTTCTCCGGCCGTCTGACGCCGGAGGAGCGCGATCGTGCGGACGTGCGGGTCTTGCGTAACGGGATCGACAGCAGTTTTTTCGATCCGGCAGACCACACTCCCGAAGAGCGGATCGGGGGCCTCCCCGCGCCGCGATTGATCTTCACCGGGCAGATGGACTATCCGCCCAATATCGACGCCGTGGTTCGCGCGGCCAACGAAATCATGCCGCTGATCCGCGTGAAATTCCCGGCCGCTTCCTTCCATGTTGTCGGTCGCAGCCCGCAGCGCCAGGTCGAGGCGCTCGACGGGCTCAACGGGACGCGCGTCTGGGGCGGAGTTCCCGATATCCGGCCCTGGCTTAAGGGCGCGGATATCGCGCTGGTGCCGCTGACGATCGGCCGGGGCGTGCAGAACAAGGTGCTGGAAGCCATGGCCATGTGCCTGCCGACGGTTTTGAGCAACCAGGCCGCGACCGGCATCCCCGCCGTCGATGGAACCCATTTCGTGGTTGCCAATACCGACGCCGAGCTGGCTGAAGCCGTCTGCCGTCTGGCCGCCGACAAGGTCCGAGCCCGCGAACTGGGCCAGCAGGCGCGCCGCTTCATCGTTGGTAGCTTCAGCTGGCAGAGCGCGCTCGCCCCGCTGCCTGACCTTCTCGGCGGGCGCGATCTGCTTGCGTCCGATGCCGATTGAACGCCTTGTTCGGATGAGCCTGGGGAACTGGCTTGCAGTCTGGCCAAAGTGCTGGCGCCAGACGGGGCTTCGCCTGGCCTTGGCCTGGGTCGCGTTGATCGCCCTGTTCCACGCCGATTGGGCGGCGATGGCGCGACAGTGGTGGGACAGTTCCACTTATACCCATATTCTCGTGGTTCCCGCGATCGTCGCCTGGCTGGTCGGTACGAGGGCTCGGCAACTGGCGCTGCTGCAACCGCTCTCCTGGTGGCCGGGGCTCGCCGCCTTCGCCGGCGCGGCACTCCTCTGGCTGCTTGGCACCCTGGCGGGCTTTTCGCTGGCCAGCCAGGCCGGGGCGGTCGCCATGCCGGTCGCGGCGGGGATCACCTTCCTCGGGCCTAAGGCGAGCACGGCCCTGGCCTTTCCCATGGCCTATCTCGTCTTCCTCGTGCCGTTCGGCGACGAGCTGGTTCCCGCGCTGCAGATGACGACCGCCAAGCTGACTATCGCTTTAGTCGGCATCAGCGGCATTCCAGCCTCCATCGACGGCGTGTTCATCGAGACCCCGGCCGGCCTGTTCGAGGTTGCCGAGGCTTGCTCGGGAGTGAAGTTCCTGATCGCGATGGTCGCCTTCGGGGTACTCGTCGCCAATGTCTGTTTCACGAGTTGGTTGCGCCGTGGAGCGTTTCTGGCGTTGGCCGTGGCCCTGCCGATCCTGGCCAACGGCGTGCGCGCGTGGGGCACGATCTTCCTCGCGCAATATGTAGGCGCGGAGCGGGCCACCGGCATCGACCACTTGATCTATGGTTGGATTTTCTTCGCCGTGGTCATGGGTTCAAGTCTGGCGATTGCCTGGCGATTCTTCGATCGCGGGGCGGCGGATCCGATGATCGATGCGGAGGCGATCGAACGGTCGGCCTTGCTTGGCCGGCTCGAGCGAGGGGCGATGAGCGAACGAACCGCCAGCGCCGCGATCGCGGCGCTGGCGGTGCTCGTCATGGTCTGGGCGATCGCGGCTGACCGCCTGCGCGCAAGCCTGCCGCGAGCAATCGCGCTGCCCGAAGTGCCCGGTTGGCGCCGCGTCCCCTATGCTCCGGCCGTTCCATGGGAGCCGCGGGCGAGCGGCGCGGAACACCGCTTGCTTGGGCGCTATCGCGATGCGCGGGGGCGCCAGGTGGACGTGTTCTTCGCGCTCTATGCGCTACAGGACGAAGGCCGCGAGGCCGGCGGCTTCGGCGAGGGGGCGCTGCGCCCCGGCAGCGGCTGGGCCTGGCTGTCTCCGGGCACGCCGGTGGCTGACGCCAAGACGGACCGACTGCTCGGGGCAGGGCGCCACATACGCCTGGCCGCGACCACTTACCGAACGGGCGAGGTCGTCACGGGCAGCAACCTGCGCCTGAAGCTCGCCAACATCGCCGACCGGCTCGCCCTGCGGGCGCGTCCGACCATCCTGCTGATCCTGTCCAGCGAAGACCCGGACGCTGCGGCATCGCTTCGGGCGTTCCGGTCCTCGGTCGAACCGCTGGGGCCATGGATGGACCACGTGGCGCAAACCCGTTAGGCGCAGGGTCATGTGCGGGATTGCGGGGATTTTTCATACGTCTACGCCAAAACCGGTCGATCCCGCGCGGGTCGACCGGATGTGCGACGCCATGGTCCACCGGGGCCCCGATGGCCACGGTGTCTGGACCGCGCCAGGGGTGGGGCTTGGCCATCGCCGCCTGTCGATCATCGACGTCGCCGGATCGCCGCAACCGATGGTGTCGCAGGACGGCCGCGCCGTGCTGGTCTTCAACGGCGAGATCTACAACTACCGCGAGCTGCGCGCCGAATTGAAGGCGGCCGGCGCAATCTTCCGCACCGACGGAGATAGCGAGGTTATCCTCGCCGCGTGGCAGCGTTGGGGTGTGGACTGTCTGTCGCGGCTGAACGGCATGTTCGCTTTCGCGATCTACGACCTGCACCAGCGCACGCTGTTCCTGGCGCGGGACCGGCTCGGCGTGAAGCCGCTGTTCACTGCCCAGCTCAGCGACGGCAGCCTTATCTTCGCCTCCGAGCTAAAGGGCCTGATGGCGCATCCGTTGCTGCGGCGCGAGGTCGATCCGTGCGCGGTCGAGGATTTCCTGACCTGGGGCTATGTTCCCGACACGCGGTCCTTGCTGAACGGCGTCGAGAAGTTGCCTGCCGGTCACTATCGCTTGCTCCGCCATCAGGCGGTACCCAGCGCGCCGACACGGTGGTGGGACGTGTCCTTTGCCGAGCGACGCAAGGCTAAGGACGTCGACCTCGAGGCGGAGCTGCTGCACCTGCTGCGCGATGCCGTGACGTCGCGGATGGTCGCAGAGGTTCCTCTGGGGGCTTTCCTCTCCGGCGGGGTGGACAGTTCTGCCGTCGTCGCACTGATGGCCGAGGCGAGCGCTGCTCCGGTCAAGACCTGCTCGATCGGTTTCGACATCGCTGCGCTCGATGAGAGCAGCTATGCCAGCGACGTGGCCGGGCTATTCCATACCGATCACCGTAGCCGCCTCGTTTCGCCCGACGATTTTTCTGCAGTGGATCACGTCGCGGCGATGTTCGACGAGCCTTTCGCCGATGCCTCGGCCCTGCCGACCTGGCGGGTGTGCCAACTGGCGCGGGAAACCGTGACCGTGGCTCTGTCCGGTGACGGCGCCGACGAGGCGTTTGCCGGCTATCGCCGCCACTTGTTCCAGCACCGCGAGGGACGAATGCGCGCGATCCTGCCGCAAGCCGTCCGCCGCCCGCTGTTCGGCGGGCTGGGCGCGATCTATCCCAAGGCCGACTGGGCGCCGCGCTCACTGCGGGCCAAGACGACGTTACTTTCCCTCGGTGGCAGCGACGAGGAAGGCTATGCCCGCGCCCTTTCGTTCGCTCCGCCCGAAGTGCGCGAGGCAATCTACACAGACGAATTCCGCCGCCAACGTGGTGGGCATCGCGGCGAGGACGAGCTGATGGCCCTGATGCGCATGGCGCCGGGCCGCTCCGCGCTCGACCGCGCGCAATATGCCGATCTCAAGTTCTGGTTGCCTGGCGACATCCTCACCAAGGTGGACCGCACCAGTATGGCGGTCAGTCTGGAGGCGCGAGAGCCCTTGCTGGATCATCGGCTGATCGAATTCGCGGCGACGCTCCCCGAGCGGCTGAGACTGCGCGGCGGGCAAGGCAAGTGGCTGCTCAAGAAGGCAATGGGGCGATATCTGCCCGAAGAGGTGCTGTATCGCCCGAAACAGGGCTTCGTGACTCCGATCGCGCAGTGGTTTCGCGGGCCATTGGCCGAGGCCGCGCGAGGCATCGGGGCAAGCACGGCACTGGCCCGGACGGGGTGGTTTGATCCCACCGCGCTTCGTCGGATTGCGGAGGCGCATATCTCCGGTCGGTCGGACCACTCGCGGCTCCTGTGGCAGCTGCTGATGCTCGACAAGTCCCTGGGACGGCTGGGTGTGACCGGCTGAGAACGTCGGGCCGCGGTTGTCGAACAGTCATCCGTAGGTTTCCGTAAGGGCAAGTCGCCGGATCGGCCGATCAGCTCCGGTTGTTTACTTATGGTAAAAATTTCTTTTACAAGCATGGTTAACCGGTTTAGATTCCATAGAAATCGAGATCTGAGCAGGGGACGGGTTCACCTGCAGGTCTATGGCTTCAGGGGGCCGCATGGATCGACTTGCGAGCGATCTGGATAGTGAACGCGGAATCATGGCGTCTTATGACGCGCCGGCCATTCCGCTCAGCCCAGGCGAAGAATCACTGATCGAACATTCCGTGCAACGGCTCGCCGTGCCGGAGCGGTTGGTCAATCTCGACGAACTCGAAGTCTTTTACGAGGCGGA
>JBQCGM010000064.1:0-2681 GCA_051955585.1 Novosphingobium sp.
GGGCGGTGCCCCCGCGGCCGGGCGGGCGCCGGCCGCACACCCGCGTTGAAGCGGCAACCCCGGGCGGGGCGCCCGGGGCGCCCTCGGCTCGGCCGAGGTCCAGCGGGCCGCGCCGGACGGCCACACGCTGCTCGTCGCTACCCCGGCGACGCATGTCACCAACCGGTATCTGCGCGAGAAGCTGCTCTACGATCCGGACAAGTTCGACCCCGTGGTGCTGCTTTCGCGCAGCCCGCTGCTGCTGCTCGCGACCGCCTCCTTCCCGGCGAAGAACGTCGCCGAGCTGATCGAGATCGCCCGGCAGAAGCCCGGCAAGCTGAACTACGCCAGCTCCGGCGCCGGGGCGACGAGCCACCTCGCCCCCGAGCTGTTCAAGACAATGGCCGGCGTCGACATCACCCATGTGCCCTATCGCGGCGCAGGCCCGGCGATGACGGACCTGCTCGGCGGCCAGGTCGATCTGATGTTCGACAATCTCCAGACCGCGCTGCCCCAGGTGGAGTCCGGCAAGGTCAAGGTGCTGGGCGTCACCAGCGCCGAGCGCCTGTCGAGCCTGCCGAACGTGCCGGCGATCGCCGAGACGGTGAAGGGCTACGAGGCGCTGAGCTTCCTGGCGCTGATGGCGCCGCAGGGCACGCCCGTGCCGATCGTCGACAAGATCAACGCGTTGGTCACGGCCTCCTTCCAGACCCCGGAGGTCAAGCCCAAGCTCGCCGCGCTCGGCGTCGAGTTCGCGCCGATGACGCCCATGCAGCTCGACAGCTTCATCCATGCCGAACGCGACAAATGGGGCGGGTTGATCCGCGAACGCGGATTGAAGGCAGACTGATCCCGAACGACCAGCCTGGCACCAGACCGGGTTTTGAGACAGAGGAGAACGAGATGACCATGAAAACCGACCTGTCCCGCCGCGCCGTGCTCGCCGGCACCGCCGCGCTCGCCATGCCCGGCGTGCTGCGCGCGCAGACCAAGACCGTGAAGATCGGCATCCTGCAGCCGGTCACCGGCGCCCTCGCCTATGACGGCCCGCTGGGCCAGATCGGCGCCGAGGCGGCGATCAAGACGATCAACGACGCCGGCGGCATCAAGTCGCTGGGCGGCGCCAAGCTGGAGATGGTGTTCGGCGATGCCCGCTCGACGCCCGAAGGCGGCACCGCCGAGGTCGAGCGCATGCAGGCCGAGGGCGTGGTCGGCATCGTCGGCGGCTTCGCCTCCCCGATCTGCCTCGCCGCCAGCCAAGCCGCGGCGCGCTACGACCTGCCCTATATCGTCGATGTCGGCGTCGCCGATTCGATCGTCACCCGCGGGCTGAAGAACACCTTCCGCTTCGGCCCCGGCTTCGGCATGGTCACCAAGACCGCGCTCGCCAACCTAGCCAAGCTGAACGAGGAGGCCGGCAAGCCGGCCAAGACGGTCGTGCTAGTACATGAGGACGGCCTCTTCGGCTCGGGCCTCGCCAAGCTGATGCAGGCGGAGCTGCCCAAGCTCGGCTTCGAGATTCTCGACACCATCGCCCACCCGACGCCGGCGCGCGACATGTCGAACATCGCGCTGCAGATCCGCTCGAAGAACCCCGACCTCGTAATCCCCTCCAGCTACTATGGCGAGTTCGCCCTGCTGGCGCGCACGATGCAGCAGCAGCGCATCAAGCCGAAGGGCATCTACGCGGTGCTGAACGGCGCCGCCTCGAACTACCGCTTCGTCAAGGAATTCAACGAGGCGGCCCAGTTCGTGATGGACTGCAACCACTGGCACGATCCGCGCAAGCCCGTCGCCGAGGCGCTGCGCAAGCAGGTCGAGGCCTCCGGCAAGTTCTGGACCTACAACATCCCGCTCAACTACTCCTGCGTCGGCCTGCTCGCCGATGCGATCGAGCGGGCTGGCTCGACCGACAAGGCCAAGGTCACCGAGGCGCTGGCCGCCTCGACCTATGCCGGCCACATCATGCCCTACGGCCCGACCAAGTTCGTCGACGGCCAGAACCAGGGCGGCGCGCCGGTCAACACCCAGGTCCAGGGGAACGACATCAAGGTGATCTTCCCCTCCGACTTCGCCGACGCCAAGCCGGTCTTCCCGCGCCCGGCCTAAGCCGTCGGTGACAGCCACAGGCTTCCGTCTCCCTCCCGTCCCGGGCTTGCCCGGGACGGGCTCCAGAACGTCAAAGGCGGCGACAGCCGGGTTTGACGGGGAGACGGTGGCCCGGCGCAGCGCAGACGGATAGGGCGCGGCGCCGCGCCTCGTCCGTCTGCCCGTCGCCGCCATGCAGACGCGTCGCGAGACCCCTCACCCGGCCCCCCCGGCCGCCTTCTCCCGCAGGGGGAGAAGGGTAGGACCAGAATGTTCGCACCCGCCATCATCCTCGCCGCCGTGCTGAACGGCCTGATGACCGGCTCGGTCTATGCGCTGATCGCGCTGGGGCTGACGCTGGTCTACGGCGTGCTGCACATCATCAACTTCGCCCATGGCGCGACGCTGACTGCGGCGATGTTCGCCGTCTATGTGGCGCAGGCGATGCTGGGGATCGACCCCTATGTCGCGCGGCTGCCGGTCACGCTGCTGTTCTTCGGCCTCGGCTACGGCGTGCAGCGCTTCGTGATCGGCCCGGCGAGCCATGGCGAGGACCGCAACATCCTGCTCATCACCCTCGGCCTGGCGATCGTGATCGAGAATGCCATGCTCTC
>JBQCGM010000065.1:0-4728 GCA_051955585.1 Novosphingobium sp.
ACATGCACGAACCCGCTTCGCGGGATGGGTGCGTGGGGTGATGTAGCGTTGTAATCTTGGGCTTTGGGCGGTGCGGAGTCGCCCTGCGAACATGGAGTTCCCTTCAACGAGAGGAACTTGCCATGGATAGCGTTACAACACCTGCTCCGATCAGTCCGCTGCGCCAGCGGATGCAGCACGACATGATGATGCGTGGGCTTGGGCCGCATACGCAGAAGGACTATATCCGCCATGTCCGGCGCCTTGCGGCCTTTCTCGACCGGCCTCCCGATACCGCAAGCGAGGAGGATCTGCGCCGGTTCCAGATTCACCAGCATGAAGCCGGGGCCAGCGTGCCCACCATCAACGGCACCGTTTCCGCATTGCGCTTCTTCTTTGGCGTGACGCTGAAGCGGCGGGATCTGGCGCGCAGCCTGGTTGCCATGCGCCGCCCCTACAAGGCGCCCGAGGTGCTCAGCGTCGAGGAGGCGGCCCGGCTGCTCGAAGCGGCGCCCGGCATCAAGTACAAGGCCGCTCTGGGCGTCGCCTATGGCGCGGGCCTGCGGGTATCCGAAGTCTCCCATCTCAAGATCGACGATATCGACAGCGAGCGCATGCTGCTGCGGGTGGAACAGGGCAAGGGTCGGCGGGATCGCAACGCCATGCTCTCGCCGCATCTGCTGGCGTTGCTGCGGATGTGGTGGCGGGAGGGTAAGCGGCGGGGCGTGATGTTCCCGCATGGCTGGCTATTCCCGGGCCGCAGCTACACCGATCCGATCTCGACCCGGCAACTGCATCGTGCGGTTCAGGAGGCCGCCGAAGCCGCCGGCATCAGGAAGCGGGTCGGTCCCCACACACTGCGGCACAGCTTTGCCACCCATCTGCTCGAGCAGGACGTCGATATCCGCGTGATCCAGGTGCTGCTCGGCCATGCCAAGCTCGATACCACCGCGATCTACACCAAGGTCTCCACCCGGACGATCCAGGCAGTGGCGAGCCCGCTCGACCGGATCATTTCCCTGATGGACGACCAGGAACGAACGGCATCGCCGCCCGGTTGAGCCGGTGCGCGCCTCACTCGAGGTCGCCGACATCTTCCGCGCTGCCGGTCCGGCCTACCGGACGGCCCATGCCGGGCACCTCAGCCTCGTCCAGCTCAAGGTGATGACGGCGATCGAGAACTGCCGCACCGCTGCGCTGGGCGGTCACGTCGAGGCCTGCGAAGACTGCGGCCACTGGCGGATCGCCTACAACAGCTGCCGCAACCGCCACTGCCCCAAGTGCCAGGGCGCGGCGGCGCGCACCTGGCTGGCCGAGCGCGAGGCCGACCTGCTGCCGGTCGGCTATTTCCACGTCGTGTTCACCCTGCCGGCCGAAGTCGCCGACATCGCCTTCCAGAACAAGGCGGCGGTCTATGACCTGCTGTTCAAGGCCGCGTCGGAGACGATGCTGACCATCGCTGCCGACACGAAGCATCTTGGCGCGCGGATCGGCATTACGGCCGTGCTTCACACCTGGGGCTCGGCGATGACGCATCACCCGCATGTACACATGATCGTGCCGGGCGGCGGGATCGCGGCTGATGGCACACGCTGGATAGCGTCCCGCCCTGCGTTCCTGCTGCCGGTCCGGGTGCTTGGCGCCCTGTTCCGCCGCCTGTTCCTCACCCGGCTGATCCAGTTGCACCAGGCAGGACGGCTCGCCTTTTTCGGCAAGGCCGCGCACCTTGCCGATCGCCGGGCCTTCCTGCGCCACCTCGCACCGGTGCGGAAGAAGCGCTGGGTGATCTATGCCAAGCCGCCGTTCGCCGGACCGCAGGCCGTGCTCGCCTACCTCTCGCGCTACACGCACCGTGTGGCGATCTCCAACCGGCGGCTGCTGGCATTCGACGAGACCGGCGTCACCTTGCGCTACAAGGATTACAAGCGCGACGGCCCCGAGCGCCAGCGGATCATGACGCTTCCCGCCGACGAGTTCATCCGCCGCTTCCTGCTCCATGTCCTGCCGCGCGGGTTCCATCGCATCCGCCATTACGGCCTGCTTGCCGGTTCGGCTCGCAAGGCCAGCCTGGCGCTTGCCCGCAAATTGCTGAAGGTCGCGCCACCGGCCGAGGATGATGCGGCCGAGGAACCGCCCGACCATCGCTCGCCCTGTCCCTGCTGCGGCGGGCGGATGGTCATCATCGAGGCCTTCGCACGCTGGCGGCAGCCTCGTGCACCACCGGCAATGTCACCGATTATCCGGGAGGTTGCCTCATGACCCGGCATGGCCAGACCGATCCTGTGGTCGCGCTACCCCTGCGCCGGCCAGCGGGACCATGCCACCTTGGCATCGGAATGGAGGGCATCGCAGCGAACAATCCCGGCAAGATCGACATGGCAGTCCGTCAAATCAGGGTAGTCATCGACCTGATCGGCCGACCCTGCACCCCGATCGGCCGCGCGCATAACCCGCGACTGAACACACCAAAGCACAAATCCCCATAGACCATCGCCCGAGACACGCGGGTTCCTGCATGTGAGGCTTTCGTACGTCTGACGACGCCCGAAACCCTTCGACATAGCGGCCGTTCCCAGGCGCCCGCGAGTTCGTCGAAAGCGGCCATCCGTTCATTGCAGGGCTGACGTGTCGAGCTGACGTGGTCTGGGACAAACCCGTCATTCCCGCCCAGTTTGCCAAAAGTCGGCTTCCGAACCGAGCCGACATTCTCGGGGTAGGCCACCTTGGCTCATTGAACGAGTAAAGCTGGCCGATAGCTGCGCCAGCCACTTGTCGACAAGACCGAAGTGCTGGCCGCGGCGCGAGGTATAGAACCGTGGGAATCTCTGCACCTCAGTACCGCCGCGGAGTCCCTTTAGACATAAAGCGTTCGACCGCGTCACAGTCCGTAGTATCCGACTGACGTCAGGCAGAATCGCAAGGCAATCGATCGGCATCAGGGGGTATGGTGGAAGAGAACCCATCACAGGATTATCGCGTGCAGTTCGTCACCGAACGCGCGATCTCGCGCCAGGGTGAACCGGGCACGATTGCGGTCGCGCCAAGTTCGGACAGCTGGAATGATTTCGGCGAGCGCATCCTCGTCGAAATTGCCATCCAACCCCGCAGCGAAACCCCATTCTCGCACGAGCGGCTGACCTTCCGCGGCTTCTTTGGCTTCGTCGAGAAACAGTCTGGCAAGAACGATACACTGCACTTGCGCGACGCTGTCGACCAGACACCCGACCTGCCGGTGGCGGCCGACCAACTCCCTGATTTCTTCACGATGCTGCCGGACATGGCGAGTTATCGCCGGATCGTCGGCGATCTCGGCCCGGAGGAAGCGCGGCTCGCACTGCGTGCGATGAACGACATCGTTGAGGCTGACGACCGGCCGATCAATCGTCCCTGGCTACGCGCAGCACGCGATAGCCAGATCTTTCTCAACGCCTTCCTGCGGCACAGCGAGCCTTATTTCACCTGGAAGAATGCGGCGCCGATCCTGCGCGGTGTGGAATATGAGGAACTCGACCGGATTTCCGACGGGCTGCATATCAAATTCCGGCTCGCCGGCCGGCCCAACGACCATGACCTCTCCTTTCGCTTTGCCGATGGGGACGCCGTGCTGCCGCAGCGCTTCGCGATCGTGATCGGCAAGAATGGCGTCGGAAAAAGCCAGACGCTGGCACAGATCGTCGATGCCGCACTCGCCGGCAAGCCGAAGCTGACCGACGTTCGCGGCGACCGGCCGCTGTTCAACCGCATCCTGGGATTCTACCCGTCGGCGACCATCACCTCGGTGTTCCCGAGCGACCGGCGCAAGCGTGCGCGGGTCTGGTATCGGCGCTTTTCGATGGTGAGCGGGCGCTCGCGCCAGACGACCAGCGATCTCATTGTCCAGCTCGCACGCAGCATCGAAGGCATCGGCGGCACCAGCCGATATGACATCTTCCTGAAGGCCATCACCGCAATCGACGGGTTTCGGGAACTGGTGCTGCGCACCAAGAGCGGCGAGCGCGGCCCGGTCCCGGTTCACGGCCTCAATCGCGGCGCCGAGCAGGAGACCATCCGGCGCTATGCGTCGATCAATACACGCTCGGAGCCGGTCCGAATGATCGAAGACCGGACCTATCCGCTCAGCAGCGGCGAGCTCAGCTTCCTTCGGTTCGCGGCGCTCGCTGGCCTATACATCGAGAACGGCACGCTGCTGCTGTTCGACGAGCCCGAGACGCACCTCCATCCCAATTTCATAAGCCAGTTCGTGGCGCTGCTCGACGGGTTGCTCGCGCAGACCGGGTCGGCGGCGATTCTGGCGACCCATTCAGTCTATTTCGTGCGCGAGGCGGTCGAGGATCAGGTTCTTGTGCTGCGCTCGGAGGCCGACCGGGCGATCACCGCGGAGACGCCGACGCTCAAGACCTTCGGCGCCGATGTCGGCGCGATCTCTTATTTTGTGTTCGGGGAAGACCAGCCCTCGCGGCTCGCGCTCGATGTCGAGGACAAGATCATGGCGCAGGGCGCGTCGTGGGAAGCGGTGTTCGAGACCTATAAGGAACGGGTGTCGCTCGACCTGCTCGGCGAGATCCGCGCACGCGTCGAAGGCACCGATCGGGAGGCCGACGGACAATGAACCGGCTCGATCCATCCGAGGATTTCGACGATGCCGGTGCGCTCGATGCCCTCGGCCTCAACACGCGCCTCAAATCCTATCCGGATTTCGCGGCCGAAATCCCCGCGCTCAAGGCCGGCTATCTCCAATATGTCGCTGCC
>JBQCGM010000066.1:0-19199 GCA_051955585.1 Novosphingobium sp.
GGGGCGCGGCCCGCGCATCTTCCTCGCGTCGCGGTCCATCACCTCCAGGCTGGCGCCGACGAAGGGGGCGAGGTCGATCTTGTTGATCACCAGCAGGTCCGAGCGGGTGATGCCGGGTCCGCCCTTGCGGGGGATCTTATCGCCCGCCGAGACGTCGATGACGTAGATCGTGATGTCGGCCAGCTCGGGGCTGAAGGTTGCCGCCAGATTGTCTCCGCCGCTCTCGATCAGGATCAGGTCGAGGCTCGGGAAACGCTTTTCGAGGGTGCCGACCGCGGCGAGATTGATCGAGGCGTCCTCGCGGATTGCGGTATGCGGGCAGCCGCCGGTCTCGACCCCCAGGATTCGGTCCTCGGCCAGCGAACCGGCCCGGGTGAGGAATTCCGCATCCTCGCGGGTGTAGATGTCGTTGGTGATCGCGGCGATGTCGTAGGCTTCGCGCAGGTATTTGCAGAGGGCGTCCATCAGCGCGGTCTTGCCCGAGCCGACGGGCCCGCCGATGCCGACCCGCAACGGGCCATTGTGGTTGAGCTGGGTCATGTGCGGAACAGCCTCGTGTACTGGGTTTCGTGGGCCATGCAGCCGATCTCGGCGACGAGCGCGGCCCCGCCGAGCTGATCGAAGGGATCGCCGTCAGGCAGGGCGAGCGCCGCCTCCACTGCGGCGAAGATCGGCTCGCGCAGGTCGCGCAGGACCTTCTGCCCGTCGGTCTGGCCGAGCGGCACCAGGCGCTGGGCTGCCGACACCAGGTTGGCTGCCGCGCCGTGCAGCCAGGCGGTGAGGCTCTGGCCGAGGCCGATGTCGTGCGCGGCGAACAGCACGGCCGCGGCGATGGGGTAGGCCAGGTCCTCGTCCTCGATGGCCATGAGCAGGGCGTTGAACTCTTCGCCTTCGCACGAGGCCAGTGCGATCCGCCGGAACGCCGCGCCCTGGGCCGTGGCTTCCAGGCGCCGCTCGAAGCCGGTCTGCGCCGCCGCCGCGAGTTCCGCCACCTCGTGCAGCCGCGCTGCATCGCCGGCATCGGCCGCGCGCCAGGCGTGGACGAACAGGACCATGTCGTTCCGCAGCGGACCGTGATCGATCAGGGTCGCGATCCATTCGCTCGTCGTCGCCCGGTCCCGGACGTGTCCTGCCTCGACGGCCCATTCGAGCCCGCTCGAATGGGCGAAGGCACCGATCGGCCAGCTTGGCGACATCCAGCTCATCAGGTCGTAAAGCGCGGCCTCAGCCATGGGCGTGCTCGTGGTGATGGCTGTGTCCGCCGCTGCCGCCTTCGTAGGCTCCTCCTTCGGGATCGAAGGGTGCCAGGATCGAATGGCAATGCCCCCCGAGCCCGTCGACCATCTCGGCGATCACGTGGTCGTGGCGAATCCGCAGGGTCCCTCCATTCGGGCCCGGCACAAGCTGGGTCGGCAGGTGCCGGTTGCCGAGATGCCAGGCGATGCGGACCAACTCGGCGGTCGAATGGGCATGGATCTCCAGCAGCGGCTCGGCCGTCGCCTCGACGCGAACCAGCGATCCGTCCTCGATCCGCAGCAGGTCGCCATCCTTGAGGCGGACCGGACGGAGCATGTCGAGCAGGATCGGCCGGCCGGCCTCGGTGGTATAGACCATTCGCCGCCGCGTGCGCTGGTCGTGGTCGAGGCGCACGCTGTCCTCCGGACTTCCGGCATCGGCTGCTTCGATGGCATGGATGCGGCGCAAGTCTCCGGTCTCCTCAATACAGGAAATAGCGCTGGGCAAGCGGGAGTTCGGCTGCGGGTTCGCAGGCGAGCAGCTCGCCGTCGGCGCGGACCTCGTAGGTCTCGGGATCGACCTGGATGTCGGGCAGCGCGTCGTTGAGCTTCATCTGCGCCTTGCCGATCCCGCGGGTCCCGATCACCGGCATGACCGCGCGGCTCAGGCCCAGCCGGTCCGCCACCCCGCCGTCGTGCGCGGCGCGGCTGACGAAGGTCACGGCGCTCGCCGCCATGGCCTTGCCGTACTGGCCGAACATCGGCCGCGAATGGACCGGCTGCGGCGTCGGGATGGAGGCATTGGCGTCGCCCATCATGGCCGAGACGATCATCCCGCCCTTGACCACCAGGTCGGGCTTGGCGCCGAAGAAGGCGGGCGACCACAGCACCAGGTCGGCCAGCTTGCCCACCTCGACCGAGCCGATCTCATGGCTCAGGCCCTGGGCGATGGCCGGATTGATCGTGTACTTGGCGACGTAGCGCCGGGCCCGCAGGTTGTCGTGGCGCGCGGGGTCGCCAGGCAGCGAACCGCGCTGGGCCTTCATCTTGTGCGCGGTCTGCCAGGTGCGGGTCACGACCTCGCCGACCCGCCCCATCGCCTGGCTGTCCGACGAGAGGATCGACAGCGCACCCCGGTCGTGGAGGATGTCCTCGGCGGCGATGGTTTCCTTGCGGATCCGGCTTTCGGCGAAGGCCAGGTCCTCGGGGATCGACGGATCGAGGTGATGGCACACCATCAGCATGTCGAGATGTTCGTCGATCGTGTTGACGGTGAAAGGCATCGTCGGGTTGGTCGAACTCGGGATCACGTTGGGAAAGCCGGCCAGCTTGAGAATGTCGGGCGCGTGGCCGCCGCCGGCGCCCTCGGTGTGGAAGGCGTGGATCGTCCGTCCCTTGAACGCCGCGATGGTATCCTCGACGAAGCCGCTCTCGTTCAGGGTGTCGGTGTGGATCATCACCTGGATGTCCTGCGCATCGGCCACCGAGAGGCAGCAGTCGATCGCGGCGGGGGTGGTGCCCCAGTCCTCGTGCAGCTTGAGCGCCGCCGCACCGGCCTCGATCTGCTCATTGAGGCCGGCAGGCAGGCTGGCATTGCCCTTGCCCGAGAAGGCCAGGTTGATCGGCAGGCCCTCGGCCGCCAGCAGCATCCGTCCGATGTGCCAGGGCCCGGGCGTGCAGGTCGTGGCATTGGTCCCGGTCGCCGGGCCGGTACCCCCGCCGACGAAGGTGGTGACCCCGCTGGCCAGAGCCTCCTCGACTTGCTGCGGGCAGATGTAGTGGATGTGCGCGTCGATCCCGCCGGCGGTCAGGATCTTGCCTTCGCCGGCGATGATCTCGGTGCCCGGACCGATGACGATAGTGACGCCCGGCTGGATGTCGGGGTTGCCGGCCTTGCCGATCGCCGCGATGCGGCCGGCCTTCAGCGCGACGTCGGCCTTGTAGATCCCGGTCCAGTCGAGCACGACGGCATTGGTGATCACCGTGTCGGCCGCGCCCGCCGCATTGGTCAGCTGGCTTTGGCCCATGCCGTCGCGGATCACCTTGCCGCCGCCGAACTTCACTTCCTCGCCGAGCGTCGTGAAATCGTTCTCGATCTCGATGATCAGGTCGGTGTCGGCCAGGCGCAGCCGATCGCCCACGGTCGGCCCGAACATGTCGGCATAGGCCGCGCGGGACATGCGGTAGGGCATCAGCCCAGCGCTCCCATCACTCGGCCCTGGAAACCGACGACGGTTCGCTTCCCCCGCAGCGGCACCAGCGAAACCTCCCGCGTCTGCCCCGGCTCGAAGCGCACGGCGGTTCCTGCGGGAATGTCCAGCCGCTGGCCCCTTGCGGCCTCCCTATCGAAGACCAGACCGTTGTTGGCCTCGGCGAAGTGGTAGTGGCTGCCGACCTGGACCGGCCGGTCGCCGCTATTGGCGACCTTGAGCACGGTTACCGGCTGACCGGCGTTGAGCTCCAACTCGCCGGGTTCGGGGAGCAGCTCGCCCGGGATCATCGATTCACCGGATCGGATCATGGACCGTCACCAGCTTGGTGCCGTCGGGAAAGGTCGCCTCGACCTGCACGTCGTGGATCATCTCGGGCACCCCGGCCATGACCTGCTCGCGGGTCAGCACGTGGGCGCCGGCTTCCATCAGGTCGGCGACCGAGCGCCCGTCGCGCGCGCCTTCGAGGACGAAGTCGGAGATCAGGGCGATCGCCTCGGGATAGTTGAGCGCCACGCCGCGCTCTAGCCGCCGCCGCGCGATCATCGCCGCCAGGCCCAGCATCATCTTGTCCTTCTCGCGCGGGGTCAGCTGCATCGCGCTAGCACCTCCAGACGCGAGGGAGGGGGCGCCCGTCGCGCAGGACGGCGAGGCCCAGGGCAACATCGTGGCGCAGGGTTTCGCCGTCGGGCGCCAGCAGGCGGACCGCCAGCAAGCCATTCCAAGTGCTCGCCGCTGCCAGACCGGCCGCGCCTGCCAAGGCACCGCGGACCGGATCGAGCAGGGCTTTCGCCCCGGCCGAGGCGTGGACGATCACCGCCATGGCCCGGGCGCCCCCGCCGATCGCGGAACGCCGCATGAGGGCGTCGATCTCACCCTCGAGCGCAAGGCTGTCGGCATAGATCAGCCGGCCGCCCCGCCAGATCCGCATCCGGTCGCGCAGTTCGCCCCGTCGGACGGCCTCGCCCATCGCGGTACGGCCGAGCACGACCGATTCCACCCCAAGGAAGGTCACGTCGTCCTCCAGGATGATCCGGGCATCGCGGGCCAGCCGTGCATCGTCGAACAGGATGGTCTCCTGTGGGAGCCACTCGGCCGCGGCGCCGCTGCGAACGGTGAGCCGGGTCGCGATCGCCGCCCCGCGGCTGAGCGCGCGGTAGATCTTCTCGGCCGCCTGGGTCGTGGCCGTTGCCGCAGTGCCTTCTCCCCATTCGATCCGCTGGTCGAGCCGATCGCCTTCGGCCACGCCGCCCGCGGTGTTGATCAGCACTGCGCAGGGCGGTTCGGCAGGATGCTCCCGCCGCGGCATCCGCATCCGCAGGCACCCCGATTGAAAGGAACGGTCCACCGTGACCCGGTTGTTGCGCTTGCGAAAGGAGAGGTCCAGCGCTCCCTGGCTGCGGATGAATTGCGGCGGTGCAGCAAGGCTTGGCGCCCCCGTGTCGGACGCCATGGCGACAGGACTGTCGAATCGTCGGTGCACGCGCGCACTTCTCCTTTGCCGAGCGAGTATGCGCCGGTTTCGGCTCCTTTCAACGGGAATTGTCGGATGGGCATGGGGCGTTTGACGTATGGACGCGCAGTTCCGCCCGGCGCGGTTGGCCGCCGCCGTCCGATCTACGTCAAATGCCCCATGGTGCCGCGATGTTGCGTCGCACAATGTCTCGTCGGTCGCCGGGGGGAATCGGTGACGCTCATTCGGGATCAGGCGGACGCTGCGGCGTCCCAATACGAAAGGACAGCTTCATGTCGTTCAGGAAGAAAACGTTCCTTGCCGCGGCGCTCGCTTGCACCGCCCTGGTCGGAGCCTGCTCCAAGGGCGGCGGGGAAGCGGCGGGCGGCGGCAGCGACGTCAAGGTCGGCATCCTGCACTCGCTGTCGGGCACCATGGCGATCTCCGAGGTCACGGTGAAGAACTCCACCCAGCTCGCCATCGACGAGATCAACGCCGCGGGCGGCGTGCTCGGCAAGAAGATCGCCGCCGTGGTCGAGGACGGGGCTTCGGACCCGGCGATCTTCGCGCAGAAGGCCTCCAAGCTGATCGAGAGCGACAAGGTGGCCACCGTGTTCGGCGGCTGGACCTCGGCGAGCCGCAAGGCGATGCTGCCGGTCTTCGAGAAGACCCAGAACCTGCTGTGGTATCCGGTCCAGTTCGAGGGCAACGAATGCTCGCCCAACATCATGTATTCCGGCGCGCAGCCCAACCAGCAGGCGCTCCCGGCCTACGACTGGGCGAAGCAGCAGGGCTACAAGAAGATCTTCCTGGTCGGATCGGACTACGTCTATCCGCGCACCGCGAACCTGATCCTCAAGAAGCATATCGAGGCCGACAAGCTCGCCCTGGCCGGCGAGGAATACCAGCCGCTCGGTGGCACCGAGTTCTCGGGCGTCGTGGGCAAGATCAAGGCGGCCAAGCCCGACATCATCATCAACACCCTGAACGGAGACAGCAACGTCGCCTTCTTCAAGCAGATGGCCGCGGCCGGGCTGGGGCCGAAGGTGATCCCGGTCATGTCCTTTTCGATCGCCGAGCAGGAAGCCATGGCCATGGGGCCGAGCCTGGTTGAGGGCGGCTATACGGCCTGGAATTATTACCAGAGCCTCTCGCTGCCCGACAACGCCAAGTTCATCGAGGCCTACAAGGCCAAGTTCGGCAAGGACGCGGTGATTACCGACCCGATGATCCACGGCTACATCGACGTCTATGTCTGGAAGGCGGCGGTCGAGAAGGCGCAGAGCACCGACCCGGCCAAGGTCCGCGCCGCGGCGGTCACGCTCGACGCGATCCAGACCCCGATGGGCCCGGTCAAGTTCAAGGACAACAACAGCCTGATCCAGACCGCCTACATCGGCCAGTCGCAGCCCGACGGCCAGTTCAAGATCATCTGGACCTCGCCCGCGGCGGTGGATCCCGATCCCTACGATCCGGTCGCCTTCCCCGGCAAGACTTGCAAGATCTGACGGTCCGGCAAGCCCGCTGAACCAGCTTCACCACTTCCCCATGCGGTGGTGGACCGCCTCCTGCCCCGGGACGAGCATGGCTCGGGGCAGGAGAATGGTCTCCTCACGAAAGAGCGGCAATGGATAGCGCCTTTCTCATCGGCCAGGTCTTCAACGGCTTCAGCGTCGCCTCGCTCTACGTGCTGGCGGCCCTCGGCCTCGCGCTCAGCTTCGGGCTGATGCGCGTGATCAACATGGCGCACGGCGAGATCCTGATGCTCGGGTCCTACCTGGCCTATCTGACCATGCTGTTCGTGCCCGGTCCGCTGGGCATGCTGGCGGCCCTCGCCGTCGCCTTCCTCGGAGCCGGCCTGTTCGGAGCGGTGCTCGAGACGGCGCTGGTGAGCCGGCTGACCTCGCGCCCGCTGGACACCCTGCTGGCGACCTGGGGCGTCAGCCTGATCCTCCAGCAGGCGGCGCGCGACCTCTTCGGGGCGACGGGGGTGTCGGTCCAGGCGCCGGCCTGGCTCGATGGGGGGCTGCATCTCGGCGGACTCGACCTGCCGATGGCGCGCCTGTTCATCCTGTTCGTGGCGGTGGCCGTCCTGCTCGGCATGGCGGCGATCCTGCGCTTCACCCGGATCGGCCTGCTGGTCCGCGCGGTCAACCAGGACCGCCCGACCGCCTCGGCGATGGGGGTCAACGTGCGCCTCGTCGATTGCTTCATCTTCGCGCTCGGCGCCGCCGTGGCCGGTCTCGGCGGCGTCGTATTGGCGCTGCTCGGCCCGGTCACGCCCAATGTCGGCCAGGGCTACATCGTGACCGCGTTCCTGGTCGTCATCCTCGGCGGGCTCGGCAGCCTGCTCGGCACGACCTGGGCGGCGCTGATGATCGGCTTGTTCATGGCGCTCTCGCAGATCGTCGTCGACGTGAGCTTCGCGCAGGTGCTGACCCTGCTGTTCGTAATCGTCTTCCTCCAGTTCCGGCCCCAGGGCGTGATCGCGGTGAAATCGCGCGCGCTGGACGCCGAGTAGGGCCGCCGCATGACCTCGCTTGGTATCACGTCTGTGCCCTACAAGACGATCGGCGGCGGCCTGGTCCTGGTCCTGGCGATCGCTGCGCCCTGGCTGCTGACCGGCTACGACCTGAACCTGCTGGCGCGCTTCCTGGCGCTGTCGCTGACCGCCATGGGCCTCGTCCTGCTGTGGGGCGAGGGCGGGGTCTTGAGCCTTGGCCAGGGAGTGTTCTTCGGCATCGGCGGCTATGCCCTGGCGATGCACTTGAAGCTCGCCGGCCTGGGCGAGGGCGAAATTCCCGACTTCATGGTCTGGACCGGCCTGACCGAGCTGCCCGCCTGGTGGGCGCCGTTCCGCAGCGGTATCTTCGCGGTCCTGGCGGTCCTGGTGATCGCTCCGGTACTCGCGGCGGGCTTTTCCTGGCTGATCTTCCGTCGGCGGATCGGCGGCGTCTACTTCGCGCTGATCACCCAGGCCTTGGCCCTGGCCTTCGCGACCTTGCTGATCAGCCAGCAGGACCTCACCGGCGGGTTCAACGGGCTGACCAACTATTCGACGCTGTTCGGCTTCAACCTCAACCTGCCTTCGACCACGACCGCGCTCTATCTGATCACCCTTGCCCTGGTGGTCGCCAGCTACTGCGGACTGCGCTGGCTGCTGGCGAGCCGCTACGGCAAGCTGCTGCGCGCCAGCCGCGACGGAGCCAACCGGCTGCGCTTCCTGGGCTACGATCCCGCCCCCTACAAGGTGATCGCCTTCACCGTCGCGGCGCTGCTGACGAGCATCTCGGGCGCGCTGTTCACGCTCCATGCCGGGGTCGTCTCGCCGGCGCTGGTCGGGGTGGTGCCGTCGATCGAGATGGTGATCTGGGTGGCGATCGGCGGACGCGAAAGCGTGGCCGGGGCGCTGGTCGGAGCCCTGCTGGTCAACTTCGCCAAGGACAAGGTCTCGACCGCGCTGCCCGAGCTGTGGCTCTATGCCCTGGGCGCGCTGTTCATCCTGGCGGTCACCGTGCTGCCCAAGGGCCTCGCGGGGCTGGCCGGCACCGAGCTTCCCTTCCGCTCCAGGCCGAGGGGCCCGACCGAGCTCGAGCCCGAAATCGATCCCGCCGCAGTCGAGGAGGCGACGGTATGAGCGCCCCGATGCTCCGCCTCGAGAACGTCGTGGTCGATTTCGACGGGTTCAAGGCGATCAACGACCTGTCGCTGACGATCGAGAGCGGTTCGATGACCGTGGTGATCGGGCCGAACGGGGCGGGCAAGTCGACCATGTGCGACGCGATCATCGGCCGGGTTCGCGCGACCTCGGGCAAGGTGCTGTTTCACGGCCGCGAGATCCAGCACGAGGCCGAGCACAAGGTCGTCGGGCTCGGCATCTGTCGCAAGTTCCAGACCCCCGGCGTGCTCGTCGCGCTGTCGGTGATCGACAACCTGACGATCGCCGCCACCCGGGACCGCCGCTGGTGGACCAAGTTCGGCCGCAAGGGCGAGGCCGAAGCCCGCGCTCGGGCGGAGGAAATCCTCGGCATGATCGATCTCGAAGCCCGCCGGGACGTGCTCGCGGGCAACCTCAGCCACGGCGAGAAGCAGTGGCTGGAGATCGGCATGGTCGTGGCCACCGATGCCGAACTGCTGCTGCTCGACGAGCCGACCGCAGGCATGGGGGCGGCCGAGAGCACGCAGACCGCGAACATCGTCAAGTCGCTGGTCGGCAGGCATGCCGTCCTGGTCATCGACCACGACATCGACTTCGTCGCCCAGCTGGGCGGCCACGTGGTGGTGCTCCACCAGGGCCAACTGCTGCGCGAAGGCACGCTCGAGGCGATCCGCGCCGACGAGGAAGTCGCGGCCATCTACCTGGGGAGGGCGAGGTGAACGACGGACCCAAGGTGGCCATGAGGAACCAGCTGCTCAACCTGCGCAGCGTCAGCGCCGCCTACGGCAAGAGCCAGGTCCTGTGGGACATCGCCTTCGACCTCGGCAAGGGCGAGAGCGCGACGGTCCTGGGCCGCAACGGCGTCGGCAAGACCACGCTGATGAAGACGATCATGGGCCAGCTGCCGGTCTCGAGCGGCCACCTCTACTGGCACGGCGACGAGGTTACCGAGCTCAACGCCCATCAGCGCAGCCGCGCCGGGGTGGGCTTCGTGCCGCAGGGGCGCCACGTCTTTCCGCACCTGACCGTGCGCGAGAACCTGGAAGTCGGGCTGTCGGCGTTGGCGCGCAAGGGCTTCTCCGGGCCGCGCAAAGTGCCGGACATGGTCTTCGAACTGTTCCCCAAGCTTACCCAGATCGCCAATCGCAAGGCGGGGGTCTTGTCGGGGGGCGAGCAGCAGCAGCTCGCGATCGGCCGGGCCCTCGCCGGCCAGCCCGAGCTGCTGCTGCTCGACGAGCCGACGGAAGGGATCCAGCCGAACATCGTCCAGCAGATCGAGGATGCGCTGATGCGGGTCCGCACCGAGCTGGGCGTGGCGATCCTGATCGTCGAGCAGAACCTCGATTTCGCCTGGTCCTTCGCCGAACGCTTCTTCGTGATGCAGCGCGGCCGGATCGTGAAGGAAGGCCGCACCGGCGACACGCCGCCGGATGCCGTGGCCTCGCTGATCCATGTCTGAGGCGCGGGCGTCAGGCGTCTGGGGCGACGCGCTGCGCGACGAGCTCCTCGAAGCTGGCTTCGACCAGCATCACGTGCCGCAGCATGGCCGCATGGGCGGAGTTCGCCTCTCCCGCGACGATCGCCTTTACCACCGCATCGTGCTCGGCGTGCGAGCGCGAGGGGCGGCCTTCGAGGTTGAACTGCACCCGGCGGTAGAGCGCCAGCCGGCGGCGCAGTGCGGCGGTCATTTCGGCGATCATCACATTGTGCGCACCGGCATATATCATCGTATGAAAGGCATGGTTGGCCTCGGCAAAGGCATCGGCATCGCCGGTCCTGGCCAAGTCGCCCATCCGTTCGTGCAGGGCCTCCAGCCGCCGGCGCTCGGTCGGCGCCATCGACATCGCCGCGAGCCGCGCGCAGGTCGCCTCGAGCTCGCCCATCGCCACGAACAGCTCCTCGAGCGATTCGGCCGAAATCTCCGTCACGAAGGCGCCGCGGCGCGGCTTGATCTCGATCAAGCCGCTGGTGGCGAGCAGGCGAAGCGCTTCGCGCACCGGCGTCCGCGATACCGCGAATCGCTGCGCCAGCTGCTGCTCGTCGAGCCGCACCCCCGGCGCGAACTCGCCCGAAAATACAGATTCGGCAATGGCTTCGGCAAGCTTGTCTGCAGCCGTCTCACTCAAAAGCGGTCTCCGTGTCGAGGCCCTCGACGAGAGGGGCCAGGACGATCGTGCATACAAAAATGAAGGATTGACTACAACGCTGTTGCCGAACGAAAGATTGTATGCAAAGTTTGTGTAACGCATACATATAAGGGGTGACCACGGAGCCAAGCTCCGGGTTTTCACGGGGGATGTCTGGGCGCTGACCAAAACAGGGAGCGACCGGATATGCGTAATGTACTCAAGGGAATTTCGGCCATTGCGGCCTTGGCCTGCGCCAATGCGGCCCATGCGGAAGATGGCGACGTAGAGCTGCACGGCTTCGGCGACGTTGCCTTCCAGAACGACTACGTGACCCCGCGCGGGCTCGTGGTCACTTCGGAAGGCGCGACCGCCCAGGTCCTGACCGGGCTGAACCTGGTCACGCCAGGCGGGGTCACCTTCACCGCCGGCACCTGGGTGGATCTCAACCCGGGCTACGATAAGGCCAAGAACATCACCGCGGTCAACGAATTCGACTTCTTCGTCGGCGTCAGCGGCAATGTCGCGCCGCGCCTGAAGGCTGGTGTCCAATACTCTCAATTCATCAGCGGCCAGCCTTCGGTCGCCTTCAAGAACGAGCACAACCTCGAGTTCAGCCTGAACTATTCGGACGGCGCGCCCGACGCGAAGCTCACGATCAACCCCTACATCAAGCTGTTTTGGGCCTTGTCGGGCGATTCCACCGTCGTCCGCGGCAAGAAGGGCGGAACCTTCGACGTCGAGATCGGTGCCGTGCCGACCCTCAAGACCGGTGACTTCACCATCTCCGCCCCGACTTGGTTCACGGTGGGCCCGGAAAGCTACTGGGGCGATCCGGTCAGCGGCGGCACGCCCGACGGCAACTTCGGCGTGTTCTCGACCGGCCTGAAGGTCAGTCATCCGCTCAAGTTCCTCGGCAGCGGCGGGGCCGGCGCGTCGATCTACGCCAAGGTCCAGTACTACCGCCTGCTCAACGAGAACCTCCACGTCGCGAAGTTCCTGCTGACCAACGAGACCGGCCGCGATCACGTCGTCTTCGGCGGCGGGCTCAGCTTCGGGTTCTGACGCCGAGGGCGCCAGCCAGGATCGATCAGCAGCCGGTCAAAAGGAGCCAAGGCCATGCCTGAAATTCCCGCGGAACCGTGCGAGTTCACCCTCGACCCGGCCAGGGCCGCGCTGCTGATCATCGACATGCAGAGGGATTTCGTCGAGCCGGGCGGATTCGGCGAGGCGCTCGGCAACGACGTCTCGCGGCTCCGCCCGGCGATCGAACCGCTCAAGGCCCTGCTTGCCGCAGCCCGGCAGGCAGGGCTTTTCGTCATGCACACCCGCGAAGGCCACCAGCCCGACCTATCGGATCTCCACCCCACCAAGAAGACCCGCGGCAGGGGCAGGCTGACGATCGGCGACGAGGGCCCGATGGGGCGCATCCTGGTGATCGGGGAGCCTGGCCACGACATCATTCCCGAACTCTATCCGATCGCCGGCGAGCCGGTCATCGACAAGCCCGGCAAGGGGGCCTTCTACAACACCGAGCTGACCGATCTCGTCGAACTCAACGGGATCACCCAGTTGATCGTCACCGGCGTGACCACCGAGGTCTGCGTCCACACCACCGTCCGCGAGGCCAACGACCGCGGCATCGACTGCCTGGTCCTGTCGGACTGCACGGCATCCTACTTTCCCGAATTCCACGAGACCGCGCTCCGCATGGTTGCGGCGCAAGGAGGCATCTTCGGTTGGGTCAGCGATTCAGCGAGCGTGATCGCCACGCTCACCGCACCGGCGGAACCGGCAATCTGAGCAAGGGGGTCTGGACATGACGACAGTGACCACGAAAGCCGCGGCGCCCAAGATACCTTGGTGGACACCGGGAGACTGGAACGCCTTCTTCGGGTTCGGAACGAACATCCTGGTCAACGTCCTGGTCCTGACGGGCCTGCTGCGCTTCGTGCTGAAGCTGCCGGACGACTTGATCTTCGGGCGGATCCTGCCGGCGGTCGGCCTGATGCTGTGTCTGTCCACGGTCTACTACGCCTGGCTCGGCTACAAGCTGGCAACCAAGGAAGGCCGCGGGACGGTCTGTGCCCTGCCGTCGGGCATTTCGGTGCCGCACATGTTCGTCGTGGTCTTCGTGGTCATGCTGCCGATCCTGATTTCGACCGGCAGTCCGGTCGAAGCCTGGAGCGCCGGCCTGACCTGGGTCTTCATTCAGAGCTTCGTCCTGATGGTGGGCGGCTTCGTCGCGCCCGTGATCCGCAAGATCACCCCGCGCGCCGCGCTGCTCGGCAGCCTGGCGGGCATCTCGCTGACCTTCATCTCGCTCAATCCGGGCGCGCAGGTCTTTACCACCCCGCTGATCGGCGTGGTCTGCCTGGCGATCATCCTGGCGAGTTGGCTGGGGTCCTACCGCTATCCCGGTGGGATTCCGGGCGGGCTCATGGCGATCATCGTCGGTTCGGCGATTGCCTGGGGCGCCACCCTGTTCGGCGTGCCGCTTGGCGGCATCGGACCTGACAAGGTCACCGGCGCGATGACCGATTTCGGCTTTCACGTGCCGCTGCCGGCCTTCGCCGAGATCCTGAGCGGGTTCAAGTACATCGGGGTGATCCTGGTCACGGCGATCCCCTTCGGCATCTACGACCTCGTCGAGGCGATGGACAACGTCGAAAGCGCGGAAGCCGCAGGCGACCATTTCCCGACCACCCGGGTGCTAACCGCCGATGGCGTGGTCAGCCTGATCGGCTGCCTGATGGGCAACCCGTTCATCAACGCCGTCTACATCGGCCATCCCGGCTGGAAGGCCATGGGCGGCCGGCTCGGCTATTCGGCCGCGACGGGCGTGTTGATGCTCGTCCTCACCTGGTTCGGCATCATCGGCCTGATGATGGCGATCATCCCCTCGGTCGCCCTGCTGCCGATCCTGCTCTACATCGGCATGCTGATCGGCGCCCAGGCTTTCCAGGAGAGCCCGCACAAGCACGCGCCGGCGGTCGTCCTGGCGATCGTGCCGACCATCGCCAATTGGGGCGTCACCCAGATCAACAACGCCCTAGGCGCCGCCGGCACCGATGTCGCGACGGTCGGGCTGGACAAGCTGACCAACGGTGGAGTGCTTTATGAAGGCCTGCATATCCTGGGCAGCGGCGCGACCTTGGTCGGGATCATCCTCGGGGCGATCTGCGTGTTCATCATCGAGGCGCAGCATCTCAAGGCGGCGGCCTTCGCCTTGGCCGGCGCCGTGCTGACCTTCTTCGGCCTGATGCATTCGGAGGCGATCGGGGTGGCGAAGACACCTACCGTGGCAGCCGCCTATCTCCTGGTCGCGGTGTTCCTGTTCCTCTGTGCCCGGCGCAAGGAAGCAGCCCAACCGGACTATGGAGATCCTGCCTTGGTGCCTGCCGAATGAGTGAGGAAGACGTCGCCGTGGCGGCGAAGCTGGCGGGGATCGAGATCGACCCCGCCTACCTCCCGGGCGTGGCGCGGACCTTGGCAGTCGTGCTGGGCCAGGCGGCGCTGCTTTACGAGCACCGGCTGTCGGCCTTGGTCGAGCCCGCGCCGGTTTTCCGGTCATGACCGTCACGGCGGACCTTGCCGGAGAGCTGGTCGGTGCAGTCCGGATCGCACGGGCGGTGCGGGAAGGGCGCTGCTCGGCCTTGGCCCTTGTCGAGACGCGGCTCGAGCGGATCGAACGGCTGGAGCCGGCGCTCAACTGCTTCACCGAAGTGATGGCGGAGCGTGCCCGGCGGGAGGCCGCCGCGGTCGATGCGATGGTAGCTGCAGGACGCAATCCCGGGCCGCTGGCCGGCGTGCCCTTCGGGGTCAAGGACAACTACGATGTCGCCGGACGGGTCACGACTGCGGGCTCGATCATCAACCGGGCCCTGCCGCCGGCCGCCGCCGACGCAGTCCTGATCCAGCGGCTGACCCGAGCCGGAGCGGTCTTGGTCGGCACGCAAAACATGGACGAATTCGCCTACGGCTTCACCACCGAGAACGCCCATTATGGCGCGACCTGCAACCCGCACGACCCCGCGCGCAGCGCCGGGGGCTCGTCGGGAGGATCGGCGGCGGCTGTGGCAGCGGGACTCTGCGACTTCGCGCTGGGCACCGACACCAACGGCTCGATCCGCGTCCCTTCCTCGTTCTGCGGGCTGTTCGGGCTGAAGCCGACCTTCGGCCGGCTGCCGCGCACCGGGACCTTTCCCTTCGTCCACGACCTTGATCATCTGGGGCACTTCGCTAGAAGCGTCGCAGATCTCGCCCTAGTCTACGATGCGGTCCAGGGTCATGATGCGGGGGACCTCGCCTGCGCCGACCGAGAGGGGAATGCGACCTTTGCGGCCCTCGAAAGGCCGCTGGCGGCCCGCGTCGGCGTGCTGGGCGGCTGGTTCGCCGAGCTTGCTGACGATCAGGGGCGTCAGGCCGCTGCGCTGGCGGCCGAGGCGCTCGGTGCGACCGCAACCGTAGGCCTCCCCGGCACAGCCGCGGCACGGGCCGCCGCCTTCGTGCTGACCTGCGCCGCGGGCGGCAATCTCCATCGCGAGGAGCTGCGGGCCCGAGCGAAAGACTTCGATCCGGCGACGCGCGACCGGCTGCTGGCCGGCCTGCTCCTCCCGGCCGACGCTGTTCTCCAGGCGCAAAGATATCGCACCCAGTTTCATGAGGAGGTCCTCGAAGCGTTCGCGCGGTACGACCTGCTTATTGCTCCCGCAACCCCGTGCAGCGCGCCGCTGCTCGGCCAGCCGACGATCCGCGTGGGCGGCGAGGATCTGCCCACCCGCCCGAACATCGGACTGCTCACCCAGCCACTTAGCTTCGTCGGCTTGCCGATCGTCGCCGTACCGGTGCGCAATGGGCCGATGCCGGTGGCGGTGCAGGTCATCGCTCCACCATGGCGCGAGGATCTCGTGCTGTGTGCCGCGGCGATGCTGGAGCGGGCCGGGGTTGCCACCGCTGGAGACCTGCCGGCATGAAGATCAACGATCCCAAGATCGTCGCCGAGGTCGAGGCCGCCTTCGCCGCCTACGAGACCGCGCTGATGGTCAACGACCTCGATGCGCTCGACGCGCTGTTCTGGCATTCGCCGCTGACGGTCCGGATCGGACCGGGGCAGAACCTTTACGGCATCGAGGCGATCCAGGCCTTTCGCAAGAACCGCCTCGGTGGCTCGCCGAGCCGTGCGCTCCTGAAGATCGTGATCACCACCTTCGGCGAGGACTTCGCGACGGCCAATGCCGAATTCCAACGAGTCGGCACGGCCGCTCCGGGCCGGCAGAGCCAGACGTGGGTTCGCTTCGCCGAGGGATGGCGGGTGGCTTCGGCGCATATCTCCCTGTTGGGAGAAGGGCATTAGTCGCGGCCGGTGCTGCGCTCGCGAGGCCCACAAGTGGCCGAAGACCAGGGGGGCCTGGCCGCTGCGGGCCTAAGTCGGCGGCATGGCTCGGTGGCTTCCGCCATAAGAGCGGCCGTTCGCAATCAATGTCCATTCTCAAAAACCGGCCATCCGTTCATCCTGGACATCGATCGAGCAACGACCACAAGATGGCGATTGCGTATCCTCTTTTTCGAGACGGCGTAATGCCGCGAGACAACCATGACTTCGAGCGAATTGCCCTCACGCGTGAAAATTGCCTCGGCGTTCCTCTCGAACATCGGTCGGGGCGGCATTGACCGCCATCACTATGCGGAGGATCTGACCGCTTGGTCGCCGTTGATGGGCATGATCACGCTCGACGAGTATCTCACCAAGTTGAAGACCGTGAGCGAAATGTGGCAGCGTCCGCTGGAGGTGACGATCGATACCGTGACCGCGCAGGACAACCGGGTCGTGCTCCAAGCACGGTCGAATGGCAGGCTTTACGACGGTCAGGAGTACGCCAACACCTACCTGTTCCTGATCGAGTTCGACGAGGCCGGCCGAATCCGTCACGTGCGCGAATACTTCGATCCGGACCCTGTTCGCGACATCCTGCAGCCGGCCGTGATGCTCTGGCGCGAGCGGCACGGCGACCCTGCGGCCTAGCCGGCGTATTCCACATGTATTCGGGTGAGTACCGTCGACTGTATTCGCCAGCCTGCGGCCAGGCGTACGTAGGTTTCATCGTAGTAGCCGAAACCGTGGAGCAGCAGTTGGAGGGGTTGGTCGGGGGCGGGGCGACGATAGAGCCTGTCATCCATGGCCCAGCGGCCGCGTGCCTTGCCGGCCGATTGGATTTCCAGATCGGGGAGATGGGCATGGTGGACCGACACGATATCGGTCCATTGCGCGCTGACCCAGCTGATGATGGGTTCGACCCCGGTAATCGGCCGGTCTAGGGCCGGAACCGATAGCGACGCGTCCGGCGCGAAAACCTCTTCTCGCCACAGCCGCCAGTCCTGCCGGTCAATGCCGAGGCAATAGCGGGCCTTGAGCCGCCTGAGGGCTTCGAGGTCGCGAAATTCGGCGAACGGGCCGCCCGCCTGGGCCAGGAGGTCCTGGCATTCGCTCTCGTCGCTATGCTCGGCCGAGCCGAAGGTGAAGTCTTCCGTCATCCTACGGCGGCAGCGCGAACCGCGTTCAGCGCTTCGGCGGCATAGGCTAGGTGCTGCTTGGCGGTGGCATGGCCCAGGCCCATGGTCGAGATCGCCGCGTGGGTTCCGCCGGCCTCGGCCCAGCGGCGCGCCGTGAGGCCGACGTCGGCGGCAGTACGCGCCCGCAGCATGTTGCAGCGCAGTTCGAATGGCTCGCCCGAACGCCCTGCCTCGGCCAGCAGTTCGGACAGCCGGGCGGCCTGGGCAAAGGCGTCCGCGGCGCCGTCGGCGAAGATGAAGCCATCGCCGATGCGCGCCGCTCGGCGCAGGGCGATGTCGGCAAAGCCCCCCAGCAGCACGGGAATGCGGCGCCGGGGGCGGGGATTGAGCGCTACCCGGTCGGCCCGGTCGTAGCTTCCCTCGAACGAGACCAGCGGTTCGCTCCATAGCCGGCGCAGCAGCGCGACCTGCTCGTCCAGGCGCTTGCCGCGCGCCGCGAAGTCCTGGCCGAGCACGTCATATTCGACATAGTTCCAGCCGGTCCCGACCCCCAGGGTCAGCCTGCCTCCCGAGAGCAGATCCAGGTCCGCCGTCTGCCGGGCGACCAGCGCCGTCTGGCGTTGAGGAAGGATCAGCACCCCCGTCGCGAACTCGATCCGCTGCGTGATCGCGGCGACATGGGCGAATATGACCAGCGGGTCGTGAAACGGATGATGCTCGGTGTAGGGGCCGGTCAGCGCGGGTTCGCGGTCATGGCTCGCGCCGACGACATGATCGTAGGCCAGCAGGTAGTCGAAGCCGAGCTCTTCGGCAGTCGATGCGATCTGCCGTACGGCCTCGGGGTCGCCGCCAAGCTCGGTCTGAGGGTAGATGAGGCCGATCTTCATGGCTGGTGGAATTTTCCTTTTGCTGGGCAAGGGGAGGGAAGCGGCTGACTATTGCGCGATCTTCTGCGGCGCGCCGCGGCCTTCGAGCCAGTCGGCCAGGTTGCGATGGAGATTGATGACCTTCTGCTCCTGGTGCGGATTGGGCTGGGCGCCGCGCCAGCCGCTGGATTTCATCCCCTTGTGGACGAATTCCATGTTGTTGAAGTCCTGCTCGAGCACCGGGCCCCAGTTCTCCGCCGTCGGCTCGGCATAAGTCCATTCGGTCTGCGGCGCCTCTCCCTCGGGGAAGCGTTCCAGCGCGTAGCTCTCGAAGATGCACTTGTTGGGATCGTCGCCGTAGGGCCGCACGCGGTAGCCAGGACCGACGAAGGTCACGCCGTGAAGGATGTTCTGGTTGGGCCAGAGCCCCCATGCCAGGCCCGATTCGAACTGGATTTCGTCGGGGATCTCCGGCCAGATCACCCCGCGCACGGCGTCGTCTTCTTTGGCGCGCTGGCGCCAATGAGCGATGCATTCGGCTGGAGAAACGCCCTCTGGCAGTTCGTCGGCCAGGCGGCTGGCGGCCTTGACCAGGGTCTCGGTCGAGGCGGTGTAGTTCACCGTCTCATAGTTCTCGCGGATCAGTTCGTAGGTCGAGACGCGCGGGTCGCTGCCCTTGCCGGCGCGGACCGTCCCCGAGCTTTCGGCCATTTTGAATTCCTCCTCGCGGGTATCGTAGCTCGACACCGAGTGCAGCCCGTACTGCTTCGAACCAGCGTAGTAGTCGCCATAGGCCAGCAACTGGGAGTGCGTCGCGGGGATGTGATAGGGCTCCAGGAAGGCCTCGATCGCGACCTTCCAGTTGCACGGATAGATCGCCCACTGGCGCCACTTGTAGCGCATCTTGTCGATTTCGAAGTGGCTGAGGATCTCGCCCGGGCGCCCGAGCCAATCCTTGAGCGTGCCGGCTTCGGGATCCATGTTGATCCAGATCCACCCGCCCCAGGTATCGACCTTGACCTCGGACAGGCAGGTCCGCTCGGGCGTCAGGCTGCCGTGCCAGTCCTGCGGATCGAGGATGTAGGTGTTGTTGCCCTCCTGGTCGAAGGTCCAGCCGTGGAAGCCGCAGATGAAGTTC
>JBQCGM010000067.1:0-4875 GCA_051955585.1 Novosphingobium sp.
TGTTGGGGGGGGGGGTGTGGGGGTGCCCCCCCACCCCCCCCGGCGGGGGGGGGGGGGGGGGGGCGGGGCCCCGGCGCGGGGGGGGGGGCCTCCCCGCCGGCGGTTACACCCCTCCGTCACCGCTTCGCGGCGGCACCTCCCCTTGCAGGGGAGGGGCCAGAACGATGAAACCGCTCCACGGCATCCGCATCGCCGATTTCACCGTCCACAACGCCGGCCCGTTCTGCACCCACCTGCTGAGCCAGCTCGGCGCCGAGGTGGTCAAGATCGAGAGCGCGATGCGGCCCGATGCGTTTCGCAAGCCCCACCCGGTCTACGGCCGGATGGGTCCCGCGACCTTCGACCAGGTCGCCTCGAACAAGCTGTCGATCCGCATCAACCTCAAGAAGGCCGAGGGCATCGCGCTCGCCAAGCGGGTCGTCGCGGTCTCCGACGTCGCGGCGGAAAGCTTTCGGCCGGGTGTGATCGAGCGGCTCGGGCTGGGCTACGAAGCGCTCAAGGCGGTCAAGGCCGACATCGTCATGCTGGCGGTCTCGTCCTCGGGCCAGACCGGGCCGGACCGGCACTTCGCCGGCTATGCCCCGCTGTTCGGCGCCTGGGGCGGGCTCGGCGAGCTGACCGGCTGGGCCGACGGTCCCCCGGTCGAGATGCGCCACGTGATGGACCACACGGTCGGCATGAACTCGGCCGTCGCGGTACTGGCCGCGCTGCACCGGCGCCGCGCGACGGGCGAGGGCGGCCTGGTCGACGTCTCGGCGCGCGAGGTGGCGAGCTCGCTGCTCGGCGAGGCGCTGCTGCTTGCGGCCGCCGGCGAAGAGGTCCACCGCATGGGCAATGCCCATCCGCGGATGAGCCCGCACGGGGTCTATCCCGCCGCCGGCGAGGACCGCTGGCTGTCGATCGCGGTCGGCAGCGACGAGGAGCGCCGCGCGCTGCGCGAGATCACCGGCTCCGACGATCTTTCCGACGAGGCGCTTTCCGCCTGGACCGCGACGCAGGACGCGAACGGCGCCGCCGAACGCCTGCAGGCCGCGGGCATCGCCGCCCACGCCAGCTGGACCACGCCCGAGATCGCCGCCGACCCGCACCTCCAGGCGCGCGGATCGATCGTCGAGGTGGCCGAGCCCGACGGCAAGCTGCGCGCCGCGGTCGGCGTGCCGTTGCGGCTGTCGAAGGGCGAGGAGATCGGGATCCATCGCGGTACGCCGAAATTGGGTGAGCACGAGGACTACGTCTACGGCGAACTGCTCGGCATGGGCCGCGAGGAACGGACCGCGCTGGAAGAGGCCGAGGTTATTTATTGAGGGGGAGGGGGAAATAGCTCCCTGCCCTCGCTCATCATTGCGAGCCCTTCGGCTGCCTTGCAGCCGCTCAGGGTAAACTGCGCGAAGCAATCCAGGGCGCCAGGCATGTTGCCCTGGATTGCCGCGGGGCTTTGCCCATCGCAATGACGATTGTTGTGAGAGGACTGCGGAATGACGGAAACTGGTCCAACCATTGGCTTCATCGGACTGGGTGCCATGGGCGCGGGCATGTGCGGCAACGTCGTGCGCAAGCACGGCGCGCCGGTCCATGCCTTCGATCTCAACCCCGACGCGATCGCCGCGCAGGTGGCGAACGGGGCGGTTCCCGCAGGCTCGGTGGTCGAGATCGCCCGGGCCGCGAGCGTCATCTTCCTTTCGCTGCCCGGCGGCCGCCAGGTCGACGCAGTCTGCACCGAGATCGCGCAGCACGCCGCGCCGGGCACGGTGGTGATCGACCTGTCGACCACCGGCGTCGCCGACGCGCGCAGCGTCGCCGCCAAGCTGGCCGAAGCGGGCATGGAGTTTGCCGACGCCCCGGTCGCCCGCGCGCGGCAGGCGGCCTTCGACGGCACGCTCTCGATCATGGTCGGCGCGCCCGACGCATTGTTCGCGCGGATCGAGCCGCTGCTGCGCTACATGGGCAGCGACGTGACCCACTGCGGCGAGGTCGGCTGCGGCCAGGTGGTCAAGCTGATCAACAACACCCTGCTGTTCGAGAACGTCGCCGCCATCGCCGAGATGATGGTGGTCGGCGAGCGCGCCGGGGTCGCCCCGGCCAAGCTGGTCGAGGCGGTCGGCCTGGGGTCGGGCAACTCCTTCGCGCTGCAGAGCCACGGGGTGAAGGCGATGGTCCCGCGCGAGTTTCCCGAGAAGGCCTTCCCCTCGGACTACGTGCTCAAGGACATGGGCTACCTGATCGAACTGGCCGGCCAGGTCGGCGTCGAGCCGCGCATGGCGAACCGCGCGGCGCAATATTACCGCGAGGCGGTCGACGCCGGGATCGGGGCGAAATACTTCCCGGTCATCGTCGAGATGATCGACCAGAACTCGCCTAACTGAGGAGCCTGCCCGTGAGGACCGCCAAGCTCGACTACCGCGTCGTCACCGATGGGCTGATCTTTCCCGAAGGCCCAATCGCCCTGGCCGACGGCTCGGTCCTGGTGGTCGAGATCAAGGGCGCGCGGCTGATCCGCGTCTTGCCCGACGGGACCAAGCAGGTCGTGGCCGAGCTCGGCGGCGGGCCCAACGGCGCGGCGATCGGCCCCGACGGCGCCTGCTACGTCTGCAACAACGGGGGCTTCCACTGGCTCAAGGAGGACATCTTCGGGGTCACCGGCTACGATCGCCCCCACGGCCGGGCGCACGACTATACCGGCGGCTCGATCCAGCGGGTCGACCTGGCGACGGGCGAGGTCACCACGCTCTACACCCATTGCGACGGCGTGCCGATCAACGGTCCCAACGACATCGTCTTCGATGCCAGCGGCGACATGTGGTTCACCGACCACGGCAAGACCTATGGCCGGCAGATGGACCTCGGCGCGGTCTATCATGCCGCGGCGGACGGCAGCGCGATCCGCCAGGCGATCTTCCCGATGATCACCCCCAACGGCTGCGGCCTTTCCCCCGACGGCAGGACCTTCTACGCCACCGAGACCGAGACCGGACGGCTGTGGCGCTGGCCGGTCACCGGGCGCGGCGAGGTGGCCAAGCGGCCCTGGCCTTCGCCCAACGGCGGCGAGCTGCTCGGCCAGGCGACCGGCTACCAGCGGTTCGACAGCTTCGCGCTGGAGGAGAACGGCAACATCTGCGTCGGTACCCTGGTGACCGGCGGGATCACCGTGTTCTCGCCCGAGGGGGAGAAGCTGGAATATTGGGAGGGGCCCGAGCCCTATTGCACCAACATCTGCTTCGGCGGTCCGGACATGCGCACGGCCTATATCACCGTGTCCGGCCACGGCCTGCTGATCGCCGCCGACTGGCCGCGTCCCGGCTTGAAGCTGGCTTACTGAGGAACCACGGTTCCGATCGATCGTTTGCCCGCTGTCCGCAAGAGGAGAGCGAACATGGCAGACGATCACACTACCGTCATCGAAACCCCCAGCCGCGGCGGCAGCGGCGCCGGCTGGGTCATTGCCGTCATCCTGATCGTTGCCTTGGTGGTCGGCGTCGTGCTGCTGACCCGCAATTCGGGCAGCGATGCGGCCAAGGACAATGCCATCGCCAATGCCGCCAACCAGGTTGGCAATGCCGCAGAGAAGGCCGGCAATGCCGCCCAGGATGCGGTGAACCAGCCGAAGTAAGCAGTTGGCCCTCTCCCGTTGAGCTACGCTCGCCTTCGGCCCAGGGGAGAGGGTTGGGAGCGGGGAACGTGCAGCCGCGATAGCCCTCTCCGGCTAGCAGGTGAGCCTGCTAGCCTGCGTATCTCCCCCCCCCCCGGGGCCGAAGGCGCGTGTAGCTCAACGGGCGAGGGCACCATGCTCGAAGCGTGGACCTTGCTCAATTCTGCCCGTCGAGCCGCTTCGGCGCGCCGCGGCCTTCGAGCCAGTCGGCCAGGTTGCGATGGAGATTGATGACCTTCTGCTCCTGGTGCGGATTGGGGATGGCGCCGCGCCAGCCGCTGGACTTCATCCCCTTGTGGACGAATTCCATGTTGGAGAAATCCTGCTCGAGCACTGAGCCCCAGTTCTCCGCCGTCGGCTCGGCATAGACCCATTCGGTCTGCGGCACTTCGCCTTCGGGGAAGCGTTCCAGCGCGTAGCTCTCGAAGATGCACTTGTTGGGATCGTCGCCGTAGGGCCGCACGCGGTAGCAGAGCGCGAAAGTCACGCCGTGGAGGATGTTCTGGTTGGGCCAGAGCCCCCAGGCGAGCCCGGATTCGTGCTGGATCTCGGGCGGAACCTCCGGCCAGATCACCCCGCGCGCGGCGTCGTCGCGCTTGGCGCTCTCGCGCCAGTGGGCGATGCATTCGGCCGGGGTGGCGGTTTCGGGCAGCTCGTCCTTGAGCCGGCTGGCGGCCTTGACCAGCGTTTCGGTCGAGGCGGAGAAGTTCACCGTCTCGTAGTTTTCCTTGATCAGCTCATAGGTCGAGACGCGCGGGTCGCTGCCCTTGCCGGCGCGGACCGTGCCCGAGCTCTCGGCCATCTTGAACTTTTCGTCGCGCGTGTCGTAGCTCGACACCGAGTGCAGCCCGTACTGCTTGGACAGGGCGTAATAGTCGCCGTAGGCCAAGAGCTGGGTGTGGGTGCCGGCGACGTGATAGGGCTCCAGGAAGGCCTCGATCGCGACCTTCCAGTTGCACGGATAGATCGCCCATTGGCGCCACTTGTAGTCCATCTTCTCGAGCTCGAAGTAGGACAGGATCTCGCCGGCGCGGCCCATCCACTCCTTCAGGGACATCGAATCCGGGTCCATGTTGACGTAGATATAGCCGCCCCAGGTATCGACCTTGACCTCGGACAGGCAGGTCCGCTCGGGCGTCAGGCTGCCGTGCCAGTCCTGCGGATCGAGGATGTAGGTGTTGTTGCCCTCCTGGTCGAAGGTCCAGCCGTGGAAGCCGCAGATGAAGTTC
>JBQCGM010000068.1:0-23589 GCA_051955585.1 Novosphingobium sp.
CCTGATTCAGCGGGTGCCGCCTTTTCCCGCAGCAATCGTATCACCGACACAGAGGTTAAGAGAAAATGGCCAAGGAAAAATTCGAGCGGAACAAGCCGCACTGCAACATCGGCACCATCGGTCACGTCGACCACGGCAAGACCACGCTGACCGCTGCGATCACCAAGATCATGGCCGAAATCAACGGTGGTGAAGCCGTCGACTTCGCCAACATCGACAAGGCCCCGGAAGAGCGCGAGCGCGGCATCACGATCTCGACCGCCCACGTCGAGTACGAGACCGCTGCCCGTCACTACGCGCACGTCGACTGCCCGGGTCACGCCGACTACGTGAAGAACATGATCACCGGTGCCGCCCAGATGGACGGTGCGATCCTCGTGGTGAACGCCGCTGACGGCCCGATGCCGCAGACCCGCGAGCACATCCTGCTCGCCCGCCAGGTCGGCGTGCCGGCGCTGGTCGTCTACATGAACAAGGTCGACCAGGTTGACGATCCCGAGATCCTCGAGCTCGTCGAGCTCGAAATCCGCGAGCTGCTGAGCTCGTACGGCTTCGACGGCGACAACATCCCCGTCGTCCCGGGTTCGGCTCTCGCCGCTCTCGAAGGCCGCGACGAGAACATCGGCAAGGAATCGATCGTTGCCCTGATGAACGCCGTCGACACCGCGATCCCGCAGCCGCCGCGCCCGACCGACAAGCCGTTCCTGATGCCCGTCGAAGACGTGTTCTCGATCTCGGGCCGCGGTACGGTCGTCACCGGCCGCGTCGAGACCGGTATCATCAAGGTTGGCGAGGAAGTCGAAGTCATCGGCATCCGCGACACCCAGAAGACCACGGTCACCGGCGTCGAAATGTTCCGCAAGCTGCTCGACCAGGGTGAAGCCGGCGACAACATCGGCGCGCTGGTCCGCGGTCTGAAGCGTGAAGACGTCGAGCGCGGCCAGGTCCTGGCCAAGCCCGGCACCGTCACGCCGCACACCGAGTTCTCGGCCGAGGTCTACGTGCTGTCGAAGGACGAAGGTGGCCGTCACACGCCGTTCTTCGCCAACTACCGCCCGCAGTTCTACTTCCGCACCACGGACGTGACCGGCGAGGTCGTCCTCCCCGAGGGCACCGAGATGGTCATGCCGGGCGACAACGTCGCCATCGGTGTCAAGCTGATCGCGCCGATCGCCATGGACGAGGGTCTCCGCTTCGCTATCCGCGAAGGCGGCCGGACCGTCGGTTCGGGGGTTGTCAGCAAGATCACCAAGTAATATAGGCCGCGCTCCGCCGGGGAGATTCGCTCTCCTCGGCGGCCGGTTTTCGGACTTGGTATCAGTTTTAGCGATCGGGCTGCTCTCCACCGGAATGGGAGAGGGCGGAACGGTCGGTTTTGTTATTAGCTCTTTCTCATCGGTAGTTTGGACATGGACGCTCAGAATATCCGCATTCGCCTCAAGGCATTCGATCATCGTGTGCTCGACCAGGCGACTGGTGAAATCGCGGATACCGCCCGCCGTACCGGCGCGCTGATCCGGGGCCCCATTCCGCTGCCGACCAAGATCGAGAAGTTCACCGTGAACCGCGGCCCGCACATCGACAAGAAGTCGCGCGAGCAGTTCGAGGTGCGCACCTACAAGCGGCTGCTCGATATCGTGCAGCCCAACGCCGCCACCGTCGACGCGCTGATGAAGCTCGATCTGGCTGCCGGCGTGAACGTCGAGATCAAGTTGGCCTAACCGCCGACCGGCAGAAAGCTTCGGTTTTCGGCCAACCTATTCGGCTTCGGCCGTTACGCGGGTTTGCCCGCGCGGACATAGGGATACCTCCGGCTTCGTCCTTCGGGGCAATCGCCGGGCAAGCGTCCCCCGTCTCGCTGCTCCCAGGAGTGGCACTCAGCCCGGACGGGGCTCGCTTCACATTTTGGGCTGAACACGCCTGTTCGGGATGGTCCCGGCAGGCCTCTGTAGGAGTATGGATCATGCGCACAGGCGTGATCGCCAAGAAGGTGGGGATGACCCGCCTTTTCCAGGAGGACGGACGGCACGTGCCGGTCACCGTCCTGGCGCTGGAAGACAATCAGGTGGTTCAGGTCCGCACCGCGGAGCGTGACGGTTACGTCGCCCTCCAGCTCGGCGCGGGCGAGGCCAAGCAGAAGAACGTCGCCAAGCCGCAGCGCGAGCACTTCGCCAAGGCGAACGTGCCGCTGAAGCAGCGCGTCGTGGAATTCCGCGTCGCCGACGACGCCGTTCTCGAAGTCGGCTCGACGATCGCCGCCTCGCACTTCGTACCGGGCCAGCTGGTCGACGTCGCCGGTCATACGCAGGGCAAGGGCTTCGCCGGCGCCATGAAGCGTTGGGGCTTCGGCGGCATGCGTGCCACGCACGGCGTCTCGATCAGCCACCGTGCCCACGGTTCGACCGGTAACCGCCAGGATCCGGGCCGCGTCTTCAAGAACAAGAAGATGGCCGGCCACATGGGTGACCGCGAGCGGACCCAGCAGAACCTCGAAGTCGTGCGCGTCGATGACGAGCGCGGCCTGATCTTCGTCAAGGGCTCGGTTCCGGGCGCGAAGAACGCCTGGCTGACCGTGGTCGACTCGGTGAAGGTCGCCCGCCACGCCGAGGCTCCCTATCCCGCCGGCCTGAAGCAGGCCGCAAACAGCAACGACTCGGCTCCCGCCGACACGCCGGCCGAAGAGACCGTCGCTGTCGAAGCGGCCGAAGGTCAGGAGGGCTAAGTCGTGAAGGTCAAGCTTTCCAACATCGACGGCACCGCCGGCAAGGGCGACATCGAGCTGTCGGATGCCGTGTTCGGCCTCGAGCCGCGCGCCGACATCCTGCACCGCGTCGTCACCTGGCAGCTCGAGAACCGCCGCGGCATCGCCCGCGCGACCCGCGAGCGTTCGGACGTTGCCCGCACCGGCAAAAAGTTCGGCCGCCAGAAGGGTGGCGGTACCGCCCGTCACGGCGATCGGGCCGCCCCGGTGTTCATCGGCGGCGGTAAGGCTCACGGCGCCCGTCGCCGCGAGTTCGATGTCTCGCTGAACAAGAAGGTCCGCGCGCTCGGCCTGAAGATGGCCCTGTCGTCGAAGGCGCAGGGTAACAATGGGGCCGGTCTCGTCGTGGTCGACACGCTGGACGTCAAGGACGCCAAGACCAAGGCTCTTGCCGGTCAGCTCGCCAAGGCGAACTGGGGCAAGAAGGTCCTGGTCATCGATGGCGAGCAGGTGAACGAGGGCTTCACCCGCAGCGTCCGCAACCTCGTCGGCGTGAACGTCCTCCCCGCCGTGGGCGCCAACGTCTACGACATCCTGAAGCATGATACGCTGGTGCTGACGCGCGCCGCTGTCGAGAAGCTGGAGGCGCGTTTCAATGGCTAAGGATGGAATCGACACTCGTCACTACGACGTGATCGTGGCCCCCCACATCACCGAGAAGTCGACGCTGCTCAGCGAGCACAACGCCGTGGTCTTCAAGGTTGCCGACAAGGCGACCAAGCCGCAGATCAAGGCAGCGGTCGAAGCGCTCTTCGGCGTGAAGGTCACGGGTGTGAACACCCTGACCCAGAAGGGCAAGACCAAGCGGTGGAAGGGTCAGCCCTATCGCCGTTCCGACGTCAAGAAGGCCGTCGTGACCCTGGCTGAAGGCCAGTCGATCGACGTCACTTCCGGTATCTGAGGCGCACCATGGCACTCAAGCATTTCAACCCGACCAGCCCGTCGCGACGTGCACTGGTCCTCGTCGACAAGTCGTCGCTCTGGAAAGGCAAGCCCGTCAAGGCGCTGACCGAGGGCAAGCGCAAGACTGGCGGCCGCAACAACAAGGGCCACGTGACCTCGCGCGGCATCGCCGGCGGCCACAAGCAGAAGTACCGCTACATCGACTTCAAGCGTCGCAAGTGGGACCAGCCGGCCACCGTCGAGCGTCTGGAATATGACCCGAACCGCACGGCGTTCATCGCCCTCGTCAAGTACGAGGACGGCGAGCAGGCCTACATCCTGGCGCCGCAGCGCCTGGCCGTGGGCGACACCATCGTCGCCGGCGAGAAGACCGACGTGAAGCCGGGCAATGCGATGCTCCTGTCGCAGATCCCGGTCGGCACCATCATCCACAACGTGGAGATGAAGCCGGGCAAGGGCGGACAGATCGCTCGTTCGGCCGGCACCTACGTGCAGCTCGTCGGCCGCGACCGCGGCATGGTCATCGTCCGCCTGAACTCGGGCGAGCAGCGCTACCTGCGCGGCGATTGCATGGGCACGGTTGGCGCGGTCTCGAACCCCGACAACCAGAACCAGAACTTCGGCAAGGCCGGCCGTACCCGTTGGCAGGGCCGTCGCCCGCTGACCCGCGGCGTCGCCAAGAACCCGGTCGACCACCCGCACGGCGGTGGTGAGGGCCGGACCTCGGGCGGTCGTCATCCGGTCACTCCGTGGGGCAAGCCGACCAAGGGCGCCCGCACCCGTAACAACAAGCAGACGGACAAGCTCATTATCCGTTCGCGTCACGCGAAGAAGAAGAGGTAACCGCCATGGCACGTTCCGTCTGGAAAGGCCCCTTCGTCGACCTGCACCTGCTCAAGAAGGCGGAAGCCGCGCAGGATGCCGGCACCCGTGGCGGCCCGGTCAAGACCTGGTCGCGTCGTTCGACGATCCTGCCGCAGGTCGTCGGTCTGTCGTTCAACGTCTACAACGGCCACAAGTTCATCCCGGTCTCGGTCAGCGAGGACATGGTCGGTCACAAGCTTGGTGAGTTCGCTCCCACGCGGACCTTCCCCGGCCACGCCGCCGACAAGAAGGGCAAGCGCTGATGAGCAAGCAGAAAGCCCCCCGTCGCGTCGGCGACAAGGAAGCCCTGTCGGTCGGCACGCAGATCCGCGGTTCGGCCCAGAAGCTGAACCTCGTCGCGGGCCTCATCCGCGGCCGCAAGGCCGAGGACGCCATGAACATCCTCGCCTTCTCCAAGAAGGCGATGGCTGTCGACGCCCGCAAGGTGCTCGCTTCGGCGATCGCCAACGCGGAAAACAACCACAACCTGGACGTCGACGCGCTCGTCGTGGCGGAAGCCTCGGTCGGCAAGTCGATCACCATGAAGCGTTTCCACACGCGCGGCCGTGGCAAGTCCACGCGCATTCTCAAGCCGTTCAGCCGGCTGCGCATCGTGGTCCGCGAAGTCGAGGAGGCCTGATCCATGGGTCATAAGTCAAACCCGATCGGCCTGCGCCTCCAGATCAACCGTACCTGGGACAGCCGCTGGTATTCCGAAGGCCGCAACTATGCGTCGATGCTTGAGGAAGACCTCAAGATGCGTAAGTTCATTATGGAAACGCTGCCTCAGGCCGCGATCTCCAAGGTGGTCATCGAGCGTCCGGCCAAGCTGTGCCGCGTGTCGATCTATGCCGCCCGCCCGGGCGTCATCATCGGCAAGAAGGGCGCGGACATCGAGAAGCTGCGCTCGCAGCTCGCCAAGATGACCGAAAGCGACGTCAAGCTGAACATCGTCGAGATCCGCAAGCCGGAGATCGACGCCAAGCTCGTCGCTCAGGGCATCGCCGACCAGCTGATCCGCCGTGTGGCCTTCCGCCGCGCGATGAAGCGGGCGGTGCAGTCGGCGCTGCGTCTCGGTGCCGAAGGCATCAAGATCACCTGTGGCGGCCGTCTCGGCGGCGCTGAGATCGCCCGCGTCGAATGGTATCGCGAAGGCCGCGTGCCCCTGCACACCCTGCGCGCCAACATCGACTATGCCGAAGCCGAAGCGCTGACCGCCTACGGGATCATCGGGATCAAGACCTGGATCTTCAAGGGTGAGATCCTCGGCCACGATCCGCTGGCCCAGGACCGCCTGATGATGGAGGCCCAGACCTCCGGCGTGCGTCCGGCACGTGAAGACCGCAGGAACTAAGCCATGCTGCAACCGAAAAAGACCAAGTTCCGCAAGGCCTTCAAGGGCCGGATCAAGGGCGATGCCAAGGGCGGCACCGATCTGAACTTCGGCTCCTACGGCCTCAAGGCTCTGGAGCCCGAGCGGATCACCGCGCGCCAGATCGAAGCGGCCCGCCGCGCGATCACGCGTCACATCAAGCGCCAGGGCCGTCTCTGGATCCGCGTCTTCCCGGACGTGCCGGTCTCGAAGAAGCCCGCCGAGGTCCGCCAGGGCAAGGGCAAGGGTTCGATCGAATACTGGGCTGCCCGCGTGAAGCCCGGCCGCATCCTGTTCGAGCTCGACGGCGTTGCCGGCCCGCTGGCCGCCGAGGCCTTCAGCCGCGCCGCGATGAAGCTGCCGATCAAGACCAAGGTCGTCGCCCGTCTCGGCGACACCTCGCACCTGGGAGGCGAATGATGGCCGCCGCTAAGAACGTGAAGAACTCGGGCAAGGCCGCGGACTTCCGCGCCAAGACCGACGATCAGCTCTCGGCCGATCTCGGCGACCTGAAGCGCGAGGCCTTCAACCTGCGCTTCCAGGCTGCGACGAACCAGCTGGAGCGTCCGGCGCGCATCAAGGAAGTGCGCCGCGACATCGCCCGTATCAAGACGCTGCAGAGCGAGCGTACTCGCTCGGCCAAGGCGTAAGGAGACTACGATGCCCAAGCGTATCCTCATCGGGACCGTGGTTTCCGACAAGACCGACAAGACCGTCGTCGTGAAGGTCGAGCGCAAGGTGAAGCACCCCCTCTACGGGAAGATCATCCGCCGCTCGAAGAAGTATCACGCCCACGACGAAGACAACGCCTTCAAGGCCGGCGAGACCGTGCGGATCGAAGAGACCCGCCCGCTGTCGAAGCTGAAGACCTGGAAGGTCATCGAGCGCGTCCAGGCGGGCAAGACCGCCGCGGTCGAAGCCGACGTCTGAGTGAGCTTCCGGCCTCTCGGGGCCGGAGAATTTTGGAACTGCCGGACTGGTTCCGGCAAGCCGACTGAGAAGGAACCGGATCTATGATCCAGATGCAATCCAATCTCGACGTCGCGGACAACAGCGGCGCCAAGCGCGTCCAGTGCATCAAGGTGCTGGGCGGGTCGAAGCGTCGTACCGCGGGCGTCGGCGACATCATCGTGGTGTCGATCAAGGAGGCGCAGCCGCGCGCCAAGGTCAAGAAGGGCGACGTTCACCGCGCCGTCATCGTTCGCACCCGCAAGGAAGTGCGCCGGACCGACGGCAGCGTGATCCGCTTCGACAGCAACGCCGCCGTCCTCGTCAACAAGAACGAGGAGCCGATCGGCACCCGTATCTTCGGACCCGTGGTGCGCGAACTGCGCGGCAAGGGCTTCATGAAGATCATCTCGCTCGCGCCGGAGGTGCTGTAATGGCCGCCGCTAAGATCAAGAAGGGCGACAATGTCGTCGTCCGTTCGGGCAAGGACAAGGGCCGCACCGGCACCGTCCTCCAGGTGCTGCCGAAGGACGACAAGGTCCTGGTGCAGGGCATCAACGTCGCCGCGCGTCACCGCAAGCCGAGCCAGGCCAACCCGCAGGGTGGCATCGATCGCCGCGAGGCGCCGCTGCACATCTCGAAGGTCGCGATCGCCGGAGCCGACGGCAAGCCGACCCGCGTGCGCTTCGAAACCAAGGACGGCAAGAAGGTCCGCGTGGCCGTGAAGTCCGGGGAGACCATCGATGGCTGACAAGTACACCCCGCGTCTTCGCAAGAAGTACGACGAGCAGATCGCCAAGGCGATGACCGAGAAGTTCGGTTACAAGAACGCTCTCGAAGTGCCGAAGATCGAGAAGATCACGCTCAACATGGGCGTGGGCGAGGCGAGCCAGGACAAGAAGAAGGTCCAGACCGCCGCTGCCGAGATGGAACTGATCGCCGGCCAGAAGCCCGTGATCACCAAGGCGAAGAAGTCGATCGCGCAGTTCAAGCTGCGTGAAGGCATGCCGATCGGTTGCAAGGTTACCCTGCGCCGCGAACGCATGTACGAATTCCTCGATCGTCTGATCACCATCGCCATGCCCCGCATCCGCGACTTCCGTGGCCTGAACCCCAAGTCGTTCGACGGCCGCGGCAACTACGCGATGGGTCTGAAGGAGCAGATCATCTTTCCCGAGATCAGCTACGACCAGATCGAGAAGGTGCGCGGCATGGACATCATCGTCACCACCACCGCGAAGACCGACGACGAAGCGCGCGAGCTGCTCCGCCTGTTCGGTTTCCCGTTCCCGCTGGAAGCTGCCGAACAGCAGCAGGCCGCGTGACCCAGATTTGAAGAAGAGAGCTTAAGTCCATGGCGAAACTGAGTTCCGTGAACAAGAACGAGCGGCGCAAGAAGCTCGTGAAGCAATATGCCGGCAAGTTTGCCGCGCTGAAGGCCAAGGCCGACGATGAGTCGCTCGACGATAGCGAGCGCCTGATCGCCCGGCTCAAGCTGGCTGAACTTCCCCGCAACGCGAACCCGACCCGGGTCCGCAATCGCTGCGCCACCACCGGCCGCCCGCGCGGCTACTATCGCAAGTTCGGCCTCTGCCGCATCGAGCTCCGTGATCTTGCCAACAAGGGCATGATCCCCGGTGTGACGAAGTCGAGCTGGTAAGGATCTGATCGATGGCTTTGACCGATCCCCTGGGTGATATGCTCACCCGCATCCGCAACGGCCAGCGCGCGAAGAAGGACTCCGTCCTCTCGCCGGCCTCGAAGCTGCGCGCCCGCGTGCTCGAGGTTCTGCAGCGCGAAGGCTACATCCGCGGCTATGCGGAGGACGCCACCGGCGCCCATCCGCAGCTGCGTATCGAGCTGAAGTACTTCGAAGGCCAGCCGGCCATCAAGCACGTCGCCCGTGTCTCCAAGCCTGGCCGCCGCGTCTACTCGGGTTCCAAGGAACTCCCGGTGATCCGCAACGGTCTCGGCATCACCATCGTCTCGACCCCTCGTGGCGTGCTCTCGGATGCCGAGGCCCGCGCCCAGAACGTCGGCGGCGAAGTGCTCGCGGAGGTGTTCTGATGAGCCGCATCGGTAAGGTTCCGGTCGCCATTCCGGCCGACGTCACCGCGGAGATCGCGAACGGCGTGCTCAGCGTGAAGGGCCCCAAGGGCACTCTGACGCTCAGCCTGCGCGACGAAATCACCTACACCGTCGAAGACGGCGCATCCTGGTGCGCCCGGCCAACGACAGCAAGGCGGCTCGCTCGTTCTGGGGCATGCAGCGCACGCTCGTGAACAACCTGGTCACCGGCGTCACCGAAGGCTACACCAAGGTCCTCGAGATCACCGGTGTCGGCTACCGTGCCAACGCCCAGGGCAAGAACCTGAAGCTGCAGCTCGGCTACAGCCACGACGTCGACTTCGCGGTGCCGGAAGGCATCGAGATCAAGACCCCGGACAACACCACGGTCGAGATCACCGGCATCGACAAGCAGAAGGTCGGCCAGGTTGCCGCCGAGATCCGCCGCTGGCGCAAGCCCGAGCCCTACAAGGGCAAGGGCATCAAGTACCGCGGCGAGTACATCTTCCGCAAGGAAGGGAAGAAGAAGTAATGGCCAAGCTCTCCCTCTTCGACCGCCGCCGTCGGCGGGTTCGCACCGCGCTGAAGGCTCGTGCCGGTGGGCGTCCGCGCCTGTCGGTCCACCGTTCGGGCCGCCACATCTATGCGCAGATCATCGACGACACCAAGGGTCACACCGTGGCCGCCGCCTCGACCCTCGGGTCGAAGACCGGTTCGAACGTCGATGCCGCCGTCCAGGTCGGCAAGGACCTGGCCGCTGCCGCACAGAAGGCCGGCGTGACCACCGTCGTGTTCGATCGCGGCGGATTTCTCTTCCATGGCCGCGTCAAGGCGCTGGCCGACGCCGCGCGTGAAGGCGGGCTGGAGTTCTGATGATGGCTGACGAAACCAACACCCCCGAGCAGATCGCCGAGACGCCGATCGCGGCCGAACCCACCCAGGGCGGTGACCATGTCGTGGAAGCCCGTGAATCGCGTGGCCCCGGCGGCAATCGCGGCCCTGGCGGCAACCGCCGTGGCGGCAACGATCGTGGTGGCCGCGATGGCGGCCGTGGTCGTGGCGGCAACGATCGCGGCCGTGGCCGTGGTGGCGACGACGATGGCGGCGAAGAGCTGATCGAGAAGCTCGTCCACATCAATCGCGTCTCCAAGACCGTCAAAGGTGGTAAGCGCTTCGGTTTCGCCGCGCTCGTCGTAGTCGGCGACGGCAAGGGTCGCGCCGGTTTCGGCAAAGGCAAGGCGCGCGAAGTGCCCGAAGCGATCACCAAGGCTACCGCTGCTGCGAAGCGCGCGATGGTCCGGGTTCCGCTCAAGGAAGGCCGCACCCTGCATCATGACGGCAAGGGCCGGTTCGGTGCGGGCAAGGTCAACCTGCGTACGGCTCCCGCCGGTACCGGCATCATCGCCGGCGGCCCGATGCGCGCCGTATTCGAGAGCCTCGGCGTTGCCGACGTGGTAACCAAGTCGGTCGGCACGTCGAACCCCTACAACATGATCCGCGCCACTTTTGACGCGCTGACCGAGCAGACTTCGCCGAAGTCCGTCGCCCAGCGTCGTGGCAAGAAGGTCGCCGACCTGCTGGGTCGCGGCGGTGCGAACGCTGCGGAGGCGGAAGCCGCCGCCGAAGCGATCACGGAGTAAGTCTGATGGCGAAGATCAAGATCAAGCAGATCGGCTCGCCGATCCGCCGTCCGGAAGCCCAGAAGAAGATCCTCATCGGCCTCGGCCTCGGCAAGATGCATCGCGTCGTCGAGCTCGAGGACACCGCCGAGGTTCGCGGTGCGATCGCCAAGCTGCCGCACATGGTGGCCGTGGTCGACTGAACCGCTTCGGCTTTGCTGAACAAGGATAAGCCCCGGTGAAAGCCGGGGCTTTTTCTTTGCCAGAGAGATATGGCTCGGTGATTTCGAGCCGGATGGAATCGCCCGACAACTCGTAAATCACGGTAAATAAAGTATTTTCTATCTTCGTTCCGGTTCAATCTGACCGGAACGAAGCCAGCGGCGGCAATCGCCCCACACCTCGACGGGATAGGAATTCATCCGCTCGTAGGCCGTTTCCCGTTTCACCATTCGGCAGTTGCGGGAGATGTAGCCAAGCACCAGGCGATAGGTCTCCGTGTTGACTGGCGCGCTGCGGAGCGGGTTCGCGATCACCACCGCCTGGGGCCGCAGGGCAAGGACCCGCCGGGTTTCGGCCAGGGTGGAGAGATGGCTGACATCCTTCTCCGCAAGGTCGCTGAGATGGGCGTAGAAAGTCAGCGGAGTGACCAGGCCGTGGTCGGTCAGGTGGTAGAGCTCCGGCGGCCCGTCGTAGATCATCAGGGGCCCGCTTTCGCCGTGCCGGCGCACGGCTTCGGCCAGGCGCTGGATCGCCAGTTTGGACTGCACGGTCGCGGCGAACTGGAAGGGCGGGGCGAGCCAGAGCGATACGCCCGCCACGATCACCGTCGCAGCCGGTCCCAGCCCCCGCCGGTCAAGAAACGGAATCGCCGCTACGCAGAGCGGCACCAGCAGCGGCAGGGCATAGTGCATGTAGAATCGCGGGACCGAGATCAGCCCGACCACCCCGGCCAACAGCCAGAGGGCTGCGAACCGACGGGCGCGTCCCCGCTCCATTAGGCCGAACACGGCCAGGATCAGCAGCGGCGAAAGATAGGAAAACATGATCAGCGCCCGTACGCTCATCGCGAAGAGGCCAGGCGGGGTCTTGCGCAGGTTGGACGTGATCATCGCGTGCCAGAATTCGTAGCCATGCCCAAGGACAAGGTACGCCGCGCCGATCAACAAGGTCGGAGCGGAGCCAAGTAAGGCAAACAGGGCACCTTGCCGCCAAATGCCGGGAGGGGCGCTGTCGGATCGCGACACCTGCCAGAGCGCGTAGAGCCAGAGGAACGCGGCCTCGAACAGTGCGGTCGTCTTGACCGTGATCGCGCAGCCGGCCAGTGCCATCGCCGCCAGGGCCTGCCGGGAAATCTCTCCCCGCCGAAGCTCCGGCTCGGCACGGATCACAAGGAGTGCGGCCCCGGCGATGAACAGGTTGTAGAACAGCGGGGTCTGGCCTCCGAAGCCCTGGGTCGGGGCGAGCCAGAGCAAGTAGCAGAGCCCCGCGAGCAGACCGCCTGCCGGCTTCGTCCAGCGCGCTCCGATGGCTGCGATGACCCCTGCCGTTCCGGCAGCGAAGAGGCTCGCGGCGAGCTGGTAGGCGATCGGTGCGGCCGAGATGCCGGTGATCGCCCAATAGATCGCGAAAAGGCCGAACGGCTTGCGATCCCACACGTCGACATATGGCAGAGCGCCATGATGCATCGCGATGCCGACGGCCTGATAGAAGGTGTCGTCGTCGTCGAGGTTGGGATCGCCGAAGGTGTCGCAGCGCAGGATCAGCGCGACGGCGAGCAGGATTGCAAGGCGGATCCAGGGATTGCCAAACGGCTTAGCCACGGCAATCGCCCCAAACGGCGATGAAGGCGTCACCCAGGCGCTCTGGGGTGCCAATCACCCGGATCAGCCGGCAGTGCCGCCCCACGTAGGCCAAGACGAGTTGCCGCGTCTCGACATTGGCGGGCAGGTTGCGCGGATAGACCGCCATGGCCACGGCACCGGGCCTGAGGCCCAGCACGCGGCGAGTCTCGTTCAAGGTCGAGAATTGGCTGACGTCGCGCTCGATCAGGTGGCTGAGGTGGGTCGGAAAGACCAGCGGAGTAATGAAAGGCTGGCCACTCGTCCGGTAGAGCTGGGGCGGCGCGTCATAGAGCAGCAGCGGCCCCGCACCCCGATGGATGCGGATCTCGCGGGTGAGCTCGGCGATGGCAGCGCGGGAGCGGACGGTGTGATCGAACTGGAAGATCGGGGCTAGGGCCAGCGCCAGGATCGCGAGCGCGGCAGTGGTCGCCAGGCCGATCAGCGGGCGGGCGAGGAAGGTGCTCGCAGCGAGGCAGAGCGGTACCAGCAGGGGCAGGGCATAATGGATATAGAAGTTGGGCAGGGCGACCAGCCCGAGCAGCGCTGCGCCCAGCCACGACAGCACGAAGCGTCGCGATTGCCGGTCCTGGGCGACCAGGCCGAGCACAGCGGGGATCAGCAGTGGCGCGAGAAGCGCCAGCATGATCCCTGCCCGCAGCGGCGCGTCCAGCCATGAGGGGGGCTTGGCGAAGTTGGCCGCGACCATTGCGTGCCAGAACTCCGCCCAATGTCCGTCCAGCCAATAACCCGCTGCGATGGCTAGGGTCGGGGCCAGCCCCAGCAGAGCCCAAAGCGCGCCGGTTCGTAGAGCGACGGTCTTCCCCAGTGGCGAACGGAGCAGGGTGATCAGGCAGATCAGGCCCAGGAAGCCGGCTTCGGCAAAGGCCGCGGTCTTTATCGTGATCGCGCTGCCGGCAAGAAGCATCGCGGCGGCGACGCCGCCCGGCCGTTCGCCCAGGGCCAGGCGAGGCAGGGCACGCTGGACCAGCAGGGCGGCGGTGGCGACGAACAGGTTGTAGAATACCGGGCTTTGCCCGCCGAATCCCTGGAAGGGGGCAAGCCACAGCAGGTAGCATATTCCCGCCAGCACTCCGCCCAGGGGCCGGGTCCACGCCTGCGCCATCTGGGCGATGATCCAGGCGGTCGCGGCCGCGAACAGGGTGGCGACGAGTTGATAGGCCAGCGGCGCGGCCGAGATAGCGGTGATCAGATAGAACAACGCGAAAAGGCCGAAAGGCTTGCGGTCCCACACCCCGACATAGGGTACCACGCCGTCGTGGAGTGCCAGACCGACCTGGTGATAGAACACCTCGTCGCCGTGCAGGTTGGGATCGCCGAAGGTGTCGCATCGCAGGATTACTGCAACCGCCAGCAGTAGGGCGAATTGCAGAATTCTCCCGCGCAGCAGGTCTGCGCGCAAGTGTGATGCCCTCCGTTCGTTCGCGCTTTCCTAGCATCGCCGCGGAGCGCGAGGGAAGGGCCGATCCGCCCGCCGCGCAAAAGGGGGTGACAGCGCGGGTGCCTTCGCCTAAGGGCCCCGCTTCCATCAGCGCGACCAAAGCGAAAGCGAGTGCATCATGACTATCAAACTCAACGACATCCGCGACAACGCCGGAGCCCGCAAGTCCCGCATGCGCGTGGGCCGGGGCATCGGCTCGGGCAAGGGCAAGACCGCCGGGCGCGGCCAGAAGGGTGCCAAGGCGCGTTCGGGCGTCAGCGTCAACGGCTTCGAGGGCGGCCAGATGCCGCTCCACATGCGCATCCCGAAGCGCGGCTTCAACAACATCTTCGCCAAGGACTATGCCGAGGTGAACCTGGGACTGGTCCAGAAGTTCATCGACGCCGGCAAGCTCGACGCCAAGGCCGTCATCGACCATGACGCGCTCAAGGCCGCCGGCCTGGCCCGTGGCGGCAAGGACGGCGTCCGCCTGCTCGGCAAGGGCGAATTCTCCGCCAAGGTCAGCTTCAAGGTCGCCGGCGTGTCGAAGGGCGCGCGCGAGGCGGTCGAGAAGGCCGGCGGTTCGATCGAGCTGCCCGCCGCGCAGCCGAGCGAGCACGAAAAGAAGACCGCTCGCCGCGAAGCCAACAAGGCCGCCGCCAAGGCGAAGTAAGGCAATAGCGCATCCCCGCCGGCTTTGTTGAAAAGCCGGCGGGGATTGTCGCTTCCGGGATTCGACATCGCCGCGTCGTCCCCTATATGAGCTGTCGAAATCCGCGGGCGGGGTCGCTCGGGGTTAGCGATTGCAAGCAAGGCACCAATTCCCAATGGCATCACGCGCCGACAATATCGCCAGCAACATGAGCTTCGCCAACTTCTCGAAGGCGACCGAGCTCAAGAAGCGTATCTGGTTCACGATCGGCGCGCTGATCGTCTTCCGGTTCCTCAGCTTCGTGCCGCTGCCGGGCATCAATCCGCTGATGCTCAAGAAGTTCATGGATGCCAGTCAGGGCGGCATCCTCGACTTCTTCAACATGTTCTCGGGTGGTGCGTTGTCGCGCTATTCGCTGATCACGCTTGGCGTGATGCCGTACATCACCGCTTCGATCGTGGTGCAGCTGGCCGCGTCGCTTCACCCCGCGCTGGCTGCGTTGAAGAAAGAAGGCGAAAGTGGGCGCAAGAAGCTCAATCAGTACACTCGCTACGGTGCGGTGTTCCTGACCATCATCCAGGGATATTTCGTGGCACGCAATGCCGTGGCGCAGGACTTTGCGGTCCTCACCGGTCCGCTGTTCTACGCGGGGATCATCATTTCGCTGGTCGGCGGCACCATGTTCCTGCTGTGGCTCGGCGAGCAGATCACCAGCCGTGGCATCGGCAACGGCACTTCGCTGATTATTATGGCCGGTATCGTTGCGGGGATGCCGCGTTTCGTCGGCAATCTGTTCGAAGGCGGCCGTTCGGGTTCGATCGGCGGGTTCACCATCATCGGCCTGATCGTGATGGTGGTGATCATGGTGCTGCTCATTTGCTTTATGGAGCGCGGAACGCGGCGCCTGTTGATCCAGTATCCCAAGCGTGCGAGCGCTAAGGGCATGATGCAGGCGGACCGTAGCCACCTGCCGCTCAAGCTCAACACCGCGGGGGTGATCCCACCGATCTTCGCCAGCTCGCTGCTGCTGTTGCCGCTGACGATCACCCAGTTTGCCGGCAACGTTTCGACCGAGACCGTCTCGGGCAAGATCGTCGTCGCGATGAACCAGTACCTCGGGCATGGCAAGCCGCTGTACATGGTGCTCTACGCGCTGGGGATCATCTTCTTCAGCTTCTTCTACACCGCAGTGGTCTTCAATCCGGAGGAGACCTCGGACAACCTGAAGCGCAACGGCGGCTTCATACCCGGCATCCGCCCCGGCAAGACCACCGCCAACTATCTCGACTACGTGCTGACCCGCATTACTGTGATCGGCGCCGCCTATCTGACGGTCGTCTGCATCGTTCCCGAGTGGGTGATCGCACAGACCGGCGTCCAAGCGATGTTCCTGGGCGGCACCTCGCTGCTGATCGTGGTTAACGTGACGGTCGACACGATCACGCAGATCCAGTCGCACCTGCTGGCGCACCAGTATGGCGATCTGATCAAGAAGGCTAAGCTGAAGGGCCGGCTGCGCTGAGGGCGCAGGGCTGTACTTTCAAGGGGGTAATGCCGTGAACATCATCCGGCTGGGGCCCCCGGGGGCCGGCAAGGGCACACAGGCGCAGCGGCTCGTCGAACGCCACGGCATGCGCCAGCTCTCGACTGGCGACATGCTGCGCGCCGCGGTCAAGGCGGGCACGCCGGTCGGGCTTCAGGCCAAGGCGGTGATGGAACGAGGCGAATTGGTCTCGGATGAAATCGTCTCGGCACTGATCGGGGAAGAGCTGGATGCGATGGGCCGCGACGTCGGAGCGATCTTCGATGGTTATCCCCGCACGGCCGCCCAGGCGGAATCGCTCGACCGCATCCTGTCGCAGCGGGGGCGCCGGCTCGATCATGTGGTCGAACTCGACGTCAATGAGGACGCCTTGGTTGAGCGGATCACCGGCCGCTACACCTGTGCGAATTGCGGCAAGGGCTATCACGACAAATTCGAGCAGCCGGCCGTGGCGAACACCTGCGACAAGTGCGGCGGCCATGAGTTCAAGCGTCGTCCTGACGACAATGAGGAAACCGTGCGAACCCGCATGGCCGAATATCGCGCCAAGACCGCACCGATCTTGCCGATCTACGAGGCGCGTGGCATTGTCGCCCGAGTTGACGGCATGGCGGAGATGGACGCGGTGACCCAGGCGATCGAGCGGATCATCGCCTGATCTTCCTGTCCGGGGGCACGCCGCTTTGCCAGGGGGCGAGTTGACACCTCGGGCGAATCGCCGTAAGCGCGCCCTTCACTCGACAACAGCGGGTTAGTCCGGCAGGCGCTATTCCTTTGCGCCATCCGGACTTTTTGCTGTTTTGTCGGTGTCAAAGCGTTGAGATGGAAGAGTGGCGATCCGCAGCGATTCCGCCGATCTTCCGTGGAGCATGGAGAATTAAGTGGCTCGTATTGCCGGGGTAAACATCCCCACCAACAAGCGCGTGATCATCGCGCTCACCTACATTCATGGTATCGGCCCGTTCAAGGCGAAGCAGATCGCCGACAAGCTCGGCATCGATCACGCCCGCCGCGTCCAGGACCTGACCGACCAGGAAGTCCTGCACATCCGTGAGACCATCGATGCCGAGCATACGGTGGAAGGCGATCTTCGTCGCGAGACCGCGATGAACATCAAGCGCCTGATGGACCTGGCTTGCTACCGCGGCCTGCGTCACCGCAAGGGCCTGCCGGTCCGCGGTCAACGCACGCACACCAACGCCCGCACCCGCAAGGGCAAGGCCAAGCCGATCGCCGGCAAGAAGAAGTAAGTCCTTCGAGAGACGGTCCATCGGGCCGCTCCTCGGGATGAGCGGATTTCTCCAGAAAGTAGGTAGGTAACATGGCACGCGAACCCCAGCGCATTAAGCGCCGCGAGCGTAAGAACATCACCAGCGGCGTCGCGCACGTGAACGCCAGCTTCAACAACACCATGATCACGATCACCGATGCCCAGGGCAACGCGATCTCGTGGTCCTCGGCCGGCATGATGGGCTTCAAGGGCAGCCGCAAGTCGACTCCCTATGCCGCCCAGGTCGCCGCCGACGACGCCGGCAAGAAGGCCGCCGAGCACGGCGTGCGCACCCTCGAGGTCGAGGTCAAGGGTCCCGGCTCTGGCCGCGAGAGCGCGCTGCGCGCCCTCCAGGCGGTCGGGTTCACGATCACGTCGATCCGCGACGTGACGCCGATCCCGCACAACGGCGTGCGCCCGTCCAAGCGTCGCCGCGTCTGATCGAGCCTTGCGGTGGCCTGCGGGCCACCCATATTCGGATCGGCCGCGGTTCCCGCCCGGGAGCAGCGGCTTTTCCCGCCAGAATTCAAGCCTTCGGGCCCACGAAACCATCAGGGCCCGAAAATCCATTTAGGGGACGTCCATGACTGTCAACATCAAGAACTGGCAGGAACTGAAGAAGCCCAACACCCTCGAAGTGAAGGCCGGCAACGACCCCAAGCGCCGCGCGACCTTCGTCGCCGAGCCGCTCGAGCGTGGGTTTGGCCTGACGCTGGGCAATGCCCTGCGCCGCGTGCTGCTGTCCTCGCTCCAGGGTGCCGCGATCACCTCGATCAAGATCGAGAACGTGCTGCACGAGTTCTCCTCGCTCGCCGGCGTGCGTGAGGACGTCACCGATATCGTCCTCAACGTCAAGCAGATCGCGCTCAAGATGCAGGGCGAGGGGCCGAAGCGGCTCCAGCTTTCGGCGACCGGCCCGGCCGAGGTCAAGGCCGGCGACATCACCGTCTCGGGCGACATCGAGGTCATGAACAAGGACCTGGTGATCTGCCACCTCGACGAGGGCGCGGTGCTCAACATGGAGCTGACCGCCGACACCGGCAAGGGCTACGTCCCCGCCGTCGGCAACCGTCCGATCGACGCGCCGATCGGCCTGATCCCGGTCGATTCGCTCTACTCGCCGGTCCGCCAGGTCAGCTACAAGGTCGACAATGCCCGCATCGGGCAGGAGCTCGACTTCGACAAGCTGAGCCTGACGATCGAGACCGACGGCACGGTCACTCCCGAGGACGCGATCGGCTATGCCGCGCGCATCCTGCAGGACCAGCTGGCGCTGTTCGTCCACTTCGAGGACGTCGCTCCGGTCGGTGCCTCGCCGCTGATCGGCGTCGCCGCCAGCAACCTCCCGGAGGAAGGCGACACCAACCAGCTCAACCGCTACCTGCTCAAGAAGGTCGACGAGCTCGAACTGTCGGTGCGTTCGGCCAACTGCCTCAAGAACGACAACATCATCTACATCGGCGACCTGGTCCAGAAGACCGAGGCCGAGATGCTGCGCACGCCGAACTTCGGCCGCAAGTCGCTCAACGAGATCAAGGAAGTCCTCAGCTCGATGGGCCTGCGCCTGGGCATGGATATCCCCGGCTGGCCGCCCGAGAACATCGAGGAAATGGCCAAGAAGCTCGAGCAGGAATTGCTGGGCTAAGCCTTCGGCATACGAGACAACGCGAAGGGCCGTCCCGTTGGGGCGGCCCTTTTCGTTTGGCGATTTGTATAAATTGTAAACACGACCGCGTAGTGGTCAGAGGCTAGCCGAGAATGCCACTCCCTGCGTGATCAAGAGCCGGTGGCCGATCACAGCGCGACCGCGGTAACGAGTAACGCCACTAGGCCCCGTGCCAGCCTCTCACTCCGGCTTCTCTGGTACTGGCTTCACCTTCATCATCTTCTCGAGCCTGTCGCAATCACGGCTGATTCCAGGCTATTGGCCGGTTTTCAGAAGCACTCGGAAAATCTCCCAGCCGGTGGCCACGCCGTCCTTGTCGATAGCCGAAAACGGCGGATCGAATTTGCTGCCGGAGATCGACAGGCAGCCGCCGGAAATCATGCGTGCGGAGCCTCGTTGCTCTTCAAAAGCGCACTTGCCGAGCGTGCCTTCCTTTGTTGCGGTGAAGCGTACCACATTAAGCGCTCGCTGTTCGTAGCCGACTCGGGGAGCCAGGACACGTGCGCGCAACTCTGGCGTGAAGGCGAGGGCCGTCATGAATTCGGCTTCCGCCGCAGGTCCCTGAAAACTTCCTCTGACTTCGCTACCCATGGCCAGTGGGAATGTGTCCATGAACGACTGGCAGGATTCCTTGCTGGGGGCGGGCGGAGCATCGGGAACTTCATATGCCGTTCGGCACGCTATAGCTTTGCCGGTCTGGTCTATCGTCATCAGGATGCGAACGAAGAACTCGCTTCTGGGAGGAGCGGGAGCATGATCATCCGGCATGACCCAGCGGATACGGCCCAGATAGGTCCCGTTGGTCGGCTTGCCCCGGCGGTCACGCGACGGTGTGAACAGCGCCTTGGCCATGACGCGGTCGCACGTGGCCGTGTCGAGCACGTCGAAGCCGCTGCTCCCGACCACTTCGCACTGTGTAGGCTTGCCGGCTTCATCCACGGTGAGCCTGAACGCGGTCACGCCGGTCATTTCATAGCGGAGCGCCGTAGCAGGGTAGTCGCTCGAGCCGATCCAATCCCCGGGTGATCCGATTGGGACTGGCGCTGATGCCGGTGCGGGCGCTTTTGCCAATGTCGGGCTAGAGCCCGTCAGCATTGCCAGGATAAGTAAAGCCGGTTTGGCGTTCATTCGTATTCCCCAGGGATATGGCTCGAGGCGAGCGGCGCGTTATTTGGACGGGCTGTATTGCGCGTTCCCGGCCAGCCTATTTCGTCGTCTTCGGAAGGCAGGGGACGTCGTCCGCCGTCCAATCGATTTCATCCGTGGAGGGCACTGGTCTGGCCTTCTGCACCACTGCGTTTTGGCCGTTCGGATCGAACGTTATCCACGCCATGCTGTTGTCGAATCCGGCAATGCGAGCGTTGTCCCGCCGGGCGCTGGCCCCGTCGATCTCCCGCTGGTCGGTTCGCAAGCCCCGGATCATGCGCATGGCGCCGCCGCGCAGTTCGAAAGCCCGGTAATAGGTCCGTCCGAACATTTGCGTGGCAATGTCATCCTTGTGGGACCACTGCCCCTGCCGCGTGGTTGCGGGAAGGCGAACCGTGGTCACCCGGCAATCGTATTCCGCCTTGTTGTAATAGGGGGCTTCCTGATCCTGATCCACCGGACGCACCCGCTTTTCGGGGGGACTGAAGCCCCCGCCGGGCAGGGCGAGCGATTTCACGCCGCCGTCGTCGTCCCAATCTACGGTTCCGGTACCGTTGATCATCAGAACGCTCGCTTGCGCCTTCTGGTCATAGCGCCACTGGACCTGCTCGATCGATTGCCATGTCTCGCCGATGGCGTTCTGACGGAACGCGCCAAGCAGTTGGTCGGGCGTGAGGGCGGAGAGCTGGATTTCCTCCTGCAGCCCCGCCAGCCCACGCTTGATCGTCGTGCTGACGATCCGAGCCGGCTTGTCGAAGCCCGCTCGCGCATCGATTTCGAACATGGTCACCTGATCGGGGCGCTCCGCCGGCCTCCATGGAAGATGCTCCAGGTCGCTGCCCGCCTTGCTGAGCGGCAGGACCCATTCGAACGGCATGGCCGGCACCGCTCCGGGCGATACGACGGCGGGCAAGGTCCCGTCCAGCCAATAGGCCTTGCCGTCGATTTGGGCCCGCACGACGACATGATCGAACATGCGTGGACTGGGAAGGCGCTCGTCGAGACCGTCGTCGTTGCCGCCGGCGTTGACCAGCACGGCCTGCGCTTCGATGCCGAGTTCGCGAAGCAGTGCCAGCAGCAGCGCGGTCTTGCCCTTGCAGTCACCATATCGGCGCTGCCATGTCTCGGCGGCATTGGCAGGCGTGAGGTTGCCTCCGTTCAGCCCGACATAGACATAGCGAACATCCTGCTGAACCGTTTTCAACGCGGCGCCTGCCCGCGCGAGCGGCTGCGGGTGCGCTGCCGCTATGCGTGCCGCTTCCCGCTTTAGTGGTGAATCCGCATCGAGCCGCGACGCTGCGTCGTAAAGGAGGGCGAAGCGGCGTGATACCTCCGGCCAGCCGGCGAAGCTGCTGAATTCCACGGCCCGCTGCCAAGCAAAACGCGGAGGCGAATCCTTGGGCGGCGCGGCCGCCGGGGGATTGTCCTGCCGGTAATCATAGGCCGTGGCCCCCTGCTGCACGACCGTCTTCATATCCTCGCTGATCCTGACCATCGGCTTTTGTCCTTCGTCCCAGCTAAGACGAAGGTGGAAACGCCCTGGCGAGATTTCGGGCGGCAAAGCGAGAACGCCGGCATAGTCCTTGCCAAGAGTAGGATCGCTGGTGCGGATGGTGGTGCCGAATTCCAGTTCATCCCCGACCCGCAGGTCCGGGACGCGAAGCACGGCCGTCAGGTTTCCGTCGAGCTTTGCGGCCTCCAACTGGTCTTCGCGGCGCAGGATATCGAAGGAAGCCGTCTTGAGGACGTCGATCACCTCCCGGTCGCGGTGGATCTTGATCGCATGAACGACCGGCGTGCCGGCCGCCGGGTTCCAGGCGATCGACAGGTTGCCAAGTTGCAGTGCATTGGGATGGAGGATCTTGATCCGATAGGCGCTGTAAACCAGCTCGCCTTTGCCATCGAGATGGACCTGAGTGTCCTGGCGGCGGACGAATATGGCACCGCGTGCGTCCGCCGGCACCGGCAAAGGATCGGATTGAAGCACCCAACCCGGTTCGGGACCGCGCTGGACCTCAGTGTCCGCGGCATGGGCGGTTGCGCCTGGAAGTATCGCGGTCAAGCACAGCCATATCCTGAAGCGCATGTTCCCCCCCGCAAATGACTTCGACGATACTGTTCGCCGTTCCCGCTCGAACTGGCAAGTAGCCTGTTGGATGGATGTGAGCGCAGGTCAGCTACAAAGTCGACAATGCCCGCATCGGGCCGGAGCCCGACTTCGACAAGCTAAGCCTTCGGCACACGAGACAACGCGAAAGGGCAGTCTCGTTGGGGCGGCCCTTTTCGTTCAAGTTACGCGCAAAGCAGTGGAGCGGGGATCGTCTGGTCCCTCTCGCCCCGCGCCCCCGCGCAGGCGGGGGCGTCGGTCGGCATGGGCAAGGCGGGGTCTGGCGGCCTAAGGTCCCGCCTGCGCGGGGGCGAGCGGCCTTTCTTTGGAATGGGCGGATCGCCGCTTATCGTACCGCGCCGCGGGCGGTGGAGATCCAGGCGAGCACGCCGCCCGCGAAAAGGCCAAGGGCTACGCTCACGGTTCGGTTCCCTGGGGCTGGAGGCCGGCAGTGGCGCTAGGGGAAGGGGTGGCATTGTCGCCGCTGGGGGCCGCGCCCGACACGCCGAGCGCGCCGCCGGTGCCGAGCCCGATGCCCCACAGCGAGGCGACGATGAGGATGAGAATGACGATCCCACCCGCGATCCAGATGATCTTGCGGGAGGGTTGCTTCGGGACATCGTTACTGGGGGCCATCGCCGTATTCCATCTGGGCTTGCCGCTGTTCAATGGCCTGGGGCGGGCTCAGTTCCGGGCCGAGCCGCTAGAACCCGATGATTTACATTGAGCCGAAGCTCGGTCTCGCAGCGCCGCGTGGGTGCTTCGAGACGGCACCTCGAGCTACGATTTCGGTCCCTCCTCAGCACGAACGGAGCAGGATCAACATGAAGTCGTCATGCTAGCGCGCGGAGCCCACCGGCGGCGCGAAGACCTGCCGCTTGGGCTGCGTCGGGATCTTGATCATCATTGCGACGATGGCGATCGCCGCCAGGGCGACGGCGATCCACAGCAGCCGGCGGACCATCAGCCCCGGCTCTCGCCGTCATCCCACCCCTGGCCGAAAGCCAGCCGCGCCTCCGTTTCCAGTTCCTGGGCCATCGCCAGCAGGGAACGCTCTGTTTCAGGGTCGGCGCCGCGCGCGAGCCGGCGACAGCGCTCGGCGCGAACGATCAAGTCTGTGGTATCGGTCATGCGAGATCATCGCCGGACGACGGGCCCGGTTCCGGCTTCAACGAAAAATGCGCGGCGCGGGTTGCCGGCCGTCAGCTTCCGTCGTGGCGAAGAGCTCGCCTAATGGCCGCTTTTGGGGTGGGGAGCGGGCGTTGCCACCCCTGAGCCTGAGCATTCTGATGCATCGCCAGCACCCCTTACTATTCCTGATCGACTCCTTATATAGGGAGCATCGCGGATGATTTTCCTGTAGGCGTCCGCGGCTGAGAGACCATCGCG
>JBQCGM010000069.1:0-50548 GCA_051955585.1 Novosphingobium sp.
TCGAGCGCCTCGTCGTCGGTGACGGGCAGGTACTTCACCCGGCCGCTTTCGTGGAGCCAGGAGTGCTCGGGGCCGATGCCGGGATAGTCGAGGCCTGCGCTGATCGAGTGGGCCTCGGTGATCTGGCCGTCCTCGTCCTGCAGCAGGTAGGTCTTGTTGCCGTGGAGCACCCCGGGGAGCCCGCCGGTCAGGCTGGCGGCGTGCTGGCCGCTCTCGATCCCGTGGCCTGCGGCCTCGACCCCGATCATCGCCACTTCGGCGTCGTCGAGGAAGGGGTGGAACAGGCCGATCGCGTTGGAGCCGCCGCCGACCGCGGCGATGGCGAGGTCTGGCAGCTTGCCGGTGCGTTCGAGCAATTGCGCCCGGGCCTCCTTGCCGATCACGCTCTGGAAATCGCGGACCAGTTCGGGATAGGGGTGCGGACCGGCGGCCGTCCCGATGATGTAGAAGGTGTCGTCGACGTTGGCGACCCAGTCGCGCAGCGCCTCGTTCATCGCGTCCTTGAGCGTCTTGGCGCCGCTCTCGACCGGCACGACCTCGGCGCCCAATAGCTTCATGCGGAACACGTTGGGCTGCTGGCGCGCGACGTCGACCGCGCCCATGTAGATCACGCAAGGAATGCCGAAGCGCGCGCAGACCGTCGCGGTGGCGACGCCGTGCTGGCCCGCGCCGGTCTCGGCGATGATCCGGGTCTTGCCCATCCGGACCGCGAGCAGGATCTGGCCGATGCAATTGTTGATCTTGTGCGCGCCGGTATGGTTCAGCTCCTCGCGCTTCAGCCAGATCTGCGGGCCGCCAAATTCTTCCGTGAGCCGCGGCGCGAAATACATCGGGCTGGGGCGTCCGACGTAATGGGCCAACAGGTCGTCGAATTCCCGCTGGAATTCCGGGTCGGCCTTGGCCTTACGGTATTCCTTCTCCAGGTCGAGGATCAGCGGCATCAGCGTCTCGGCGACGTAGCGGCCGCCGAACTGGCCGAAATGGCCGCTCTCGTCGGGAAGATTGCGCAGGCTGTTGGGGATCGGGGTCTGGGTCATGACCCCGCCGCGATTGGCAGAGAAGGGCGGCGAAGTCCAGACCGCGCCGCCTTGCGCGACATTACAGCCGCGCTACAATTCTTTCTCCAACATGAACGAATATGTGGCAATCTAGCAACTGTGTTCCGCAACAGCGGTGAACTGAGAAACAAACGTACAATCCGTTCATTGGAACGACAGGCAGGCATTCCTAGCTCTGCCGACGTCCCGCATCGACGGGGCCGCAAAAAATCAGGAGTTACCCATGCGTACAGTTCTCATTCCGCTCGCCGCTGCTGCTGCACTCGGCGCGGTTGCCGCCACTCCGGCCCTCGCCAACGAGGCGCGCGTCGAGGCCCGCGGCGGCGTGATCTGGGGCGGTGGCGATACCGAAGCCACGGCTGGCGCCGCTGTCGGCTACGACTTCGATCTCGGCACCTCGGCTTTCGCCGGCGCCGAAGTCTCGGGCGACAAGGTCCTGACCTCGGGCACCAAGGTGGCCTTCGGCTTCACCGGCCGTGTCGGCGCGAAGGTCGGCGAAGCCGGCAAGCTTTACGCCAACGGCGGCTATACCACCGAATTCGCCGATAATGCCGAAGGCAACTGGCATGTCGGCGCCGGCTACCAGCAGAACCTCGGCAACAAGCTCTACGGCAAGGTGGAATATCGCCACTATCTGCCCAAGGGCGCCAACACCGCCGACGCTGACTCGGTCGGCGTGGGGCTGGGCCTCCGTTTCTAAGCGCCCGCCAAGTCTCGCAAGCGGAGGGCGGTCCGGCAACGGGCCGCCCTCTTTGCATGAGTTGTACAAATCCGACACTGCATGTTGCAGAAATGCTACAGGAAAATGTGCAATCATCCCGGTGGGCGATTGTGCGTTGCGACAAAGAGGTTCGCTGAATAATGGCGCCGCACCCCGCAACAAGACGGGGTAATAAAAGCTCAGGAGCTAACATCATGCGTACTGTTCTTCTTTCGCTCGCCGCCGTTGCTGCCGTGGCCGCCACTCCGGCCCTCGCCAACGAAGCGCGCGTCGAAGCCCGCGCCGGCGTGTTCTGGATCGGCGGCGGTGCCAACTACACCGAAGCCACCGCCGGTGCCGCTCTCGGTTACGACTTCGACATCGGTTCGAACGCCTTCGCCGGCGTCGAAGTGTCGGGCGACAAGATCCTCGAAGGCTCGGCCAACCGCGTCGTCTTCGGCTTCACCGGCCGTCTCGGCGTGAAGGCCTCGGCCAACGACAAGGTCTTCCTGGCCGGTGGCTATTCGACGAAGCCGGCTGCCGGCGCCGTCGACAGCGAGCACCTCGGTGCCGGCTGGGAGCACAACTTCGGCCCGCTGTACGGCAAGGTCGAATACCGCCACTACTTCACCAACCAGGGTGCGCTCGACGCGAACGCCGTCGTTGCCGGCCTGGGCATCAACTTCTAATCCATTTCGGATATGAGGTAGGAATTGGGGCGGTCCGGCAACGGATCGCCCCTTTTTCTTTCCGGAATGAATCTATTTTAGGAAACGACGCACAACAAGCGTGCTTCGGTTTGGGGAGCTAAGCGCTGCGCGCTGCGCTGCAAAAGGCGGCGATCTTCGCGCCGTCCTTGATACCTGTGGCACTTTCGACACCCGAAGCGGCATCGACCAGCGACGCGCCGGTGGCGGCAATGGCTCCCGCGACAGTGTCCGGGGTCAAGCCGCCGGCGAGCCCCCAGGGCAGCGATCCTTTATTCGCTGCGAGCAGCGACCAGTCGAACGAGAGGCCCATACCGCCCGGAAGGGTGCCCTTCGGCGTCTTGGCGTCGAACAGGATGAGATCCGCCGCCTCGCGGTAGGCGGCGGCGCGGCGGACGTCTTCGACGGCGGCGACGGGGATCACTTTCCACACCGGCAGGCCGAACCGCTCCCGCAGCCGCGCCGCACGTTCGGGCGTCTCCTCCCCGTGGAGTTGAAGCATGTCGAGCCGGGCGGCGGCGACGGCCTGGGCGATCGCCTCGTCCGCCGCATCGACGAACAGGCCGACCCGCAGAATCCGCCCCGCCGCGCGTTCGGCCAGGGCAGGAGCCTCACCGAGGGCGAGGTAGCGGGGCGAGGGCGGATAGAAGTTGAACCCGACATAGTCCGCCCGCGCGGCGATCGTCGCCTCGAGCGCCTCGGCCGTGGCGATGCCGCAGATCTTGATCTTGGGAGCAGACATGCGCGGGGAGGTAGTAGCCTCCCCGCGCAGGTCAAGGTCCGTACGCGATCAGGGCGCCAGTTCGAACTGAACCGAGACATTCACGTTGATCGCCACCTCGCCGGGGGCGACCGGGCTGGCCTCCGCTGCCTGGGCCACGGCCATTCGGTACATCGGCACCGGCGGGGAATAGCCGCCGCCTTCGCTGATCGTCAGGATGCGAACGATCCGCAGGCCGGCAGCGCGGGCGTAGAGCTCGGCGCGCGTGCGGGCCTTCCGCACCGCATCGGTGCGGGCCGCATCGGCTGCGGCGTCGCCGTTGTCGACCTGGAAGCTCGGGCCGTTGACCTGGTTGGCGCCAGCCGCGACCAGCGTGTCGATTACCTGGCCGAAGCGGGCGAGGTCGCGCTGCTTGACGGTGACCTGGTTGCTGACCTGATAGCCGGTGATCCGCGGCGTGCCTTGTTCGACCGAGCCGTCGGGAAGACGGCGGGGTTCGGCATAGACCGGGTTGAGGCCGAGGTTGCTGGTCTGGATGTCGCGGCTGGCGACGCCAGACCGTTCGAGGGCCGCGATCACCCGGTTCATCGCTGCGGCATTGGCCGAAAGCGCTTGGCCGGCGGTTGCGCCGGTACTGGCGACGCCTGCGGTGAACACGGCCACGTCGGGCGCGCGGCTGGCGCGGCCTTCGGCGGTGACGGTCAGCAGGGTGTTGGCGGGCGCCATGGCCGGAGCCGGACCGCCGATCTGCTGGGCCAGGGCTGCGGCCGGAACCATGCCGGCCGCGAGGAGGATAGGCAGACTGAAAGTGGCGAGTGCGCGCATTGAAAGGTTCTCCTTCGAAATCCTGAGACCGGTTGGCGGATCGCAGGTTGAAACCTGCTGAATGCGAAATGTTCCTTTTGTTCAGATTAGCCCTGTATTGTCTGAACGGCCTGCGTCGTTCCCGTTGAAGACGGCGTTCATCGCAGGATTTACGCGTATTGTCGCAGGAGCCGGCCGAGGGGTGGTTGCATCCGAAGCGGTCCAAAGACTAGGTAGGATACGGCCGCACCCATGACAAAACGCCTCTACCGCTCGCAACTGATATCTTCGCGCTCGCTGCGTCGGCCGCCCAGCCGCGCCCGTAGTGCCTGGCGCTGGGGCGCGCTCGCCATCGTCGGCGTCGCCGCGCTGGCGGCGGTGACCTACAAGCCCGCCGGCCAGATCGTGCGGATCGCGCTCTCTGGCGGCGTCCGCCCGGCCCAGGCGGCCGCCCCGGCCTTCAAGGCCGATTGCAGCGCGTCGCCCGCTTCCTTGCAGCGCGAGCTGACCGCGCTGGCCCAGGGCTTCGACGGCGAAGTGGGAATCGGCGTGGTCAAGGCCGGTTGCGGCTGGGAAGTCGGAACGCGGCTTGGCGAACTGTTTCCCCAGCAGAGCGTGTCCAAGCTATGGGTTTCCCTGAGCGTGCTCGATGCGGTCGATCGCGGCAAGATGAGGCTCGACCAGGCGATCACGATCACCCCGAACGATCTTACCCTGTTCAACCAGCCGATCCGCGGCGCCGTGCTGGAACAGGGCCAGGTCCGGCAGCCGGCATCGTCACTGATGTTCCAGGCGCTCTCGCATTCGGACAACACCGCCAACGACCGCCTGCTGTGGACCGTCGGCGGGCCCGACGCCGTGCGCACGATGTTCAAGGCCAAGGGCATCGATGGCATCCGCTTCGGCCCGGGCGAGCGGCTGCTGCAGAGCGCGACCGCGGGGCTGACGTGGCGGCAGGACTATTCGCTCGGCCGCAATTTCGAGCAGGCTCGTGCCGCCCTGCCGATGGGGCTGCGTCAGGATCTCTTGGAGAACTACCTCAAGGATCCGATGGACGGCGCCCGCCCCGCCGGCATCGCCCATGCGCTGGCAAACGTCGCCACCGGCCAGGTGCTTTCGCCGCAGTCGACCGCGGTGATGATGGACATCCTCAGCCGGACCCACTCCGGCCCGATGCGGTTGAAAGCTGGCGCTCCGGTGGGATGGAAGGTCTTCCACAAGACCGGAACCGGCCAGGAGCTCGGCCGCGTCTCCACCGGCTACAACGACGTAGGCGTGCTTCAGGCGCCCGACGGCTCCTATTACGGCGTCGCCGTCATGATCCGGAAGACGACGCGCCCGATCCCCGAGCGAATGGCGCTGATGCAGGGCGTCAGCCGCGCTATCGCCCAGTTCCACCAGGTCTCTTCCACAAAGTAATTCGCCCGCCGGTATCCAAGCCGGCTTGATCCGCTATGTTCGGCGTAGAGCAATGCGTCGTCTGGTTGGAGAGAGGCCGTATGACCGAGGAAGTCCGCAAGGAACGCTCGCCGGGAATCAAGTTGCTGTTCGTGGCCTTGATCGGGCTGGCACTCACCATTCCGCTGATGCTGGTCTGGGCGCTGGTCTACGATCGGCAGAGCCAGTCCGAGACCGCGCAGAACTCGATAAATGCCGGCTGGGGCGGGCCGCAGATCGTGGCCGGACCGATCGTCGTCGTGCCGTTCATGACCACCCAGACCCAGAACGAAGAGATCGACGGCAAGCAGGTCACTCGCGTGGTCGAGGTAGAGAAGCTGCTCTACATCTCGCCGGTCGATAACAAGGTGACGACCAGGATCGACCCACAGGAACGGCGCAAGTCGATCTACCGCTCGGTCCTGTTCGAGGCGGAGGTGAAGGGCACCGCGAAGTTCGAACTGCCGGCCGACCTGCCGCGCTTCGGCGTCACCCGCGAGAAGCTGATCTGGGACCGCGCCGAGCTGCGCATGGGTGCTTCCGACGCGCGGGGGCTCACCAAGGGCGGTTCGCTCGTGGTGAATGGCCAGGCCCTGGCCGTGCAGCCCGGCAAGGGACCGGGTGCCACGGGCGGGGCAGGCTTCTTCGCTTTCCTGCCGTGGAATGGCGGGGCGGCAATCACCGTCGACTACGGCTTCGGCCTGCGCGGCAGCAGGTCGCTCAGCCTCGTGCCACGCGGCGGGCAGACGCGATGGGCGGTGGAGTCCGCCTGGGCCAGCCCGAGCTTTGGCGGAGCTTTTCTGCCCGAGAGGCCGGCGGTCACCGACAAAGGTTTCAAGGCGAGCTATACCATCGACAAGCTGGCGCTGGGCCAAGCGCCGGTCGCAACCGAGGATCAGGGCCCGCCCGCGATCGATGACGGTTCGGGCAATGCGAACCTCGTCTCGGCGGTTGCAGCGGACGTCGCCACCACTTCGGAAGCGACCTCGGGTCAGGCCAAGGCCGTCACAGTCGGCCTGGTCGAGCCGGTGAACCTCTATTCCAAGGTCGACCGCTCGGTGAAGTATGGCTTCCTGTTCATCGGCTTCACCTTCCTGACCGTCCTGGTGTTCGACATCGTCGGCGGGGCCAAGGTCGCTGCGGCGGACTACCTGCTGACCGGGGCGGGACTGGTGCTGTTCTTCGTGATGCTGCTGGCCTTCGCCGAGGTGATCGGCTTTTCCGCCGCCTATGTCGTGGCCTCGGCGGCGATCATCGCGCTGCTTTCCGCCTATAGCGCCGCGGTGCTCAAGAGCTGGAAGCGCGGCAAGTTCGTCGGGGCCTTGCTGGTGGGGCTCTACGCCCTGCTGTTCGTGCTGCTGAACCTTGAGGCCTGGTCGCTGCTGATCGGTTCGGTGATGCTCTTCGTGGCGCTCGCCGGGGTGATGTACGCCACTCGCAACGTGGATTGGAGCGCGGTGGGCCGGCGGGAGGTGGCGCCCTGAGTTCTCCCTTCGCGAGAGAGGCATGCCCGCAAGCCAGTCGCTCTTTCCCCCGAGGGGAGAGCGACTGCGGTTTGCAAAGGGCGTGATCGTCTTTGAAGGGCAGGATTAGACGGCCCTCAGCTCGCCAGCCGCTCCAGCTTCAGGTTCTCGCGTTCCTGGCTGAGCAGCATGGCCGCGACATAGTCCGGCACGGCGCGGCTGAAGTAGTAGCCTTGGCCCAGCGTGCAGCCGGCTTCACGGACGGCCTCGACCTGCTCGACCGTCTCCAAGCCTTCCGCCACGATCGACATGCCCAGCGTCTGGCCCATGCCCGAGACGGCGCGGATGATGGCGTCGCTCTTCTTGCCGACGTTGACGCCGGAGACGAAGCTGCGATCGACCTTGATCTTCCCGAACGGATACTTGTGGAGATAGCCGAGCGAAGAGTACCCGGTGCCGAAGTCGTCGAGCGCGAAGCGGACCCCCGCGGCGCCGAGCTCGGCCATGAAGTTGTCGGTATTCTGGCTGTGGTCGAGCAGCACCGTCTCGGTGATCTCGAGCTCAAGCCGGTGCGCCGGCAGACCGGCCTCGCGCAAGGCGGTGAGGATACCTAGCGCCGCCCCCGGTGCCTTGATCTGCAGCGGCGAGAGGTTGACCGCGATCGTGATTTCGTCGGGCCATTGCGCCGCCGCCTTGGCCGCCTGGGCGGTGATCCAGTTGCCCAGCGTGATGATCGCGCCGCATTCCTCGGCGACGGGACTGAACTCGTCGGGGCGTAGTTCGCCCTTTTCGGCGTGGAACCAGCGGACCAGGGCTTCGAAGGAGCGGATCCGGCCGGTCGCCAGGTCGACGATCGGCTGGAAGTAGATCGACAGCTCGTTGCGCTGCAGGGCGAGGCGCAGTTCGGCCTCGATCTCCTTGCGGCGGACCAAGTCGCGGGTCATCGAGGTCTCGAAGAACGAGACCTGGTTTCGGCCGTTGACCTTGGCGTGGTACAGCGCCAGGTCGGCGCCCTGCATCAGCGTCTCGATGTCCTCGCCGTCCTCGGGAAGGACGGCGATGCCCATCGAACCGGTGATTTCCAGCCTGCTGTCGTCGAGCCGCATGGGCCGGTTGATCTCTTCGCGGATCTCAAGCGCCAGTTCCTCGATCTCGCGGCGATCCTTGGCCTGGAAGGCGAGGATGAATTCATCGCCGCCGAAACGGCCGACGCTGGCCCCGTCCGGGGCCAGCTTGCACAGCCGTTCGCCGACCTGGGACAGCAAGCGGTCGCCGGTCTGATGGCCGAGCGTATCGTTCACCTCCTTGAAGCGGTCGAGGTCCAGCCAGCATAGCGCCAGCTTGCCGTCGGGAGGCAGGGCCATCAGCCGCTCGGTGAGATGGTGGTTGAGGCCCGCGCGGTTGAGCAGTCCGGTGACCACGTCGGTGCGGGCCAGGACCTGCATCCGCTCGGCCAGGCGGGCGCTGGTCTCGGCCGCGGCGACCGAATTGCGCAGGACGCGGAACACGTTGAGCGTGACCGAAGTCATTGCCGGCAGCAGCAGGAAGATCGAGAACGCCAGCGTGACGAGCGCGACGTCGCCGCGCTCGAGCAGGGCCAGGCAGATCGGACACAACGAGAGGATCATCTGACCGATGGCGATGGCCGGCCGGCCGGCATTGCGTGCCGAGATGGCGACGCCATAGCCGATCGCATTGGACACCATCAGCAGCTGGACCTCGTGCGGGGTGTCGACCCAGACGGTCAGCGCGGCGATCACGCCGATGATCAGCGAATAGGAAAAGGCGCCGGCTTCGTAGAGGATTTCCAGCGCGCGGGTACCGCCTACGACGAAGCGAGGCAGCAGGATCCCCATGCCGACCCGAATGACGGCGATCGCGGTCAGGGCGCAGGCGGCAAGGGTGATGGCGTCGTTCTTGGATTGATAGGCGGCGACCAGGCTGGTCAGGATTCCACAGGCGGCGCCGAGCGCCAGGCTCGCGGGCTGCGTGTACAGCGTTTCGACCAGCGTCCGGCGGACCCTGTCGTCGATCGCATTGGTGCTGAACAACACCCGCATCATGGAGCGTAAGCGCTTGATCTAGGTAGCTCCCATTCGCCACCCTGGCATGTAGCCAGAAGGTGTCACCGAATGGTTAATGGCCGGGTTACGAATCCCTCGCAAGCCGCACTTTTCGGGGAAGAAGCGGCTCAAGCCATCCCGCGATGCGCGGCTACGGCATCGGCCATGCGGCGGTCGAGGGCGCGGCAAATCGCCAGCCAGTGACGATACTCTTCGCGCTTGCCGGCAAAGAAAGCCCTTTCGGCGTTGCGGTGGGCCTGTTCGGCGGCGCCGAGGCCGTGCTGGGCGAAGTGCTTGAGCGCGGCGCGCAGGATCGGATCGCGCGGGAAACCGCCGCCGGGTACGGCGGCTCGGCCCTCGTTGTCGTTGGCGGCCGCGCGGCGCGACGCCAAGGTCAGGGTTCTGACGATCACGCTGCTATCGCCGGAACGGGCAGCGGCAAAACGGATGGTCATCGTGGGAAGGCTCCGGGGGGAAACGATCCCCCGGTGTCTAGGCCTGCGGGCCTAAGTCTTCGTTCGCCGCTATGGTTTCGAAAATGCTTGCGAAAATTAACCCTGCCGCTGTTCGGCTCGCCCGCCGCGGCCATTGCCTGGCTTGCAACGGGGGGAGTGGGGCGAATTCAGCCGACCGGCTGGGCGATCCATTGTCCGGAGTTCTGGTACTCCGGACGAATGCCGGTCGCCTGCGGCAGGTTCTGTCCACGATAGAGCGCGTCGCCGCCGCGCTGGAGCTGTTCGGCCGAATAGGTCGGGACCGGGGCGGATCGGGCAGGGATAAGACCCCCAAGCGCGGCCGGGACCAGCGCTCCCCCCTGGGCCTTGACGAGACCGGCGGCATAGGCGCGCTCGATCGCCAGGGGATCGACGGGGTCGGGCCGGCTGTCGGCGCGGGCGTCGCGGGCGTGCGGCGCGGCCATCGGCTCGCCGCCGAGATAGGCGAAGCTGAAGGCGGCCGGGCGACCCGCTGGGCCGCGGAACGAATAGAAGCGATGCGCCCCGATGACCCCGAGGAAATTGAGGCTCGGCGCCCAATAGGGATGGACTGCCAGGGTATGGTAATGGGTCGCCAGACCAACCGGGCGGTAGACGTAGCCGGACAGCGCGTCACGCGCTACCGCGGCGGCGCGCTCCCAGAACAGGCGGCTGGGCGCGCGGGCGAGCGACCCGTCGCAGGTGAAGCTGAACTGGCAACCGGTCGACCGCTCGGAGCCTTGGTAAACCACACCGCAGATCGTCTTGGGATAGGACGGGTGGGCCACGCGGTTGAGCACGACTTGGGCGACCGCGCGCTGCCCCGCGTCAGGTTCGCTCGCCGCTTCGTAGTAGATCGCGGCGGTCAGGCATTGCACCGCGCGGCTGCGGTCGACGCCGCTATTGTCGATGTGCAGGGCGCGGGCGACGGGACCACTACCGAGACCATTGGGCGGGTCGGCGCCGTCGGAACGGATTCCTTCGCCGAAGGCCGGTTCGCGAGGCGCTTCGGCGGCGAGATAATAGAAGGCGGAGCCGGGAAAGGACTGGCCGGCCCGCTCGAACGGCATCGGCTCGGTTTGCACCTGGGCATGGCCTGCGGCACCGATCTCGAAGTTCCATTGGCTGGGCGCGGCGACTGCGGGCACGGCCACGGCTGCGGCCAGCACGACCGCGCGGCGGCCCAAGTGCCGCTTGCGCGGGCTGATCCCGCGCATATCGCTGCGGACCAGGCGCGCCGAGAAATCGCGCGGCTGGGGCTCGTCGAGGAAAGCCAGGGCAGGGGGCGAAAGGGCACGGCTCATTGCAGGTTCGTCCTAGGCGGGTTTGCTTGCCCATGCATTCACGCTTTCGCCGCTGTCCCGCAGCGGGACGCGCTTTTGCTGGGGGGTTAACGCGTTAATTCGATCACAGTGTGGCTTTGCTGCACTTGCGAGGCGAATTCGACGGGGCTATCGGGCCGCGCACGTCATCGGTTGTCCGCGTCAGCGGGCCTAAGAGGGAAGCGGATGGGATTTCCGCACTGCCCCCGCAACTGTGACCGGGGAGCGATCCGCCCACCACGCCACTGGTTCTGGAACTGGGAAGGCAGGCGGAAAGCGACGATCCGGGAGTCAGGAGACCTGCCAGTGACGGTCGTTCCGCGCCGGGCGGGGTGTACCGGATGCAGCTTGGACTTCGCAATCCTGCGGAGGCCTCTGGCCATGAACGGCAGTTCGTTCGTGACTGGAGGTTTTTCCATGAAGTACCTGTTTTTCCTAACATCTTCTCTTGCTCTCGCTACGCCTGCCCTGGCTGACGAAGCCACCACCGACGAGGCGACCAACCCCAACGACATCGTCGTGCTCGCCAGCGGTTTCGAGCAACCGCGCGAGGAGACCGGCCAGGCCATCTCGGTTGTCAGCCGCGAACGGCTCGACCAGCTTCAGGTCCAGAGCGTGGGCGATGCGCTGCGGACCCTTCCGGGCATCGCGGTCGCCAAGCGCGGTTCCTTCGGCGGGCTGACCAGCGTGTTCGTCCGCGGCGGCAATTCCTCGCAGACGCTCGTCCTGGTCGACGGCGTGCGGGTCAACGACATCTCGACCCCCAATGCCCAGTTCGATTTCGGCCCGCTGCTGGCCGGCAACGTCAACCGCGTGGAAGTGCTGCGCGGTCCCAACTCGATCATCTGGGGCAGCCAGGCGATCGGCGGCGTGGTCAACATCGAGACGGCCAAGCCCAAGGGCCCGCTCGGTATCGATGCCGGCCTCGAATACGGCTATGCCGACACCGTGTCGGGCCACGCCAACATTTCCGGGACTGCGGGCATCCTCGAGGCAAGCTTCGGCGGCGCCTATTACGAAACCGACGGCATCTCGGCGCTGAAAGGCGGGACCGAGCGCGACGGCAGCCGGATCTACAGCCTCAACGGCAAGCTCAAGGTCAACCTGGCCTCGAACTTCAACCTCGACTTCCGCGGCTACTTCAACGACGCCCGGATCGAATACGACAACGCCTTCGCCTTCACCACGACGCCGGCCAATGCCCTGCCGGTGGCCTTCAACCAGCAGTTCGTCTTCTATGCCGGCGCCAACCTCGATCTCGCCGACGGTCGGTTCCGCAACCGGGTGGCCTATACCCGGACCACCATCGACCGCATCGGCATCGATCCCGAGGCATTCAGCTACAACAACTTTACCGCCCGCGGCACGATCGACCGGTTCGAATACCGCGGTTCCTACGACCTCGCCGACATCGCGACGCTGACCGCCGGTGCCGAGCACGAGAAGATCTATTCCTACGTGCAGTACGAGACCGATCCCGAGACGGTGCAGCGCAACGACGTGACCAGCGGCTATGCCCAGCTCAGCCTGCGTCCCGTGACCGGTCTGACGCTGACCGGCGGCGTGCGCTACAATTCCTACACCGACTACGGCAGCCACACCGGCCTGGGCGGCAGCATCGCCTATACTCCCAACGAGGGCCAGACCGTGATCCGCGCCGCCTATGGCGAGGGCTTCCGCGCTCCGACCCTGACCGAGGCGCAGCCGCCCTTCGGCAACATCAACCTCAAGCCCGAGACAGCCCGCAACCTCGACGTGGGGATCGAGCAGGCGCTGCTGGGCGAGCGGCTCCGCGCCAGCGCGACCTACTTCCGCCGCCGGACGACCAACCAGATCGTCTACAACCCGAGCACCTTCCAGTCCGAGAACATCGAGCGGGTCAATACCGATGGCGTCGAGCTGTCGCTGATCGCGGACCTGACCGATAAGCTGCACGTCGAGGGCAACTACACCTTGACCAATGCCTACAACCGTTCGGGTACGAACATCGGCAAGCGCCTGCAATTGCGTCCGCAGCATGCCGGTACCATCACCGCCGACTGGACCAGCCCGATCGGTCTGAAGGTGGGCGGCACGCTGACCGTGGCGGGTGAGAGCTTCAACGATGCGGCCAACCTCGTGCGGATCGCAGGCTACACCCTGTTCGATCTGCGGGCGTCCTACCCGATCACCGATACGGTCGAGATCTACGGCCGGATCGAGAACCTGTTCGACAACAAGTATACGATCGTCACCAACTACAACACCTACGGCCGCTCCGCTTTCGGCGGCGTGAGGGTGCGGTTCTAGGGCTGCGGCCTTCGCTATCCCCACCCCCCTCCGAAAAGGAGGGGGGTGGCCCGGCGCGCTCCCGGCTCCCGTTCCTCTCCAGGGCAGGGGGCTGGGGGGCCGTGCTCGCGGCGCTCGCCAGTTGCGCCCCCGCACAGCCTTCCAAAAGCCAATCCCGCCCGACCCTGGTCTCGCTCAATCCCTGCGCCGACGCGATCCTCGCCGAAGTGGCCGATCCGGGCCAGGTTCTGGCGGTGTCCCGCTTCAGCCACGATCCGGAAGCCAGTTCGATGGGCGTCGCTGCCGCACGGCGCTTCGTCGCGACTTCGGGCAGTGTCGAGGAGCTGGCCGCGCTGCGTCCCGACCTGGTGATCGGCGACGACTTCGTTCCCGGTCCATCCGGCGAGGCGGCGCTCGGGCAGCTCGGGCTGAAGGTCGAACGCTTCCATATCGAGACCTCGGTGGCGACGAGCGAGGAGCAAGTCCGCAAGCTGGCCCGCTTCGCCGGCCATCCCGAGCGCGGCGAGGCCTTGGTCGCCCGGATGCGCGCCGCGCTCGCCAAGGCTTCTCCGCCCGCCGGCACAGTGCCGATCCCGGTCGTCGTCTGGCAGTCTGGCGGGATCGTCCCCGGCGAGGGCACGCTGATCGCCGACCTGCTGCGGCGCACCGGCTTCGCCAGCTTCACCGCGGCGAAAGGCATGCGCCAGGCCGATCTCCTGCCGCTCGAGCGCATGCTGGCCGATCCGCCGCGCCTGATCCTCAGTGCGGGTGATCCGCGATCCGAGGAGGACCGCCTGCTGCGCCATCCCGCTCTTGCCGCCTTGCGCGAGACTCGCCGCGAGCCGTATCCCTCCGCGCTGCTGTGGTGCGGGGGGCCGACGGTGATCAAGGCGGCGGACCGGTTGGCGGGCATCCGGGGGAGAATGGTGGTCAAGGGGAGGGGAGATTCATGACCCGTCTCAACCTTTCGCTCGTGCTCCTCCTGGCGCTCGTCGTCCCGCTGTCCCTGCTCGCCGGCAAGGTGTGGATCGACCCGTTCGATCCCCAGGTTCGCAACGCCGCGGTGATCCTGACCGAGCTGCGTCTACCGCGGGCCGTGCTCGCCCTTGTCCTGGGGGCGGGACTGGGCACGGCAGGCGCCGCGATGCAGGGCTACCTCCGCAATCCGCTGGCCGATCCCGGCCTGTTCGGCGTGGCCCCCGCTGCCGCGCTCGGCGCGGTGCTGAGCCTGTTCCTCGGGCTGACCGCGGCTTGGGCTCTGCCGGTATTCGCCCTCGTCGGCGCGGGCGGTGCCATGGCCCTGCTCGGCGTGATCGCCGGACGTGAAGGCGGGATCGGACTGTTCACCCTGGCCGGAATGATGATCGCAAGCCTGGCCGGCGCGCTGATGAGCCTGGCCATCAGCCTGGTGCCCAGCCCCTTCGCATTGAGCGAGATCGTTACCTGGTTGATGGGGGCGCTGGCCGACCGTTCCTGGCGCGAGGTGTGGATCGCCGCGCCGCTCACCCTGGCGGGGATCGGCTTTCTCTGGACGGCGGGCAAGGGCCTGGACGCCCTGACCCTGGGCGAGGGCGCCGCTCGTTCGCTCGGACTCGACCCGTGGCGGATGCAGGCGCTGATCATCGCCGGGATCGGGCTCACCGTGGGCGCGAGCGTGGCCGTGGCGGGGATCATCGGCTTCGTCGGGTTGATCGTCCCACACTTCGTCCGCCCGTTCACCGACCGCCGCCCGTCGTCGCTGCTGCTGCCCAGTGCGCTGGCCGGCGCGCTGCTGCTGCTGGCTGCAGACTGCCTGTGCCGCATCCTTCCTACGATGAGCGAACTGCGTCTCGGCATCGCGCTGAGCCTGGTCGGCGCGCCGTTCTTCCTTCATCTGCTGCTCAAGCTGCGAAAGGGGCTGGCCTGATGCTCGAAGCGCAGAGCCTGTTCATGGGCCGCCGGCTGGTCAATTTCTCCGCCGTCCTGTGCCCCGGCCGGGTCACTGCGATTTGCGGTCCGAACGGCGCGGGCCAGTCGACCCAGCTCGGCTGCCTCGCCGGGCTTCATTCCTGCGACGCCGGGGTGATCCGCCTGGACGGCGAGCCGATCGCCGCCCTGTCGCCGCGGGTGCGCGCCCGCGCGCTCGGCTACCTGCCGCAGTCGGCGGAGGTGGCCTGGGACGTCACGGTCGAGGTCCTGGTCGGGCTCGGTCGGCTGCCCTGGCAAGGTGCGCCGCTGCGCCGCAGCCACGCCAGCGCCGCCGAAGATGTGGCCGCGGTCGAGGAGGCCATCGCCGCGATGGATTTGGCCGAGCTCCGTCACCGCCCGATCTCGCAACTGTCCGGCGGCGAGCGTGCCCGGGCCCTGGTCGCCCGCGTGCTGGCAGGCCGTCCGCGCTGGCTGCTGGCCGACGAACCGCTCGCCAACCTCGACCTCGCCCACGCCGCGACGCTGGTCGCGCGGTTCCGGGACCAGGCGGCGGCGGGGACGGGGGTCGTCCTGGTGCTCCACGATCTGGCGACGGCGATGAACCATGCCGACCGGGTGCTGGTGCTCGAGCGGGGCAAGCTCGTGGCCGATGGTCCGCCTGCCGAAGCACTGAGCGAGGAGATCATCGCCCGCGTCTGGGGCGTTCCGGCCCGGTGGCTTGGCGAGCCGGGCGAGCGCGCGCTGGCGACATCTCAAGCTTGACCGGCCGGGGAAGGCGGCGCAGCCTCCGGCGATGAAACGCCTTCTGCTATCGGTCCTGCTCTTGCCCGGCGCTGCCCAGGCCGCCGCGCCGGAGCGCGCCTTGCTCTATACCCGCATCGACAAGTGCCGGACGCTCGAACTCAACCAGGACGAGGGCGGCTGGTCGGTCCAGCTCTGCGCTGGCCTGGCGGGCTATCGCCTGAAGGTGACCGAGGGCGACCTGCGGCAGAACGTCGTGGTTCTGTTGCCGCACGGCGGCGAACGCAGCCTGGGCTTGTCCGAAGCGACCCGCACGGGCGGCTTTTCCAGCCTTGGGCCCGTCGTCGAATGGCGGGGTCGCGGCAGGGGCCGGGCGTTCCGGCCCGATGCGCTGATCCTGCGCTATGCGGTGGTCGAGGATGCCGAGCATCCCGAGCATCCCGAGCGGCCGACCTCCTACCTGCTGACCGTCAGCCTGGCGAACCGGCGGCCCTGCGTCACCGCCAAGGTTCCGCCCGGGCCGGGCCAGAACGAACGGGCCCGCCGGATCGCCGACGGGCCCGCTGTCTGTCTAGGCTAGGCCGGCCTCAGAAGGCGTAGCCGAGGCCCATGCTGATCCGCGCGTCGTCCTCGCCCTCGCCCCAGCGGCCGCCGCCGGAGACGTAACCCGAGAGCGGCCCGCTACGCATGCCGATCCGCAGTTCGGCGAAGGCGGTATCGCGCTCCGTATCGGCGAGCGGCAGGTTGACCGTGCCCATCGCATGCTGGGCCGAGGCCAGGCTGACCAGCGCGGTCTTGTCGCCGTATTCGCGCTCGAACGAGTAGCCGGCACGCAGGGCCGGGCGCAGCGCGCCGATCTGCGTGCCGATCTCGCCGCCGACCGTCGCGGTCAGCTTGCGGAACTCGCGGCGCGGGAAGACCAGGTTGGAGACCGAAGCCCCGCTTTCGCGCCAGCCGTTCAGTTCCAGATCGCTGTAGTCGGCCGCGACGAAGGGCCCCACCGAGATTTTGCCCGCCTGGAAGTTCCAGCCGAGCTCGCCGCTGAGGTTCCAACCCTGGCCGCGGGTACGGCCCACGGCAGTCTGGTCGTAGACCGAATAGCGCTGGATGCTGTCGAACTTCACGTCGCCGAGCCAGGCCCCGGCGGCCTGGGCATAGAGCCCGCCGGGCAGCTGCGCGGCGAGGTAGCCGCCCGCGGTCCAGGCCTTGGCCTGCAACGGCGAACCGAAGCTCAGCATGCCGTCGAGCTCGCGGTAGCCGCCGAAGGCCCCGACGCGAATCCTGTCGCCTAGGCGCAGATCGAGGCCCATGGTGAAGGAGAGGGTGTGCACATCGAGGCCGGTGGCCGGATTGCTGCCGCCGCCGATCTTGCTCCAGCCGCCATCGGCCCAGAGCTGGAAGCGGCGGCCGTCCGTTTCTTGGCCCGGGTCGAAGCCGCGCTGGGCGTTGAGGAACTGCATGGCGGGCAGGGTGGTGGTCCGGGCCAGGCCGTTCATCGCGATACGAGTGCCGGTCAGCACCGTGGGTGCGGTGTAGTTGAGCGCTGCGAGCGCCATGGGATCGACGTAGGTCGGCAGGGTCAGGCGATAGACCAGCATGACGCTGTCGTTGTTGCCGGTGCCGTCGTTGGCGCCAAGCGTCGTGTAGGTCGTGCCGTTGAACACCGCATTGGTCGACTGGAAGTCGTTGTCGTTGCCGACGAACAGGAAGAAGTCCTGCGGTGCGTTCTCTTCCAGCACCGGGGCCAGGGCCATGGCCTCGATCTTCTCCGACAGCGTGGTCGAATTCGACAGCGGCAGGCGATTGAGGTTCATGCCGACGCGAGCCAGCTGGGTCGGGTTCAGCATGTTGACCAGCTCGACCTGCTGGACCGCGGTGATGCCGGGGACCAGGGTGCCGTTGGTGGCGATTGGGGCGTTGGTGGTCTCGTAGGTCGTGCCGGCCAGGTTGGTCGCGCCGGCGGTGTCGACCAGCAGGATCGACTTGAACACCGGTGTCGTGCTGGTGCTGGCATTGGCCGCCACGCCTCGGCCGATGCCGTCGCGCGCGAGGACCAGGAACTGCGTGTCGTTCAGCGCAAGCATCTCCGACTGCGCCGCGGTGCGGTCGATCGTGCCGTTGCCGTTGTTGCTGAACACCGGCAGCTGCAGCACGTAGTGGCCGATCGGGTTGGTCGGCGTGGCATTGCTGCTGATGTCGTAGACCAGGATGCGGGTGTTGTTGCGGGTCTGCTGCTGGGCGCCGTTGGTGTCCTGCACCGTGGCCGACTGCTGGATCGTCACCAGCTTCTTGTTGTCGGGGGTGAGGGCCATGGCCTCGAGCCCCTGGTTGTTGCGGCGGCCGCTCTGGCCGGGGGCGGTGCTGTTGAAGTCGATGTTGCCGCCGGTGCGGGGGAGCATCGCGAAGACTGTCTGGATCGCGCCGAGCTGCTTGCCGGTGGCATCGAAGTAGTAGATCCCGTCGGCATATTCGTCGGAAACGTAAAAGGTGCCGTCGGGACGGAAGGCGATTGCCTCGGCATCCAGGCTGACGTGGCCCGCGGCCGTGCCGTCGGTGGCCACGGGGTAGATGATGCCGTTCCGGGTCACGGTGTTCGAGCCCGGATCGCGGCCGGTCATCTCGACGCCCAGCGTATCCTTCAGGGTGAAGCCGCCGGTCGGCGTGATCACCAGCTGGCTCTGCGAGCTCGGCGATTGCGGCAGCACGCTGGTGCCCCCGGCGAGCGGCTTGAACAGGATGGATTCGGTGTGGACGCGGTTGCGGTAGTCGATCGCGCCGTCGAGCGGACCCCGATCGGGCAGGGTGAACATGTTGCTGGCGTAGGAACCGTCGGCGTTGCGGCGCCAGGTCTTGAGGTCGAGCGCCATGCCCGAGAACGAGCCGAGCGTCTCGCCGCGGAAGTCGAGCGTGCCGGCGCCGAGCCGGCCCGCGCCGACCACACCCTGGTTGACGAAGGTCGTGCCGTTCAGCGTGACTGCGACGGGACCGTCGACATTGGTGACGTTGGCGGTCGGCACCTGGCGCGACTGGGCGAGGGCGGGCGCGGCTGCGGCTGCCCCGGCGCCGAGCGCGAGAAGCGAGGCGAAGGATTTGAGAGCGATGGTCTTCACGTGGAGGTCCCCCTGGACGGTCGCCGGATCGGCCGACGTGAGGCGCGGCTAGGCCAGGGAAATTACGGTTTCAGGTAGGAACGGTGACCGCAATTTGACTGCGGCCGCTGTGTTGCGGTCCGCGCAAGCCGACAGGCTTAACAAGCCGAAGCCGATGCGTTAGCCTGTCCCTATAAAATCGCGCCCGTTCGGCCGTTCTAAGGGTGAACGTCCCGGGCGCGAGGTTCGGGGGGAGCCGTCTGGAGGCAGGGCGAAGATCGTCGCCCGGTCCCGGCGCGCCGGGACGTTTCGGTTCCGGGGGCTCAGAGCGTGACCATTCTCGATCTCATCAACGCTCGTCATCCCCGTGAAGACGGGGATCCATCTCCCGGCCGTGCCGTTCGAGGCGACCTCCCGAGATGGGGCCCCGTCTTCGCCGGGGTGACGAAGGTGGATGTGGGGATCGCGTGCTGATGGAAACCTACGACCTCATCGTCATCGGCTCCGGCCCGGCCGGCCGCCGCGCCGCGGTGCAGGCGGCCAAGCTCGGCAAGTCCGTCCTAGTGGTCGAGGGCCGCCGCCGCGTCGGCGGGGTCTCGGTCCATACCGGCACGATCCCCAGCAAGACCCTGCGCGAGACCGCGCTGAACCTGTCCGGTTGGCGCGAGCGCGGCTTCTACGGCAGCTCCTACCGCGTGAAGCAGGACATCCGCGGCGAAGACCTCGGCATGCGGATCGGCAAGACGCTGGAGCACGAGGTCGACGTGCTCGAGCATCAGTTCCAGCGCAACAACGTCCGCACCATCGCCGGCACCGCCCGGTTCCTCGATCCCCATAGCCTGATGATCCGCCACCCCGACGGCAGCGAGCTCGCCGTCGGCGGCGAGCGGATCCTCATCGCGGTCGGCACCGTACCGCACCGCCCGTCAGACATCCCCTTCGACGATTGCCACGTGCTCGATAGCGACGCGGTGATCGAGGTGCCCCGTGTGCCGCGCAGCCTCACCGTGATCGGGGCGGGCGTGATCGGCATCGAATATGCGACGATCTTTTCCGCGCTCGACGTGCCCGTCACCCTGATCGAGCCGCGCGAGACCTTCCTCGACTTCGTCGACCGCGAGATCATCCAGGAATTCGTCCACATCCTGCGCGACCGCGGCATGACGATCCGCCTCGGTGCCAAGGTCGCGAAGATCGAGAAGGGCACGGACGGCTGGCCCGTGACCACGATGGAGGACGGCCGCCGCGTGCGCACCGACATGGTGCTCTATGCCGCGGGCCGGATGGGGGCGACCGCCGCGCTCGATCTCGACAAGTGCGGTCTCGCGACCGACTCGCGCGGGCGGCTGACCGTCGATCCCAAGACCTTCCAGACCGAGGTGCCGCACGTCTACGCCGCGGGCGACGTGATCGGCTTCCCCAGTCTCGCCTCGACCTCGATGGAACAGGGCCGCATCGCCGCCTGCCACGCCTTCGGCCTGCCGCTGCCCCCGGCGCCGAAATACTTTCCCTACGGGATCTACGCCGTGCCCGAGATCTCGACCGTCGGCATGACCGAGGAAGAGGTGCGGGAACGCGGCATCGGCTACGAATGCGGCGTCGCCCGCTTCCGCGAAACCTCGCGCGGGCATATCATGGGGCTGAACAGCGGCATGATGAAGCTGCTGTTCTCCTTGAAGACCCGCCGCCTGCTGGGCGCCCACATCATCGGCGAAGGCGCGACCGAGCTGATCCATATCGGCCAGGCCGTGCTCAACCTGAAGGGCACGCTGGATTACTTCATCGAGAATACCTTCAACTACCCGACCCTGGCGGAAGCCTATAAGATCGCGGCGCTCGATGCGTGGAATAGGATGCCGGCGGGGTAGGGCGTTGCTGGCTGGCAGTGGATCGCGGGCGCGGAGCGCCAGCGCAGGCTCGGGTTATGTTCGAAACGGGCCCATCGGTCACTGGACACGGCTGAGCTGACCTGTATTCCAACCCGCCGGGGAGAGGGGTATCAGGTTGGTTTTTTCCTTGATCGCCCTGGCCTTGGCGGCTTCGGGATCCGCGCCTGCCGCATCCCCGGCACGTCTTTCGGCGCCCAACTCGATGATGTTGAGCCCGGCCGAACTCTTCGCCTTTGCCGATGCTGCGCGCGATGCCGGGGATTTTGCGGCGGCAGAGACTGCCTATCGTGCGCTGGCGACCAATCCCGATATCGAATTGCGGACCGAGGCGCGCTTTCGCCTGGCCTTGATGCTTGCCGACATGCTGCACAAGTTCCGCGAGGCGGGGGTCGAGTTGCGCAAGATCCTGGATGAGAAGCCGAGAGCGGCGCGGGTCCGGATCGAGCTTGCCCGGATGCACGCCCAGTTGGGGCATGCCGGCAGCGCGGAGCGCGAACTTCGGGCGGCCGAAGCGGAAGGACTTCCGCCCGAGGTCCAGCAGATGGTTCGCTTTTATGCCAATGCGCTGAGCGCCCGCAGGCCGTTCGGGGGCAGCGTGGAACTGGCGATCGCGCCGGACAGCAATATCAACCGCGCGACTAAGTCCGACACTCTCGGCACGGTGATCGGGGATTTCACGCTGGACGATGCGGCCAAGGCGCGGTCGGGCGTAGGCTTGGCCTTGCGTGCCCAGACCTACGGCCGCGTGCCGCTGGGCAGGACTGTCAATCTCCTGGCCCGCCTCTCCGGCAATGCCGACATCTATCGCCGGCATGACTTCGACGACTACTTCTTGGGGCTGCAGGTCGGGCCGGAAGTGACCTCGGGGGCGGACCGGATCGCGTTGTCGGTCGGACCCGGCTGGCGCTGGTACGGGACCGATCCCTATACCGCGTCTTGGAGCGGGAATGCCGCCTGGCAGCATCCACTCGGCAAGCGCACCCAATTGCGGATCGACGGCGGGGTCGTGCGTACCGACAACAAGCGCAACGACTTGCAGGATTCCACACTCTGGTCGTTTTCGGCCGGCCTGGATCGCGCCTTCGGCGCGCGTTTCGGTGGGGGGCTCCAGCTCTACGGCGCGCGGGATGCAGCGCGAGATCCCGGCTATTCGACCGCCACCGGGGGCGTTAGCACCTACTTGTATCGCGAGTTCGGACATACCACTGCCGTGCTCTCGCTGGGCTATAGCCACCTGGAAGCCGACGAGCGCTTGGCGCTCTATCCCGAGCGGCGCCGCGACAATCGCCTTTCGGCAAGCCTGTCGGCGACTTTCCGCCAGGTTCGGATCGGAACCATCGCTCCGCTGGCGCGTGTCAAATGGGAGCGCAACGTCTCGACCATCGAGCTCTACGATTACCAGCGGATAGCATTCGAGCTCGGATTGACTACGGCGTTCTAGTCGATCCCTCCGGAACGAACCCATATCGTCTTGGCAAGGATGGGACGAGCCTCGATAGCGGGGTTGTTTCGGATTCTCGTATCCGACTGGGCTGGGGCTGGGGTATATGAAGCTGAGGGGTGCGATGCGGGGGGCCGTGCTTTCCCTGACTTTGCTGCTGGGTGCCTGCGGTGGCGGCGGCGTGGAAAGTACCGGGCCGGGGCCGAGCCCTTCGCCAAGCCAGACCTCAACGCCAACGACAAGCGCAAATGACGACCTCGTTGCTCCCTTGGTTAGCGAGACGTTCAATACGGTCGCCGCAACAGGAAGTGCGACTTATCTTGCGGTCGCTCCGCCGAATGCCGCCACATCGGAAACCACCAATCTCAATCTGACGTACAATGCAGGGAGTCAAACCTACACAGTCAGTACGGCGGGCCGTAGTCAGACTTTCGGACCCAGCCAAATTGATGCGAGCCAAAGCTCTGCCCAGGCTACGGTGTATGTCATCAATACTGCGAATTCATCGGAATCGCTGACCCTTACTAAGGCGGGTACTTCCGGTCGCCTCACCTACCGCTATGTCGGCGGCGGATATTGGCAGCGCGCGATCGACGGCGTCAACTCGGTGACCGGAACCTTCGACGCCTTCGTTTACGGGGTAACTACCCAGGATGTGTCCGTCCCGCGGACCGGCTCGGCGCGCTATGCGATAGATGTGCTTGGCGCGCGGACGATCTCTGGGGATCTGGCTCCGGTTTCCGGGGAAGGAGCCTTCAACATCGATTTCGCGCTTGGCACTTTCGGCCTGACTGCCAAGATCGACAGTGGGCCGCAGATCTCGCAGGTCACGTTCACTGCCGAAGGTTCCCTGTCTGCGACGGCGAACAGCTTTAGCGGGACTGTCCGTTTTTCCGATGGTACTTATCAGTATGTCGGCCTCCTCAACGGCAAATTCTTCGGGCCGGCGGCTGATGAAGTCGGGGGTGCTTGGTTTGCCAATCAGCAGGGCCCTGCGGCCTTTCCCAATGTCGCGGTGGGCACGATCACCGGACGCAAGGACGGGAACGTCGTCAAAAGCACCTCGTTCGACACCGTAACGGGGTATGAGGCCTATAGCGCTCCCGGGTACCGCACGACCAAGACGGCCGGCAGCGGCCCTGCTTCCGGCACCGGATCATTCACGATCAGCTACGATCCCGTTGGCAAATACTACACGGTGATCTCCCCGGGGGCGACGCTGACCGTCAAGGATTTTGGACTTTCGACAACGGGCGACCTGCGCAACACCCTGGCGAGTTCCGGGGTTTACGTACACATCGGGAACGGCCTGAAATACGTAAGATCATTCGATTGGGCAAAAATCCTGAATGGCCCCTACACCGTCGACAGCGGCCTGTTTGGCTATGCTACGCCGAATGCTGCGGTCCCGCGCGCGGGTCGAGGTGGATACGCAATCGAGATCAACGGGGTTTGGCCGGATCAACAGCAGCAGATTTTTGGGCAAGGCGGGCTGACGGTAGATTTCGCTTCAGGCGCCATTGTGATCACGGGCGCTGGATCCACCTCTGTTCCTGGGGGATCGACCCGTTCCATCGGGCTTGCGGGCACAGGAGCCTTGTCCAGTTCGGCGAACAGTTTCGGTGGTTCTCTGGTGTTCGACACCTATGGCGTGGGAGATGTCTCCGGCGTTTTTACAGGGCAATTTTTCGGACCTTCGGCTCAAGAGATTGGTGCGACATACGCAGCAACAGGCAGTGCGGGCACGTTTGCGGGTTCGTTGATGGGCAAGCGTGACGATACCTTGCTTTCCGGAACCAAGCCCTTGGCACAATACACCGAGAGCGCCCAGCTTGCCGGAAATATCGGACGACTTGAGGTGACTCGCAAGAACGGCACGATCGCGCTGGTTCATCAAGAAGCATCTAGCGGCACGCCGGACATGCTGACGTGGAACCCGGCCACGGGACGCTACGATGTGAAATGGTGGCCGTCGGGCACTAGCGTTCCGGAACTCGAAATCGCTTTTGGTGCAGGGCAAGCGAGCTTGGCGGAAAGCTCTGCCGTGTTCGATGGATATCGCTTTTCGCAAGGCGACGACACGTTTCGCGCTCGGGTGTATAAGGTTGGCAATAGTGAACTGCCCTTGACTTACTCTAGCTTTGTCGAGGTGTTGCGCAACAACGCGGGCGACGATCTTGCAGCCAACATGGACGATAACGACCGCGTCTATTTCGTCGCGTTCGGCAGCGCTACTGCGCCCGGCTTGATGCCTCGGAACGGTACGGCAGTTTATAACGGCAAGCTGTACGGTGAAGGCGCCCGAGTGACGACGACCAGCAAAGAGTTTTACGATTTGACAGGCACTAGCCAGTTGAACGTCGATTTCCGCGACAGCTCGATCTCCGCTCAACTCACGATCAACGGCGTCAGCACGGCATCGGGCGCGACCACCGCATTCGGTAACTTCGATTTTGCCGGAAGGTTTACGGGTAGCCAGTTTGCGATAGACCAGCAGGGCGGCATTATCGGCGGCAAACTCCTGACGGGTCAGTTCTATGGTCCCGGTGCCGAGGAGGTGGCAGGGACATTCTATGCGGGCATAAACAACGGCATTTTCGACAGCACGTCGCTCAGTGGTGCCTTCGTGGCCAAGAAGTAGCTCGGCTTGAACTAATTTACCGCCTTTGCGGCTTCCCTTGATACTGGTTCTATACGGCGCATAGGAGCGCCCGCCCCAGCGCGCGATCTTTACCGAATCATGCCAAGCTGCCTTGGCGGGCCGAGGGCGGCTGGGCGTTCGCGACATTGTGCAGCGGCGACGGCACCGCGGCCAGTAGCATGACCCACGGCCGCGAAACGCATCGTTTCTTCGCTAAAATCCGGTCTCGACCTAACACCGCCCGCAACACCACCTATATGGCCCCAGACAGTCGGAACCCGCCTCTTGTGAGAATCGAACAAATCTGGAACAAACCGCCCCCATGAGCCTCACCCACATCACCGTCCGCGGCGCGCGCGAGCATAACCTCAAGGGCTTCGACGTCTCGCTCCCGCGCGACAGCCTGATCGTCATCACCGGGCTCTCGGGCAGCGGCAAGTCCAGCCTGGCCTTCGACACGATCTATGCCGAGGGGCAGCGGCGCTATGTCGAGAGCTTGAGCGCCTACGCACGCCAGTTCCTCGAGATGATGCAGAAGCCCGACGTCGAGCATATCGACGGGCTCAGCCCGGCGATCTCGATCGAGCAGAAGACCACCAGCCGCAACCCGCGCTCTACGGTCGCGACGGTCACCGAGATCTACGACTACATGCGCCTGCTCTGGGCGCGGGTCGGCGTGCCCTATTCGCCGGCCACCGGCCTGCCGATCGAGGCGCAGACGGTGTCGAACATGGTCGACCGGGTCATGGCCCTGCCCGAGGGCACGCGCGCCTACCTGCTCGCGCCGGTCGTTCGCCAGCGCAAGGGCGAGTACCGCAAGGAGCTCGCCGAATGGCAGAAGGCCGGCTACACCCGCGTCCGCATCGACGGCGAGATGTACGCGATCGAGGACGCGCCCGCGCTCGACAAGAAGTACAAGCACGACATCGAGGTGGTGGTCGACCGGATCGCGGTGAAGGACGGCATCCAGACCCGCCTGGCCGACTCCTTCGAACAGGCGCTCAAGCTGGCCGAGGGGCTGGCCTATGTCGACCTGGCGGACACCACCGTGGCCGAACTCCCCTCCCCTTCAGGGGAGGGGCCGGGGGTGGGGGCTGTCGGGAAAGGACGGCGCTCACCCGACAAGCCCCACCCCAACCCCTCCCCTGAAGGGGAGGGGCTTGCGCTTGGCAAGATGAAAGGCGCCGCGCTCCCCCCCAACCGCATCGTCTTCTCCGAGAAGTTCGCCTGCCCGGTCTCCGGCTTCACGCTCGAGAGCGTCGAGCCCCGCCTGTTCTCGTTCAACGCCCCGATGGGCGCCTGTCCGGCCTGCGACGGCCTCGGCGAGAAGCTGCTGTTCGATCCGCAGCTCGTCGTGCCGAACGAGGCGCTGAGCCTCAAGCAGGGCGCGGTCGTGCCCTGGGCCAAGTCCAACCCGCCGAGCCCCTACTACATGCAGGTGCTGGGCAGCCTGGCCAAGGAATACGGCTTCAAGCTAGAGACCCCCTGGCAGGACCTGCCGGGCGAGGTGCGGCTGATCATCCTCCACGGCACCGGCGGCAGGAAGGTCCCGCTGACCTTCGTCGACGGCAAGAAGAGCTACACCGTCCAGAAGGCCTTCGAGGGGGTGATCGGCAACCTCAACCGCCGCCTGCTGCAGACCGAGAGCGCCTGGATGCGCGAGGAGCTGGGCAAGTACCAGGCGGCCCAGCCCTGCGAGGTCTGCGAGGGCAAGCGGCTCAAGCCCGAGGCGCTCAGCGTCAAGGTCGCCGGCACCGACATCTCCGCCGTCACCCGCCTCTCGGTCGCCGACGCGGTGGAATGGTTCCTCGGCCTCGACGCGCAGCTCACCAGCCAGCAGCAGCAGATCGCCCGCGCCATCCTCAAGGAGATCAACGAGCGGCTCGGCTTCCTCAACAACGTCGGGCTCGACTACCTCAACCTCGATCGCACCAGCGGCACCCTGTCGGGCGGCGAGAGCCAGCGCATCCGCCTCGCCAGCCAGATCGGCTCGGGCCTCTCGGGCGTGCTCTACGTGCTCGACGAGCCGAGCATCGGCCTCCACCAGCGCGACAATGACCGGCTGCTGGAGACGCTCAAGCGCCTGCGTGACCTCGGCAATACGGTCATCGTGGTCGAGCACGACGAGGATGCGATCCGCATGGCCGACCACGTGGTCGACCTCGGCCCCGGCGCCGGCGTCCACGGCGGCGAGATCGTCGCCCAGGGCACGCTCAAGGACATCCTCAAGTCGAAGCAGTCGCTCACCGGGCAATACCTCTCGGGCGCGCGGCGGATCGAGGTGCCGGAGAAACGCCGCAAGGGCAACGGGCTGAAGCCGACAGTCGAGGGCGCGCGGGCCAACAACCTGCGGAACGTCACCGCGAGCATCCCGCTCGGCACCTTCTGCTGCATCACCGGGGTCTCGGGCTCGGGCAAGTCGAGCTTCACCATCGACACGCTCTATGCCGGCGCCGCGCGGCAGCTCAACGGCGCCCGCGTCATCGCCGGCCCGCACGACCGGATCACCGGGCTCGAACACTGCGACAAGGTGATCGAGATCGACCAGTCGCCGATCGGCCGCACCCCGCGCTCCAACCCCGCGACCTATACCGGCGCCTTCACCCAGATCCGCGACTGGTTCGCCGGCCTGCCCGAAAGCCAGGCGCGCGGCTACAAGCCCGGCCGGTTCAGCTTCAACGTCAAGGGCGGCCGCTGCGAGAAGTGCCAGGGCGACGGCCTGCTCAAGATCGAGATGCACTTCCTGCCCGACGTCTACGTCACCTGCGAGGAATGCGGCGGCAAGCGCTACAACCGCGAGACGCTGGAGGTGAAGTTCAAGGGCCTGTCGATCGCCGACGTGCTCGACATGACGATCGAGGACGCCGAGGAGTTCTTCAAGGCCGTCCCCCCGATCCGCGACAAGATGCACATGCTGAACGAGGTCGGCCTCGGCTACGTCAAGGTCGGCCAGCAGGCGACGACCCTATCGGGCGGCGAGGCCCAGCGCGTGAAGCTCGCCAAGGAACTCAGCCGGCGCAGCACCGGGCAGACGCTCTACATCCTCGACGAGCCGACCACCGGCCTGCACTTCGAGGACGTCCGCAAGCTGCTCGAAGTGCTGCAGCGGCTGGTCGACGGCGGCAATTCGGTGGTGGTGATCGAACACAACCTCGACGTGATCAAGGTCGCCGACTGGCTGATCGACCTTGGTCCGGAAGGCGGCGTGCGGGGCGGCGAGATCGTGGCGGAGGGGACTCCGGAGACGGTGGCGAAGAATGCGCGGAGCTTTACGGGGCATTACCTGGCGCCGCTGTTGGAGCGGGCGAAGGTGCAGGGCGTGGCGGCGGAGTGAGCGAGTAGACCGGGTTCGCACGAAGCCATGAAGGCACGAAGAAGCTAGTACCTCCCCGGAACGGGGAGGGGACCGCCCCCCGAAGCGGGTGGTGGAGGGGTAGGACCGACAGACATGACCAACGACTACCGCCCCGAATTCATCGCCGCGCTCCAACTCTTAGCGCGCATCAGTGAGGCAATGCACGAACGCGGCCTGTCGCGCCCGATCCTGGTCGGCGGTGCGGCGGCGGAGTTTTGGTCCACTAGCGCGCTAACGACTGGCGACTTCGACCTCTGTACGCCTTGCCAACTCGAACTCGACGAGGAATTCCCGCGCTTCGGCTTCGTGCGCCCATCCGGGCCGGGCTCCCTGCAGAAGGGTTGGGTCCATCCCGAGCTAAAACTAGGCTTCGAAGTGGTCGCGTCCACGCCGATGGACGGCAGCGTCGATCCCGCGCATATCCACCTGGTCGAACCGATTGGCGAGAAGGCGCTGTTCCGAATCATCTCGGTGGACGACCTGATCGCCGACCGCATGGGTCAATATGCCTCCGGCACTGCGCGCGACCGGATCGACCAGGCCCGCATCTTGCTGAGCCTTCACCCCGATGCCGATCTCGTTTATCTTGAACGCCGCATCCGCGAAGAAAGCATGGGCGATTATGGCGTCGAAGACATCCAAGCCTGAAGCCGACCAGCCCGTTATCCGCATGGCGGATGTCGGCGCGCGCGTTGCGGCCCGCCGCGAGGAAGTGGGATTGCCCGACATGCCCCGGAACGCCGGCAAGAACCGCACGGCGAGCAAGCGCGCGCTGCTCAAGGCGATCGAGGATGCGGGTGCGAAGTGGTGAGTTTGCGAGTAATCCCTGCGGCCAGCGATGCCCATCCAACATCAATAGAGTGACAAGCAGCGTTGGATTTGTCTTCGCTAGACGACGGTATTGCGACGAATAGATTCCATTTTCCTACACGCCCCCACCTGCATAATAGACCTGATTCGCCTTTTGTCCTCATGGGAGAAGCGAGTCATGTCCTACCAATTGCACCCCTGCTCCATTCCGAACGATGTCGCCGCGGAGCAGGCGGCTCGGCAGGCGATGCGCGAGCGCATCGCTGCGGCGGTTCGCGCGCGGGCGGGCGAGGCGGCTGTCGTGGCGGAGGCGCCGGCCCCTGACCTGGAGCTGGCGGAGGCGGCTGCCGGTGCGGCGGCGCAGGGCGACGGACCGCAAGATGGCGCTGGCGGCGGCTTCGGGCGCGGGTGGATTCCGGCCTCGCGGGATATCGGCTTGCCGGGGGATGCGCTGGAGGCTCCCCTCCCGCTTGCGGGAGGGGGTGATGAGAGGCACGCGACTCTCATCACGGGAGGGCCTGTCCGGGCCTCGCACGGCGATGCTTTGGCCGGGGGCGACATGCCCTCCCCTAACCCCTCCCGCGAGCGGGAGGGGGATCAGGTGCCCCGCACCGAGCGCTCGATCGATTTCACCGGGCCGCGGCGGGCCTTGTTCCTGCATCACCTGGCCGAGCAGGGGAACGTGCGCGTCGCGGCGGCGCTGGTGGGGGTCTCGCCCACTTCGGTCTATCTGGCGCGGCGGCGCGATGCGGTGTTTCGGGCGGGGTGGGACGCGGCGTTGGTCCAGTCGCGCGAGCATGCCATGCAGGTGCTGGCCAACCGTGCGCTCGAGGGCGTTCGCGAGGAGGTGTGGCACCGCGGCGAACTGGTCGGCCACCGGGTGCGCCATGATACGCGGCTGCTGCTGGCGCACCTCGGCCGGCTCGACGCGCGGTGCCAGGACGCGCGCGCCGTGGCCCGGGCCGAGCGGTTCGACGAGCTGCTCGCGCTGGTCGCGGGCGAGGACTGCGGCTGGGCTCTGTGCGACGACCGGAAGGGCGCGGGCGACGAGATCCTGCCGCTGACCCGCACGGACCATTCCAACCGTGCTGCCGGCACGGCCTACGGCGGGCGGCCCTACGACGAGCCCGACGAGATCGACCACGACGAGCTGGTCGCGCGCGACTTGGCCGAGGCCGAGTGGGACGAATGGGGCGCCCGGGTCGATGCGGTCAACGATGCGCTGGAGGCCGGGGAGGAGCCGGTGATCGCCGCGCCCGGCGCCGCGGCGCCGGAACCGGAGCCGCTCGATGACGTGCCGCCTTACGAGGTGAAGTCGCTCTATGGTGTGCCGTCCAGGGCCGCCGGGAGAGGGCGGGAATATTTCGCCAGGACTGTGTGCGGATCGTCCACTTGGTCCCCCGCCGCGCGGTTTTCCGGGGATCGAGCGAAGTCGCGTAGAGATCGAGCCGGTGGCGAAGCCGCTCTTGCCGCGCGGTCACCGCGCATGACCGAGGCGGAGCCGGTTGGTGGCTTCATGTGAAGAAGCAGGGAGGCCTCACGCCCTTCGGCTGCCTTGCAGGCGCTCAGGATAAACTTGCCCGATGGGCAAGACGCGAAGGCGCGAAGAAGGAAGCCGTGAAGGCGTTCCGATTGGCCGACGCCCTCTTCATCCGTCGATGCGCAAGACGCGAACGTGCGCGGGGAAGGGCGGCTTCGCCGAGGGCACGACGTCTTCGTGCCTTCGCGGCTTCGCGTGATGCAGACTTTTCTCGAATCCGTGCCCCTGCAACGCCGTGCTTGGCACCCGTCGTTGCCAACGGAAATGGGGCCGACCTTGCGGCCGGCCCCACTGGCGTCCTTCGGCATCCCGGACGGCGGGCGGCCTTGCACCGCTTCACGGGGACGACCGACCGCGGTGATGCGTCTCGAGCTTCGGGCCGGGCCCCTGCCTTGGCTTGCGCCGAGGCACTTGCCCCCGGTGCCCCTGAGCGGGGCCCCGGCCGAGTATCCCTTCGGCTCGCACCCGAGAGGCGGCGCGCCGAAAGTGCTCTCACATCCTGATGCTCGTCGCATCGGGTCCGCCTGCTTCGGAAGCGAGGTTCCTGGCTGGCGTGTCGTCTCGTCGGCGGCGTGGAGCGGAAGGCGCGGCGGGTGTGGCGGCGAGGGAGGAGCCGGTGGGCCTTGCGACCCCTGCCGGTGGACCTCCGGTGCTGCATTCCCCTCCGGCCAGCCGATCCGGCTACCCTTGGCACTTGGCCATGTGCCCGGGACATCTCTCCTCGCGCCCACGAAGCGCTGTTCCAGCCCAAAGGCTTTCGCAGTGCGGACGAGGCTCGTCGGGATCGATGCTGCTGTCGGGCGTTTGGTCCCGTCAGGCTTCCGGTTCGGCTCCGGGGGAGCCTCTCCTTCGGCCTGGCGGTTCCAAGAGCTGGTATCGTGTCAGGCTCGCGGACTTGAGGGTAGCATGCCTGAGCAAAGCCTTCCTCGCGTCATGTGGAGCCTGGACGGTTCCAGTTCCGACGACTGCGCGCCACTCGCTGCATCTGCGGTTCGCCGGGTCCGGTCCGAAGACCATTCCTGCGGGTTTTCCGACACTGCTTGCGGGCATCGCTGCCGCCCCGATCGGTCAATTCTTTTCCGTGCGATTTCAGGGGTTTATTCCTGACTTCGCGGGTTGGTCTCAACCTCTCGACACCTGAAGGCTGCGCCTAGTCGCCGAGTCGCGCAAGACCTTTTCGGGGGATTATTTTCGGCTCGCCGCATTTGCGGTGGACAAGCCGGTGGACCGTTCGGGGACAGGCTGTGGAGGATTCGCGACCAACCACCTTCGTCATTGCGAGGGGCCCTTCCACTGCCGTGCAGGCCCCCAGGATAAACTGCCGCTACGCGGCAGCCCCGCGGCAATCCAGGGCGGCAGCGCGCGGGGCTCTGGATTGCTTCGCTTAGTTTACCCTGAGCGCCTGCAAGGCAGTCGAAGGGCTCGCAATGACGACTGGGGGAAAGAGCCTTACCGGTCTCGCGCCGCCAGCAGGCGGAGCCGGAGCGCGTTGAGGCGGATGAAGCCGGCGGCGTCCTTCTGGTCGTAGGCGCCGGCGTCGTCCTCGAAGGTGACGTGGCGTTCGGAATAGAGCGAGTTCGGCGACTTGCGGCCGACCACCGAAGCCTGGCCCTTGTAGAGCTTGAGCCGGACCGTGCCCGAGACCTTGGCCTGGCTGTGGTCGATCGCGGCCTGGAGCATCTCGCGCTCGGGCGCGAACCAGAAGCCGTTGTAGATGAGCTCGGCGTACTTCGGCATGAGCTCGTCCTTGAGGTGCGCGGCGCCGCGGTCGAGCGTGATCTGCTCGATCCCGCGGTGGGCGCGGGCGTAGATCTCGCCGCCCGGGGTCTCGTACATGCCGCGGCTTTTCATGCCGACGAAGCGGTTCTCGACCAGGTCGAGCCGGCCGATCCCGTGCTTGCGGCCGAGCTCGTTGAGCTGGGCGAACAGCGCGGCGGGGGACAGCGCCTCGCCGTTCAGCGCCACGCCGTCGCCGCGCTCGAAGTCGATGGTGATGTATTCCGGCTGGTCCGGCGCGTCCTCGGGGTTCACGGTCCGCGAGTAGACGTAGTCGGGCACTTCCTCCCACGGGTCCTCGAGGACCTTGCCCTCGCTCGAGGTGTGGAGGAGGTTGGCGTCGGTCGAGAAGGGGCTTTCGCCGCGCTTGTCCTTGGGCACCGGGATCTGGTGCTTCTCGGCGAAGTCGATCAGCGCGGTGCGGCTGGTCAGGTCCCATTCGCGCCAGGGGGCGATGACCTTGAGGTCGGGCGCCAGCGCGGCGACGCCGAGCTCGAAGCGGACCTGGTCGTTGCCCTTGCCGGTGGCGCCGTGGGCGACCGCGTCGGCACCGGTCAGCCTCGCGATCTCGACCAGGCGCTTGGAGATCAAGGGCCGGGCGATCGAGGTGCCGAGCAGGTAGTCGCCCTCGTACCGGGCGTTGGCGCGCATCATCGGGAAGACGAAGTCGCGCACGAACTCCTCGCGGACGTCGTCGATATAGACGTGCTCGGGCTTGACCCCGCCCTGCAGCGCCTTCTGGCGTGCGGGCTCGACCTCGCCCTCCTGGCCGAGGTCGGCGGTGAAGGTCACCACCTCGCAGCCGTAGTTCACCTGCAGCCACTTGAGGATCACCGAGGTGTCGAGGCCGCCCGAGTAGGCAAGGACGACACGCTTGATATCGGACATGGGGCAGGGGCTCCGCGAGAAAGGAAAGGCGGGGCGCGCCTATCAGGCGGGACGGGAACCCGCAAGGTGCCCATGCAGATGCCACTGCGGGGCTGGCTCGGCCTGGCGGAGGCGGGCGAACTCCTCGGCGATGTAGTCGCGGGCCGGCGGCAGGGTATCGCGGCGGCGGGTGGACTGGATGTGGAAGTTGACCAGCCCGCCGTGGCGGAAGCTCGATTCCGAGCCAGCGAGGTAGAATTGCCACATCCGGAAGAACCGGGCGTCGTACATCGCCTCGATCTCGGCCCGGTGCCGGCCCGCGCGGTTGTACCATTCGCGCAGGGTCAGGGCATAGTGATAGCGCAGGATCTCGACGTCGGTGACCTCCCACCTGGTGTGCTCCAGCGCGGTGACGAGCTCGCTCAGCGCGGGGACGTAGCCGCCGGGAAATATGTACTTGCGCGTCCACTTGTCGGTCCGTCCCGGCGGTTCGGCGCGGCCGATGGTGTGGGTCAGCATGACCCCGTCGTCGGCCAAGAGGCTGCCGGTCTTGGCGAAGTACTCGCCGAAATACCGGGCCCCCACGTGCTCGAGCATGCCGATCGAGGAGATGCGGTCGAAGGTCCCGGTCAGGTCGCGGTAGTCGATGACCTGGAACCTGACCTTGTCCGCCAGCCCCGCCGCCTCGGCGCGTTCGGTCGCGAACTTGACCTGGTCGGGGGCGAGGCTGATCCCCAGCACCTCGCAGCCGTAGTGCCTGGCCAGGAACAGGGCGAAGCCGCCCCAGCCGCAGCCGATGTCGAGCACGCGCAGCCCGCCGGCGTCGCGCGGCAGGTGGAGCTTGGCGGCGATCAGCGCCTTCTTGTCGACCTGGGCCTGCTCCAGCGATCCGGCCGGGTCGTGCCAGTAGGCCATCGAATATTGCCGGTCCTCGTCGAGGAACAGCTCATAGAACTGGCGGCCGAGCTCGTAGTGGTGGGCGACGTTCTTCGAGGAGCGGGCGCGGTGGTTGCGCTGGTCGAGCCAGGCGGCAAGGCTGTCGGCCGAGCGGCGCAGGGCGCCCTTCGGCTCGAGCTTCACGCCGCCCAGGCGCGCGCCCGAGGTGACCAGGTCGATGAGGTCGCGGATCTCGTGCGGCGGCTCGACCACCAGCCGCCCGTCCATATAGGCCGCGCCCGCGCCGAGCTGGGGGCGCCGGGCGATCGAATCCGCCGCCTTGGCGTCGGTGAAGCGGATCGCGACGGCCGGCTCTGCCCCCTCGGCACCATAGCGATAGACCTTGCCGTCATGGTCGGTGACGATGAGCCGGCCGCGCCTGATCGTGCGGCGGAAGAACTTGTCGAGCAGCCACATGCCGCCCAACCTATCCGCCGAACCGGCAGAATCAAGCCATCCAGCCGAGCGTTGCGGCCAGCTGCCACAGGCCCAGGACGACGAACAGCGCCGCCGCCCCAATCCGCGTCGCCTTCAGCGAGACGCGCTTGACCAGCTCCTCGCCGAGGAAGACCGCTGGGACGTTGGCGAGCATCATGCCGATCGTCGTGCCCGCCGAGACCGCCAGCACCGAGTGATACTGCGCGCCCAGCGCGATCGTCGCGACCTGGGTCTTGTCGCCCATCTCGACCAGGAAGAACGATACCGCCGTCGTCAGGAAAGCCCCGCCGCGGTTCTTGAAGCCGCCCTCGTCGTCGTCGAGCTTGTCGGGTACCAGGGTCCACAGTCCCATGGCGACGAAGCCCAGCGCGACTGCGATGCGGAACCACGGCGCATCGACCAGGCCGGCGACCTCACTGCCGACCAGCGCAGCGAGTGCGTGGTTGACGATCGTCGCGGCGAAGATGCCGGCGACGATCCGCCACGGCGCGCGCAGCCGCGCGGCGAGGACGATCGCCAGCAGCATGGTCTTGTCGCCGATCTCGGCGAGGGCGACGACGGCGATGGAAGCGAGAAAGGCCTGGATCATTGCCGGGCGAGGTAGAGGACGTCCCGCTCCTGGGCCAGCAGGTGCTGGCCGGAATCGACGAATATCGTCTCCCCGCTGGCCAGCCAGCCCTCGGCCATGAACAGGCAGGTCCGGGCGATCTCCTCGGCCCCGGTCTTGCGGTGCAGGAGGTTCATCCGGTGCGAGACTTCGGTCTCGTCCTCGGACTGGTCGTGGCTTGCCAGGATCGCACCGGGGGCGAGGCCGTAGATCCGGTCGCGCGGGTCGGCCTGGGCCATGGCCAGCAGCGGGACGGTCGCGGCCAGGGCGTGCTTGCTCATCGAGTAGGAGAAGAAGTCCGGGTTCGGATTGGCCAGCTTCTGGTCGGTCACCTGGATCACGCGGCGGCCGCCTTGGGCGCGGGCGCGATCGAGGAAGGCCTGGGCGATTCGCGTGGGGGCACCGGCGTTGACCTGCATTGCCTCGTCGAACACCACCTGGTCGATCGTCTTGGCGTCGTCGAAGCGGAAGACGCTGGCGCTGTTGACCAGCACGCGCCAGTCGTCGAGCCGGCCGGCCAGGTCGGCGATCATCGCAGGGCCGCTCTCGGGATCGCCGAAGTCGGTCTGCAAAGTCTCTGCCGAGGGCAGGGAGGCGGCCAGGGCCTCGGCCTCGTCGTGGGAGTGGGAATGGTGGATCACCACATGCCAGCCTTGGGCGCCAAAGGCGCGGGCGATCTCGGCGCCGATGCGCCGGGCGCCGCCGGTGACGAGGACTGATTTCATGGCGGCCACCAAGCACAGCGCGGCGGCGTAGGAAAATGAAATCGCCCCGGCCGCAGGGGGCCGGGGCGAAATTCATCCCGCCGAGGCCTTAGCGGCAGCGGACGTTGCCGCGGTCGATCTCGCGGCCGAGCAGGCCGCCGCCGGCCACGCCAAGGATCGTGCCGAGGGTGCGGTCGCCGCGGCCGGCGATCGAATTGCCGAGCACGCCGCCCAGCGCCGCGCCGACGATCAGGCCGGTGGTGCCGTCGCTCCGCCGGCAATAGTAGCGGCCGTTGCGTTCCCAGATCCGGTCGTTGCGGCCGAGACGGCGTTCCTGGTAGTACCGGCGCTGCTGGCTGTCCCAATAGCGGCCCTGGTAGTAGTTGCCTTGATAGCGGTCGTAGCGATCGTCATGATCCCGGCGGCCGTGGGCCGGCGCCCACGGCGGCGGATCGGCCAGGGCCGGGGCGACGGGGACTGCGACAGCGGCCAGCGTCAGGGCGAGCATGGTCTTGCGCATGATAGCTTCCTTTCGATTGATCGATGGACCCGGCAATGCAACGGGTACCACGGCAGGGCGATCCACAACCTCAGATTAACGTTGTTGGTAAAGCGGTATTCGCGACGAATGGCCCTTCCGGTGCGGCGGCCCGGGGCCTAGGTTTAGCCTATGTGGCTCGATCTCATCGACGTGTTCGGCGTCCTGCCGTTTTCCGGCAATCCCCTCGGCGTGGTCCGTGGCGGCGAAGGCTTGAGCGCCGAGGCCATGCTGGGTCTGACCCGCTGGCTCGGGTTTTCGGAAACGACCTTCCTGTTTCCCCCCAGCGATCCCGCTGCCGATTACCGGATGCGGATATTCTATCCCGGCGGGGAGCTGCCCTTCGCCGGCCATCCGACGCTGGGCACCTGCCATGCCTGGCTGACATCGGGCGGCGTGCCGCGCGGCGAGGGGCGGATCGTGCAGGAGTGTGGGGCCGGGTTGGTCGAAATTCGCCGTGACCAGGGCGGCCTCGCCTTCCGGGCCCCGCCGTTGGTCCGGAGCGGACCATTGGACGAGGCCGAACTGGCCGAGGCCCTCCGTGTCGCTGGGGTGCCGCGCGATGCTGTGGTCGAGGCGGTCCATGTCGCCAATGGGCCGAACTGGCAGTTGCTGCGCCTGCGCTCGGCGGCGGATGTGCTGGCGGCCGAGCCGGCAGCCAAGGCGGCACCGGGAACCGATGTCGGGCTGGCCGGACCGGCGAATGAGGGCTGGGAATTGCGGGCATTCTTCGCCGATGGCGATGGCCGGATGGTGGAGGATCCGGTGACCGGCAGCTTCAACGCCGGAGTGGCGCTCCATCTGTTCGGCACCGGGCTTGCGCACGACAGCTATGATGCCTTCCAGGGGCGCAAGGTCGGGGCCGACGGCCGGGTCAGTTGCTCGATCGACGCCGCGGGTGCGGTCTGGATCGGCGGGCGGACCGATACGATCGCCGAGGGGGCTCGGTTAAACCTCCCCTAGCGCCGCTTCCTTTTCGGCATAGAGCCGGTCGAGCTCGGCGCGGCTCTTCTTTTCGGCGGCGGTCTTGAGCTGGCCGCAGGCGGCGTCGATGTCGCGGCCGCGCGGGGTGCGGACCGGGGCGCTGATCCCCGCGTCGAAGACGATCCCGGCGAAGCGCTTGATCCGCTCCGGCGTCGAACACTCGTAGGGCGCGCCGGGCCAGGGGTTGAACGGGATCAGGTTGATCTTCGCGGGCAGCTTGTAGTGCTTGATCAGGCGGACGAGCTCATGGGCGTCCTCGTCGCTGTCGTTCTTGTCCTTGAGCATCACGTACTCGAAGGTGATGCGGCGGGAGTTCGACGCGCCCGGATAGTCGGCGCAGGCCTGGAGAAGCTGCTCGATCCCGTACTTCTTGTTGATCGGCACGATCTCGTCGCGCACGTCCTTGGTCACGGCGTGGAGCGAGACCGCGAGGTTGACCCCGATCTCCTCGCCGCAGCGCTCCATCATCGGGACGACGCCCGAGGTCGAGAGCGTGATGCGGCGCTTGGACAGGGCCAGGCCGTCGCCGTCCATAATCAGCTTGAGCGCATCGCGGACGTTGTCGAAGTTATAGAGCGGCTCGCCCATGCCCATCATCACGATGTTGGTCAGCAGGCGGCCGTCGGCGGTATAGTCGCCCTCATCCTGGTCGAGCCCGGCCATCGAACCCTTGGGCCATTCTCCGAGCGAATCGCGCGCCAGCATGACCTGGCCGACGACCTCGCCCGCGGTCAGGTTGCGGACCAGCCGCATGGTCCCGGTGTGGCAGAACCGGCAGTTCAGCGTGCAACCGACCTGGCTCGAGACGCAGAGCGTGCCGCGGTCGGCATCGGGGATGAAGACCATCTCGAAATCGTGGCCGTCGGCGGTGCGCAGCAGCCACTTGCGGGTGCCGTCGCTGGAAACCTGGGCTTCGACGATGTCCGGGCGGCCGATCACGAAGCGCTCCGCCAGCCACGGGCGCATGGTCTTGGCGATGTCGGTCATCGCCTCGAAGTCGGTCACCCCGCGGTGGTACAGCCAGTGGAACACCTGCTTGGCGCGCAGCTTGGCCGCCTTGGCGTCCAGCCCGGCCTCGACGAAGAGCTCGGCGATGCGCGGCCGGGGCAGGCCGATCAGGTCGATACGGCCGTCCTCGCGCGGCGTCACGTCACGCGGAACGGGGACCGGATCGACCAGGCCCGGGATGGTCATGAGTTCGGTATCTGCCATGGGAGCGCGCGATATAGTCCAAAAAGGCGAGTTTTACCAGCGGAGCCTTATCAGCGCAGCCGGGCGCAGCCGATCGTCGCGGCGTCCATGGCGGTTGCCGCACCGGCAAGGCGCCAGGTGTTGGAGAAGCCGCGCCCCTGCGCGTCGCGGGCATTGACGACCATCTCGGCCGCGGAGCGCATGGCGGCGACGATCGCCGCGTCCATCCGCTTGTCCGCCGCCCAGGCATCGCCGCCCCCGCCGACCAGGGCGAAGCGCCGGCCGCCGAGCGAGAGGGTGATCGGGCTGCCGGGAGCCGTGCGGCGCGACAGGCGGAAATGCACCTGCCCGCGAACCTGCCGGCGCGGCCAGGTGGCGACATCGGCATAGGGTTGGAAATCGCGCTGTAGCGTGCTCGGCTCGGCCATGGCGATGGCATGGCAGCGCGGCGTCGCGGGATCGCGGAAGGCGGCCCAGTTGGCGAAGACGCCCAGCGAATCGCGGGCCTCGGCGGGGGCGGCCAGGAGCAGGGCGGAGGCCGCGGCGAGGATCAAGTGGACACGGTTGTGAGAGAAAAATCGGATCCCTCCCAAGCTGGCTGAAACAAGCGAACGAAGGGGGGCGGCAAAGCGGGGCATCGCGGCGGTCATCGCAGAAAGCCGGGGTATAGGAAACCGGTTCCTCCTCGTGCCGGGGGAGGAGCTACGGATAGCCTATTTCCAACACCTCCCATTCCTTCTCGCCCGAGGGCAAGTTGACGCGGCGCAGGTCGCCCACCGCCGCGCCGCGCAGGGCGCGGGCGAGCGGGGCGCTCCAGCCGATCCGGGCGGCGGAGGCGTCCTGTTCGTCATCGCCCACCAGGGTGACGGTGCGATGGTTGTCGTCTTCGTCGGCGATGGTGACCGTGGCGCCGAACCAGACCCGGCTGCGATCTTCCTGCGCGGCGGGATCGATCACCCGCAGGGCCTTCATCCGCCGCGCGAGGAAGGCCAGCTCGCGGTCGATCTCGCGCATCCGCTTGCGGCCGTAGATGTAGTCGCCGTTCTCGCTGCGGTCGCCGTTGCCCGCCGCCCATGAGACGATCGCAACGATCTCCGGCCGCTCGGTGCCGAGCAGATGGTCGTAGCGCGCCCTGAGCGCGGCGATGCCGGCGGGGGAGATGGGGGGACCTGCGGGTTTCATCGGACTGCGACTAATCAAATCCGTTCGTCATTGCGAGCGTAGCGGCCGAAGGCGGCCGTAAGGCCAACCAATCCAGAGCGGCTGGGCTCGGCGCCCTGGATTGCTTCGTCGCTGCGCTCCTCGCAATGACGAAGGTGGCGGCTCACCCCGGCCGGTTCTTGCCGATGAACCGGCTTAGCGGGTTCGGACCGCGATAGCTGGCGCGCTGGGGGTTCATCGCCTCGTAGACCACGGCGTTTTCCAGCACGCGCTGGAAGTAGTTGCGAGTCTCGCTGAGCGGGATTTTCTCGATCCAGTCGATCCAGTCGATGCCGCCGCCGCGCGGGTCGCCGTTGGCGCGCAGCCACTTGTTCACGTTGCCGCCGCCCGCGTTGTAGGCGGCGACCGCCAGTGGATAGGAGCCGTAGATGTTCATCAACCGTGCAAAATAGGCATCGCCCAGCTGGATGTTGAAAACCGGATCGGAGATCAGCCGGCCCACATCATACGATAGTCCCAGCTTGCCGGCCTGCTCGCGCGCCGTGGCGGGCATCAGCTGCATCAGGCCGCGCGCGCCGGCGTGGCTGATTGCGTTCTGGGCGAACTGGCTTTCCTGCCGGGCGATGGCGTGGACCCAGGTCCAGTTGGCCCCCGGCGGAGTCGGGGTGAGGGGGAAGGAGATCTCCTGAAAGGTGTCGAGTCCATCGGTGTGGGCCGCCTGGCCAAGGATCACTCCGAGATCGCGGCGGCCGGTGGTGCGGGCGAGATCGGCGACCAGCAGGTGGTCCTCCTCGCTCTCGGCCTGGTCGGCGATCTCGCGATAGAAGCGCACGCCGGTCTGCCAGTCGGCTCCGCGCGCGACCTCGCGCACCGCCTGGGTCAGCGGCCTGGCGTAGAAGGCGGCGCGGGCCTGGGGCGAGGGCGAGCGGGCCGGCATATCATGGAAGCCGGGGACCGGGCGCCCGAGGCGCTCGGCGGCGAGCATGCCGTAGAAGTGGTCCGGATAGGCGGCCGCCATTTCGAAATAGCGCCGGGCCTCGCCGTCATCGCCGGCACGGGCCGAAGCACGGCCCGCCCAGTAGAAGCCCTTGGAGCGGGTTTGCGGGGTCTTGGCCGCGGCGCCGTAGCGATAGAACAGCGGCGCGGCGCGGCGGGCGTCGCCGAGGTCCCAATAAGCCTTGGTCCCGCCGAGCCACATCAGCGAGGTGTAGTCGTCGCGGACCATGAAGGAGAGGCGGCTGATGTCCTCGCCCGGGGCGAAGCCGTCGTCGATCGACGCGGCGATGCGGACCGCCGGGTCGGCCCCGGCCGACTTGGCCACCTCGAGCAGGGTCCGGGTCCACTTGCGGCGGTCGAGGGGGCGGCGCTCGAACTGCGGGCGGGTGGCGAGCAGGTTCACCGCGGCGTAGAGCTGGCCGCTGCGGCGTTGCTGCTGGACGCGGTTGTAGACGTAGCCGGCGTCGCGGATCGCTCTGGGATCGACGATCAGCCCCTGGCTCGCCGGCTCGAGCCCCTGGGCCAGGGCCAGGCGGGCCATGAATAGCGGCCGGGCCGAAGCGGAGGTATAGCTGATCGAGCGCGCGGCCTGGGCGGTCGCGCCGTCCCACAGCAGGGCATCGAGCCGAGCGTCGTAGTCCTCGGTGCGGAAGCGCTGCCCGTACTGGGCGAGCAGGGCGGATTCGGCCGCATCGGACATGGCCCCGCCGCGCCAGGCGTCGCGCGCGACCTCGTCGGCCTCGCGGCGGCGCAGCGCGGTCAGGGCCAGGGCATATTGGGCGCGGGCCGGATTGCTGACCGGAGGGAAGCGGTCGAAGAAGGCGACCACGCGGCTCGGCTCGGCATAGGAGCTTTCCAGCGCCTTCTCGGCGTTGACGCGCATCTTGGCCTCTTCCGGGAAGCCCGGATAGGTCAGCATGAAGCCCGAATAGTCGCCGAAGGAGAAGTTGCTGCCGGCGTTCAGCTGCCGCCAGCGGTCGATCGCCTGGGACATGCCCGGCCGGCTCGCCGCGTTCTGTACCCGGGCGCGATCCCACTCGCTGCCGTCCTGCGCCTGGCAGCGGCCGGGTACCGAGATCATGGCGAGGGCGAGCAGGCAGGTCGAGGCAAGAACGCGATGCATGCTGGACATTTTCCGAAAAGGCTCCTTATCAGGCGCTGAATGAAATCGGCCCCCCGGGGCGCGGCCCACGAAACGGCCGGCGCTCTGCTAATGGGCCAGAAGCAAAGGTAAAGTCCATGTTTTCCGGCTCGATTCCGGCCCTGGTAACTCCATTTCGCGACGGAGCGTTCGACGAGGCGGCCTTCCGGAAGCTGGTCGACTGGCAGATCGAGAACGGTTCGACCGGCCTGGTGCCCTGCGGCACGACCGGAGAGGCCTCGACCCTCTCCAACGAGGAACATCACCGGGTTATCGAGGTCTGTATCGAGCAGGCCGCGGGCCGCGTTCCGGTAATCGCCGGCTGCGGCAGCAACGATACGATGAACGCGCTGCTGCACATGGACTTCTCGCAAAAGGCCGGGGCCGCCGCCGCCCTGGTCGTCGCGCCCTATTACAACCGGCCGAGCCAGGAAGGACTGCTCGCCCACTTCTCCTATCTCGCCGAGCACAACGACCTGCCGATCGTGCTCTACAACGTGCCGGGCCGGACGGTGACCGACCTCAAGCCCGAGACGATCTGCGAACTGGTCCGCCGCTATCCGCGGAGCTTCGTCGGCCTCAAGGACGCCAGCGGCGACCTGTCGCGCGTCGCCGAGCACCGCATGGGCATCCCGGGCGAGTTCTGCCAGATGTCGGGCGACGACGACACCGCCCTGCCGCACTTCGCCGCCGGCGGCGTCGGCTGCATCTCGGTGACCGCCAACGTCGCGCCCAGGCTCTGCGCCGACTTCCAGGCTGCGCTCGCGGCCGGCGACTACGCCCGGGCCCGCGAGCTCAACGACAAGCTCTATCCGCTGCACTTCGCCATGTTCGAGGACGCCTCGCCCGGCCCGTGCAAGTATGCCCTGTCCCGGGTCGCGCCCTGGTTCGCCGAGGAACTGCGCCTGCCGCTGGTCAGGTGCAACGAGGCCGCGCGCAAGGCGGTAGACGCTGCCCTGGCTCACGCGGGGCTCGTCTAAAACACGCTTGCCCTCCGCCGCCGGGCGGACGACACTCCCACGCAAATCACGGCGTGGGAGAGCGATTGATGGCAGGCGATTGGATCGGCGAAGCCGGCAGGACGGCGGCGGCCGGCAGCCTTCGGATAGAGCGGGCGCTCCAGTGGGGCGACATCATGACGGGGATCGTCAACGGGACCAGCAACCAGACCTTCGACGCCCTGTTGCCGCTGATCGACGAGAGCCGCTTCGTCCGCCGGGGCAACGAGCGCGGCGGCGAGATGGACTGGCCGACCTACCGCAAGATGCTGGGGCAGTGGGCCGATCACGCAGGCCGCTACGAGAAGACGCTTCACCGCGTCAGCGAGGTGGGCGACGTGGTCTATCTGGACCTCGACGAATATCCCACGGCCAAGGACGGATCGGTCAACCCGCTGCGCTCGATCTCGCTTTACCAGTTCGACGGTCAGGACCGGATCGTCTCGGTCGACGTGATCATGGGCTTCTTCCAGCCGCAGGGCTGAGCGGAGCTCAGTCCGCGGGATTGTGCCTGGCGACGAAGCCGACCGCGGCCTCCAGCATCTGGAGGCGGGTGGCGCTGCGCGACAGCCAGTGGTCTTCCTCGCGCAGGGTGACCAGCTCTGCCGGCTTGCCCGCGTCCCGCAGGGCGTCCAGCATGGCCGTGCTTTGCTTGTAGGGAACGACTGTATCGTCCTTGCCGTGGATCAGCAGAATCGGAGCGTTCGCGTCGCGGGCGTGCTTGCGCGGTGAGACTTCGGCAAAGGTCGAGGGCGCGCCGAGGCTTTCGTTGAGATTGCGCCGCAACATGCTGTTGCCGCCGCTCTCGCGGTAATCGGTCCAGTACATGTCCGCCAAATCGCTGACCGGCGCTACGGCCACGGCGCAGCGGTATAGCCCTTTCTGCAGCGTTACCCCGGCAAGCGCGGCATAGCCGCCGTAGCTTGCGCCGACGATGCAGGCGCGCTTGGGATCGACCACGCCCTGCCTGGCGAGCTCGGCCAGGCCATCCGAAAGGTCGGTCTGCATCTTGCGGCCCCATTGGCCGTAGCCGGCGCGCTTGAACTCCTCGCCCCGCCCGGTCGAACCGCGGAAGTTCGGCTGGAATACGGCATAGCCGCGCGAGGCGAAGGCCTGGGCCCACCAGTCGAAACCCGGCTCGTCATGGGCGTGCGGCCCGCCGTGGGGCAAAACGACTACGGGCAGGTTCTTCGTGGCGGGGCCCGGCGGCAGGCTGAGGATGCCGTCGAGATCGAGCCCATCGGCCGCCTTGTAGGCCACCCTGGATATCGCACCGACCTGCTGCGCCGGGATGCCGGGATAGTCGTCCCCGATCGGCTCCGCGCGCTTGGCGGCCATGTCGATGGCGAACCAGGTTCCCGGGTCGCCGTTGCCGTCGGTGTGGACCAGGAACTTCCGGAAATCGGCGCTCCAGTCGGCGATCCGCACCCGGCGCTTCGGGAAGGCCCGATAGACCCGCGCGATATCGGCCTGGCGGGCCGGATCGAACAGGACGGGCCGAGGCGCTTCCCCTCGTTCGAGATAGCCCAGCATGCGGCCGTTGGCGGGATCGACGAATATCCGCTCGATGTCCACGTCGGCCCAGACTTCCTGCGCCGACCCGCCCGCCAGGGGGACTTCGAACCAGCGGACGGCTCCCTCGGTGGCGGCGGTCTCGGAGTAGATCACCGTCGCCCCCTCCTTGCCGAGGGCGACGAACCCGACCTTGCCGCCGAGGTTCTTGCCGCTCGCGATCGCGGTCCCGCGCTGGTTGGTGATCTTCCAGTTGCCGCTACTGGAAACGATGTCGAGCGTCGCGGCGACCTCTCCCGCGCCGTCCACCAGCCAGTCGCGGTAAATGCCTTCGCTCGGTGAATTGGCAACCTTGCGGCTGCGGTTGGTGGCGAGGTCGACCTGGAACAGGGCTGGCCGTCCGTGGTCGAAGACGTATTCGGTGCGGCTGGCGGTGCTCTGCGTGAACTGCACTCCGCCGAAGTAGCCCACGGTCTTGCCCGCCACCGTGCGGGCTCCGTAATTGCCCCAGACGGCGCGTGCCATCGAAGGATCCCGGGCAAAGACCAGTTCTGCCTTCTGTCCGTCGAGCGTGATCCGGGCGGCACCATAGAGCTCGATCTTGCTCTGGACAAAGTCGGGCCCGAGGTTTTCCGTGGTGCTGAGCGTGACCAGGACGATCTCCGGGCTCGCCCAATCGACGGAACGGATCTTGGCTTCTCCCACCGGCATGGACGCCCGGACCTTGCCGGCATCGTCGAACACCAAGAATATCCGCGTATTGTTGACCCGGGTGACGGCGGCGTGGGCCTTCCCGTCGGGGGAGAGCGACATGTCTTCCACGCCCGGCAGGGCGCCATAGCGCTCGAGGGGCTGCACGGCAGGGCGGGACGGCGGGGCGGTGGGGGCAGGCGGCTGGTCCGCAGCAGTCGCGGACGCCGCGCCGATCAGGCCAAGCGACCCGGCCACGATTACCGCAAAATGCTTCATGCCCCCGAAACCCTTTCAATGCCCCGTGACGCGATGGCTTGGACGATGGCATTCGGCAAGCCAGACAAGGCCCGATTCGGTGGGAACGGGAAAAGTCGGCCGCGTCCCACTATCCTTCTTTCGCGGACGGCGGTTAGCTCCTACATGCGCCTTACGATGGCCCGCCCGACTCCCGCCAAGTTCGACAAGAAAAAGGTCGTGGCCGAAAACCGCCGCGCGCGGTTCGATTATTTCGTCGACGAGGTGTTCGAGGCCGGGATCATGCTGACCGGGACCGAGGTGAAGAGCCTGCGCTTCGGCGAGGGTTCGATCGCCGAGGCCTATGCCGAGATCAAGAACGGCGCGGCCTGGCTGGTCAATTCGAACGTGCCCGAATTCAGCCACGGCAACCGCTTCAACCACGAGCCCAAGCGCCCCCGCAAGTTGCTGCTGCACGAACGCGAGATCGACAAGCTGCAGGGCGCGGTGGAGCGCAAGGGCATGACGCTGGTGCCGCTGTCGGTCTACTTCAACAGCCGCGGCCGGGCGAAGGTCGAGCTCGCCCTGGCCAAGGGCAAGAACAATGCCGACAAGCGCGCCACGATCAAGGAACGCGACTGGAAGCGCGACCAGCAGCGCATCATGCGGGAACACAACTGAAGCGATGAGCCTGTTTTCCCGCATTCACGCCTGGAGCAGGCGAAATCTCCCAACCCGCGAGCAGCTCGAGCACAACCGCTTCGTCGCTCCGCTCGCCCGGCGCGCGGAGCTATGGCGCTTCACCCGCCGATCGGTGCCGCGCGGGGTGGCCGTGGGCCTGTTCATCGGCATCTTCGCGCTGATCCCGGGGATCCAGATCGTCGGGGCGGCGCTGATGTGCGTACCCTTTCGCGGGAACATCCCGATCGCCGCGGCCATGACCTTCCTGAGCAATCCGGCGACGACGCCGTTCCTGATCGCCGCCTCGATCTCGATCGGCAACCGGCTGGGCTATCATGCCGACGTCGGGACGATCTATCACCTCTACAACACCGGCGCGGGCATCCGCCAATGGAGCGCCTGGGCGCTGTCGGACGCGGCGCCTTCGCTGTTGATTGGGCTGTTCATCATCTCGACGGTGTCCGCCGCGGTAGGCTACGTGGTGTCGGCCTTCTTCTGGCAGCGCTGGGTTAGGCACAAGCGCCGGGTCGGGCGCACCGTCGTAGGGGAATAGCGTGAGCGAACTGGCCGCCGAACCACCGCAGCAGGCACGGGCCTGGATCGCGGTCGCGGGCGGCATCGCGCTCAGCCTCGTCCTCCTGTGGTTCGCGACCGGCCAGCCGCTGGTCGTCGTCGGCTTCGGCGGCGGGGTCCTTGCGCTCGGCGGGCTGGCCTATGCCCTGTCGCAGCGCCGCCCGCCCGAGCGCGAGGCTGAGCTGGCCTTGCCCGACTGGTCGGTCACCGTCGCCGCGATCGAGCAGCCCGATACCGCCGTCGCCATCACCGACCGCGCCGGGCGGTTGGTCTGTGCCAACCGCCAGTTCGAACAATGGTTCGGCATCGGCCACGCCCCGCCCCGGCTGCCTGCTGACGACGCCTCGCTCGAACGGCTGGCCAAGGCGGCCCGCTCCGGGTGGCGCGACGGGCAGGGCCGGGTCGATCTGATCGAGGATGCCGAGGGCACGCGCTGGCGCGGGGAAGCCCTGCGCGCCGGCCGCGGCGAGGATTTCCTGGTCTGGCGCTTCACAAGGCTGCTGGCCGCCGATCCGGTCGCGGACCTCGTCCGCCATATCGATGGCAAGTTCGGCCGTGCGCTCGACCGGGCCGGTTTCGGCGTCGCGATCGTCGACCCCGACGGGCAGATCCGCACCGCCAGTGCCGGCCTCGCCTTGCGGGCGGTGGGCGACGTCAACGCGATCCTGACCGGGGTCGATTTCGTCGGCCTGCTGCGCCAGGACGACAACGGCCAGATCACCTGGGCCCGCGACGGGCGCAGCGGCCAGCCGGTGACGATGTACTATGTGCCGGTCGCCGATCCCGACGTCGTCGGCGAGCCCGATCCCGAGACCACGCCCTCGCTCATGCTGGTCGCCGATTCGGGCATCGGCCTGGGCGGCGGGGCGGAGGTCGCGGCCGCTTCGCCGCATCTCGAGGCGCTGCTCTCGCAGTTGCCGCTGGGCCTGGCCATGGCCGACCGCGACGGGCGCTTGCTCTTCGCCAATTCCGCCTTCCTGCGCGCCGCCGGGCGCGAGCAGGACGGGATGCCGACCTATCCCACCGACCTTGTCGTGCGCGAGGACAAGGGCGCGCTGTCCGATGCGGTGCGTCGCTTCGCGCAGGGGCCGGCGAGTTCGGGCGACCTTGCCGTCCGGCTGACCAGCCAGCCCGACGACCCGGTCTCGCTCAGCCTGGCTGGGGTACGCGGCCTCGGCGAGGCGGCGGTGCTGCTGGGCCTGACCGATTCGACCGAGGAGACCCGGCTCAAGCGCCAAGTCGCCCAAGCCACCAAGATGCAGGCGATCGGGCAGCTCGCCGGCGGCGTCGCTCACGACTTCAACAACATCCTCACCGCGATCATCGGCACCTGCGACCTGATGCTGCTGCGCCATACGCCTGGCGATAGCGACTACGACGATATCCAGCAGGTCCGCCAGAATTCCAACCGCGCGGCGGCGCTGACCCGCCAGCTCCTGGCCTTTTCGCGCCAGCAGACCCTGCGGCCCGAAGTGCTCCAGTTGCCCGACGTGGTCACCGACGTCTCGCAGATGCTCAAGCGGCTGATGTCGGAGAAGGTCCAGCTGACCGTCAGCCACGACCGCGACCTCGGCCCCGTCCGCGCCGATCCCAGCCAGCTCCAGCAGGTGATCGTCAACCTCGCGGTCAATGCGCGCGATGCGATGGCGGGCAAGGTCGATGCCGGCAAGCTCAAGATCATGACCAAGCGCGTCACCCCGGCCGACGTGCGGCAGATGAAGAGCGAGGTCCTGCCGCAGGGCGACTATACGGCCCTGGTGGTCGAAGACACCGGCAGCGGCATCGCGCCGGAACACCTCGCCAAGATCTGGGAGCCGTTCTTCACCACCAAGGAGCAGGGGAAGGGGACCGGTCTCGGCCTCTCCACCGTCTACGGCATCGTCAAGCAATCCGGAGGGTTCATCTTCGCCGACAGCGAGCTGGGCAAGGGCACGAAGTTCACCGTCTACCTGCCGGTCCATCACGCCGCTCCGGGGGAGGTCCAGGCCGCGGCGCCCGCGCCCGAACAACGCATCGAATGGGCCGGCGGCGGGCGGATCCTGCTGGTCGAGGACGAGGAGCCGGTCCGCATGGTCGCCGAGCGTGCCCTGTCCCGGGCGGGCTATGCCATCACCACCGCCGCCGACGGCGAGGAAGGGCTCGAGAAGTTCCGCGCGGGCGAATTCGACCTCGTCGTCAGCGACGTGGTCATGCCGACGATGGATGGCCCGGCCATGGCCCGCGCGATCCGCAAGGCCGCCCCGGGCGTGCCGATCCTGTTCATGTCGGGCTATGCCGAGGACCACCTGCGGCGCGAGATCGACATGGACAACATGCACTTCATCCCCAAGCCGTTCTCGGTCCAGCAGATCTCGGAGAAGGTCGGCGCGGTGCTGGGGGCGGGGGTGAGAGCGTGACGTACCGCACTCCCCTCCCGCTTGCGGGAGGGGTCGGGGGAGGGCTTGTTCGATCAAGCTTTTTTCGCGGTTCGACATCCCCTCCCCTAGCCCCTCCCGCAAGCGGGAGGGGAACCTGACCCAGCTCCCGATCCACGCCGTCCTGCCTGAGCTCCTCGCCGCCCTGCGTGCAGGCCCGAGCGCGGTGCTCATCGCTCCGCCCGGTGCGGGCAAGACCACGGCGGTCGCCCCCGCGCTGATCCGTGAGGACTGGTGCACCGGCACGGTGATCCTGCTCAGTCCGCGCCGCGTCGCCGCTCGCGCCGCGGCCGAGCGGATGGCCGAACTGCTCGGCGAGAGCGCGGGGCAGACGGTCGGCTACCTGACGCGCCTCGATAGCAAGAAGAGCGCCAAGACCCGTATCCTGGTGATGACCGAGGCGATCTTCATCTCGACCATCCTCAATGATCCCGAGCTCGCCGGCGTCTCGGCCGTGCTGTTCGACGAGGCGCACGAACGACACCTCGACAGCGACCTCGGCCTGGCCCTGGCGACCGAGAGCCAGCAGGTGCTGCGCGAGGACCTGCGCCTGGTGGTGATGTCGGCAACGATCGACGGGGCCCGGTTCGCGCGGCTTCTGGACGGTGCGCCCGTGGTGGAGAGCGAGGGGAAGGCGTTTCCGCTGGCGATCCGCTGGCTCGGCGCACGGCCCGAACTGCGGATCGAGGACGCCATGACGTCAGCCGTGCTCACCGCCTGGCGCGAGGGGCAGGGCGATGTCCTGGCCTTCCTGCCCGGCGTGGGGGAGATCGAGCGGGTGCGCGAGCGGCTGGCGGAGAAGCTCTCCGGCGCACTGGTCCTGCCGCTCCATGGCCAGTGCGAGCCCCAGGCCCAGCGCGCGGCGATCAGGCGCGATCCCGCGGGCCGCCGCCGCATCGTCCTCGCCACGGCCATCGCCGAAACCTCGCTGACGCTCGACGGCGTGGCGGTGGTGGTCGATGCCGGCCTCTCGCGCCGCGCCGAGTTCGACAAGGCTGCCGGCGTCACCCGCCTGGTCACGCACCGGGCCAGCCAGGCCGCCGCCGCCCAGCGTGCCGGCCGCGCCGCGCGGCAGGGAGCGGGGGTCGCCTACCGCTTGTGGGAGGAGGCGGCGCATCCGGGGCGCCCGGCCTTCGACCCGCCGGAGATCCTGACCTCCGACCTCGCGCCGCTGACCCTGACCCTGGCGCAATGGGGCGCCGGTGACGTAGCGGCGATGGCCTGGCTCGATCCGCCGCCGGCCCCGGCGCTGAGCGCGGCGCGTGCGGGACTGGTCTCGCTGGGAGCCTTGGACGGCGAGGGCCGGATCACCGACCACGGCCGGGCCATGGCCAGACTGCCGATGGAGCCGGCGCTTGCCCACATGCTGCTCTACGCTGCGAAGCACGGCGCCGAGGAGACCGCGGCGCAGCTCGCCCTGCTGCTCCAGGAACGTGGCCTCGGCGGCCGCAGCGATGACCTCCTGCAGCGGCTGGACCGGTGGACTTCGGATCGCTCGGCGAGAGCGGAAAGCTCGCGGCAATTGGCGGGGCGATGGGCCAAGCTCGCACGGGGGCTGCGCGCCGGTGCCAACGAGCCCATACAAATACCCACCCGCAAACAACATTCCCAAGCAATAACCCAAAAACAAGCCAAACGCCCCCAACCCCCAGGCCAATAAATGCTCCCCCTCCG
>JBQCGM010000070.1:0-20923 GCA_051955585.1 Novosphingobium sp.
CGTCGCCGGGGTCAAGAAGATCATCGTCGTCATGGAGCACACCGCCAAGGACGGCAGCGCCAAGTTCATCCCCCACTGCACCCTGCCCCTCACCGGCAAGAACGTCATCGACATGATCATCACCGACCTCGCCGTCTTCCAACGAAGCGACCACGCCTCGCCCTTCAAGCTCATCGAACTCGCCCCTCGCGTGACCCCCGACGAAGTCCGCGCTAAGACTACCGCCAGCTACACCGAATAGGAGACTGCCGATGGCCGCCGATCTCGCCGCAATTCCGCTGAAGCGGCTCAACGGCGCCGCCGATAGCCTCGCCGAGCATGCCGGCAAGGTGCTGCTGGTGGTCAACACCGCATCGAAGTGCGGGCTGACCCCCCAGTACGAAGGGCTGGAAAAGCTCTACAAGGAATATCGCGATCAGGGGTTCGAAGTCCTGGGCTTCCCGGCCAACGACTTCGCCGGGCAGGAACCGGGTTCCGACACCGAGATCGCCGAATTTTGCTCGCTCAACTACGGCGTGTCCTTCCCGATGTTCGCCAAGGGCGACGTCACCGGCCCCGGCAAGCAGCCGCTCTACGCCGCGCTGACCGCAGCCGAGCCGAGCAAGCGCGGCGATGCTGCCGGGTTCAGGGAGAACCTCAAGGGCTATGGCATGACGCCGACCGAGGATCCCGAAGTGCTGTGGAACTTCGAGAAGTTCCTGATCGGCCGGAACGGCGCGGTCGTCGGCCGGTTCGCCCCCAACATGTCGCCCGACGATCCCGAGCTGGTCGCCGCGATCACCTCCGAACTGGCCAGGTAACGGTGGCGCGGGCGTCCTCGGGCTTCCGCGACCGCTATCTCGACGTCCTCGCGTCGATCTACCTCTACAACGAGCACCGCGGCTATACCGCGCTCGACCGCGTGCTGGCGGCGGTGCGGACGCGCTGCGCGGACGACGCGGGCTTCATCGCCGAGGTCGAAAAGCACCGCGAGGACGAACGCAAGCACTACGTCATGTTCCGGCGCTGGTTCGAGCTGCAGGGGCGGATGCCGCTGCGGGTCGATCGCGCCTGTGGCCACATCGATCACTTCGTCGAACGCGTGTTCGGCTGCCGGATCGACGATCTCGACACCGAAGGGGTGATCGCCGACGGCGACGCCTTCGAGAAGCTCTGCCGGGTGATCATGCTGACCGAGCAGCGCGGCTATGCCCAGGTCGAGATCCTGCTGCGCAGCCGGATCGTCCTGTCCGACGCGGCGATGACCCGGATCTTCAAGGTCGTCCACGTCGACGAACCCGACCACTTCCTGCCCTACCGGCATTGGCTCGAGGCCCCTGGCCGCGAGCCGGAGCCGCGCTGGACCGAGCGCCTGGCCGACTTCTGCATCCACAAGCTGCTGATGCTGGTGAAGCTGCCGGTGCTGTTCCTGGATGCAGGGGCGCCCAGGTGGGAGCGCTGGCCGGATGAGGTGCCCGCTTAGCTTCGCGGCGCCGCCGCCCGGGCGATCTCGGCCAGGCCCTGGGCCAGCAGCAATTCGGCGTTCTGGCTGTTGCCGAGCAGCGCCTTGTGCAGTCCGGCGAGCTTGTCGACCAGGCGCTCCAGCTTCTTGCCCTTCCACCGGCGCAACTGCACCCCGAGATCGCGCTCGTCCTTCCAGAAGACCCGCCGCGCGGCCTTCTCGGCGCTCAGGAGCGCATTCACGTCGCCGCGCGGGCCGAGCTTGGCGGCCAGCGCGGCAAGCTGCGCAGCGCGGCGCTCGAAGGCGAGGAGCGTGCCGACCGGGTTGAGGCCCATTTCGCGCATCCGGCGCAGTTCGTGCGGCAGCTTCGCGCTCTCCCCCGCGAGCACGACGCTGACCAGGGCGCCGAAGCCGTCGTCCTCGGTCTTGGCGCCGATCGCATCGAGCGCGGCGGCGTCGGCGGCGCGCGGCGCTTCGGGGCTGGCGTCGAGGAACAGGGCGAGCTTGGTCACTTCCGACTGGGCCAGGCGCGTGTCGAGGCCAGAGGCGCGAGCGATCCGCTCGGCCAGGTCGCCCCCGATCCTGAGGCCCGCCGCATCGGCCATCGTCCGCACCGCGCTGGCGACCGAGCGCAGGTCGGGCGGGTGGAACATGGCGACGAGCCCGTCGGGCCGGTCGGCCAGCAGCTTGGCGGTCCGCGACTTGTCGGTGGCGCCGGTTGCGACGATCAGCACCGGGCAGGGCTCGACGTCTCCAGAGAGCAGCACTTCGACCGCGTCGTGCGCCTCGTCGCCTTGCGCGCGGACCCAGATGTGCCGGCTCCCGCCGAACAGCGAGGTCGAGCGCGCCTCGTCGCCGAGCTTGACCGGATCGCGGCGGAGTTCGGCGCCGGAAAGTTCGATCCGCTCGCCGGGATCGGGCAGCAGCGAGAGGATCTTGTTGGCCGCGTCGAAAGCGCCCGCCTCGTCGGGACCGCAGAAGAGGAACACCCGCGCCGCCTGCGCCGCGCGCGGGGCGGTGCCGGCGAAGTCCTTTTGCGTCGCTTTCACGGCCCTAGCGCTGGGCGGTACGAATCTGCACGGCCAGGCGAGTCACGATCTGGTCGGCGACTTCCTGGCTGAGGTTTTCCAGCGCGGTGTTCTCGGCGGCGATCGTCGCATATTCCGAGCCGACGACGTCGATGCCCGCGTCGGAACCGGCGGTCGCGTCAAGCACGATCTCTCCGCTGCCAAGATCGACCAGCTGATAGCGCGCCCGCAAGGTGCGCCGCTCGCGGCCGATCGTGTCGTTGGACAGTAGGCCGAGGCTTTCCAGCCGGTCGTCGAGCCGCACGTCGAGCCGGTAGCGCGCCGAGCTGCTCCCGGTGCCGTGCGAGCCGAGCCGGTCCTGCAGGGCATTGCGCACCAGCCAGCCGGCCTTGCCCTCGATCGCCGGCACGTCGACCGCCGCCAGGCCCTGGGCCACCGCGCCGTTGCCGCCGCCCGCGTACATCGGCTGCAGCCCGCAGGCGGACAACAGCAGCGGGAAGGCCAGCGTCAGCGGCAGGAGGGCGACAAGCCGCTTCATGCGACGAGATTGACCAGGCGGTCGGGCACGACGATCACCTTCTTGACGGGAGCACCTTCCAGCGCACGCTGCACCTTGTCGCTGGCCAGGGCAAGCGCCTCGAGCTCTTCCTTCGAGGTACCCTTGGCCACGGTCAGCGTGTCGCGCAGCTTGCCCTTGACCTGGATCGCCACGGTGACCTCGTCCTCGACCAGCAGTGCGGGGTCGAACGCGGGCCAGGCGGCGTCGGCGACCAGTGCCCCAGAGTCATCGGCGCCGATGCTTGCCCAGGCCTCTTCGGCGAGGTGCGGCATCATCGGCGCGACCAGCAGCAGGAGCGTGCGGATCGCCTGGCTTCGGCTGGCCGAGGGCGCAGCCTTTTCGATCGCCGAAGTCAGCTCGTAGATCCGCGCCACGGCCTTGTTGAACGACAAGGCTTCGATGTCGGCCGCAGAGGCGGCAACGGTCTGGTCGCGCTTGCGGTCGAGCGCCTTGTCCTCACCCTGGGCGGAAGCATCGTACTGGCCGAACAAGCGCCACAGCCGCTGGACGAACTTGCCGCAGCCCTCGATCCCGGCGGCGGACCAGGGCAGGTCGCGCTCGGGGGGGCTGTCGGACAGCATGAACCAGCGGATCGCGTCGGCGCCGTAGGTCGCGACGATCTCGTCCGGATCGACCACGTTCTTCTTCGACTTCGACATCTTGATGACGCGGCCGATCTCGACCGGGGCGCCGTCGGCGATCAGTGTGGCGGAATCGCCGCCGCGGTTCACCTCGGCGGGGGAGAAGAAGATGGGCTGGCCGTTCTCCGCGTTCTTCCGCTCGTAGGTTTCGTGCGTGACCATCCCTTGCGTGAACAGGCTGGCGAAGGGCTCGGCCACGTCGAGCTTGCCGATGTGGCGCAGCGCGCGGGTCCAGAACCGCGCATAGAGCAAATGGAGAATCGCATGCTCGATCCCGCCGATATATTGCTCCACCGGCAGCCAGCGGGCGATCTCGGCCGGGTCGAACGGCTTGTCGGCGGGCTGGCTGGCGAAGCGCAGGAAGTACCAGGACGAGTCGACGAAAGTGTCGAGCGTGTCGGTCTCGCGCTGGGCGGGCGCGCCGCACTTCGGGCAGTCGACGTGCTTCCAGGTCGGGTGGCGCAGCAGCGGGTTGCCGGGGATCGAGAAGTCGACATCCTCGGGCAGGGTCACCGGCAGCTCGTGCTTGGGCACGGGCACGACTCCACAAGCATTGCAATGGATGAAGGGGATCGGCGTGCCCCAATAGCGCTGGCGGCTGACGCCCCAGTCGCGCAGGCGGTACTGGGTCTCGCCCTCGCCCCAACCATCGTGCTTGGCCCTGGCGATCACCGCCGCCTTGGCTTCGGCGACGGTCATGCCGTTCAGCCATTCCGAATTCACGATGCGGCCCGGGCCGGTATAGGCTTCGTTCCCAGCGAAGGTGGCGCCGTCTTCGTCGCCATCCGCGACCACGCGGGTCACGGGCAAGTCGTACTTGCGGGCGAAATCGAGGTCGCGCTGGTCGTGCGCCGGGCAGGCGAAGACCGCGCCAGTGCCGTATTCCATCAGCACGAAGTTCGCGACGTAGACCGGCAGGTGCCAGGACTTCTTGAGCGGATGTTCGACCGAGAGCCCCGTGTTGAAGCCCTTCTTCTCGGCGGTTTCCAGTTCGGCCGCGGTGGTGCCGCCCTGCTTGCACTCGGCGATGAAGGCGGCGAGCTCGGGCACGGTTTCGGCCAGCTCGGTTGCCAGGGGGTGATCGGGCGAGATCGCTACGAAGCTCGCCCCGAACAGCGTGTCGGGGCGGGTGGTGAAGACCTCGATGCCGTCCTGGCTGTCGACGAAGTGGAACCTGGCGCGCAGGCCCTGGCTCTTGCCGATCCAGTTCTCCTGCATTGTGCGGACCTTCTCGGGCCAGCCGTCCAGCGTCGAGAGGCCGTCGAGCAGCTCGTCGGCGAACTCGGTGATCTTGAGGAACCACTGGGAGAGCTTGCGCTTCTCGACAATCGCGCCAGAGCGCCAGCCGCGGCCGTCGATCACCTGCTCGTTGGCGAGCACGGTCATGTCGACCGGGTCCCAGTTGACCGCGCTCTCCTTGCGGTAGACCAGGCCGCCTTCGTAGAGGTCCAGGAACAGCGCCTGTTCGTGCCCGTAGTATTCGGGCTCGCAGGTCGCCAGCTCGCGGCTCCAGTCGAGCGCGAAGCCCAGGCGCTTCAATTGCGCCTTCATGTTGGCGATGTTGTCGCGGGTCCAGCCGCCGGGGTGGACGCCCTTTTCCATGGCGGCGTTCTCGGCCGGCATGCCGAAGGCGTCCCAGCCCATCGGATGCAGCACCTCGAAGCCCTGCATCCGCTTGTAGCGCGCCAGGACGTCGCCCATCGTGTAGTTGCGGACGTGGCCGATGTGGATGCGCCCCGAAGGATAGGGGAACATCTCGAGCACGTAAGAGCGCGGCTTGGTGCTGGAATCGTCGGCGCGGAACGACTGGCGCTCGTCCCAAATGCGTTGCCAGCGACCGTCCGCGACGGACGGATCGAACCGCTCAGTCATGTCTTAACCCGTGGTTAGCCCGCGATGGCGCTGCGGCGCAGGTCGCGGGCCTTGGTGAGGATGATGTCTTCGAGGCGCTGGACGGTCGCGGCCTGGACCGGGACGTCGACCCAGCCGCCGCCCTGGCTTACCTGGCGCGCGGCGACCACGCGCAGCGCATCGGCACGCAGGTCCTGGTCAAGGATCGTCACGGTGACCTTGACGCGCTCGCCCGGGTTCTTGGGGTTGGCATACCAGTCGGTGACGATGACGCCGCCGTTGCTGTCGGTCTGGAGCAGCGGCATGAACGACAGCGCTTCCAGGCTGGCGCGCCAGAGATAGGAATTGACGCCGATCGTCGTGACCTTCGAGGCGGCGAGATCGGCCTTGGGGCGATCCTTGTGGCCGCCGCAGCTGGCCAGGGCCAGCGCGGCCGCGGCGACGACGCCGGCGCGGGCGAGCCGCCGGAAAGAAACGGAGCCGGTGTCGGAGCTGCCAGTCATGCGTGTTTCCAGATCCTGTCCACTGCGCGGCCCCCGCGGGCCGCACGTCAAGCCTCTATAGCCGCCGCGGCTTCCACGGCAAGGGGCAGGCGGATTACCCGTCCCGGCGGTGAACCCGGGATTAATTGGGCCTACGGCCAGGCGGAAATCCCCCGGAAGGGCTCGACGGAGCAGCCGAGACTGCGGATTTGTCGCTTTTTGCTTGAATTAGCCGCCAACTGGCCGACATTGGCCCGATAGGCGCGAGTCCCTTGGCTCGGCGCTTCAAGGGTAGTCGGGCGTGGCGGCAAGCGCATCCAGAATCGGCCAGGACGGCAAGCGTAGCGGGACCGCCGCCGGGCTGCTGTTGCCGTGCGCGGTCGTCGCCTTGGCCTTGCCGAGCGCGGTTCTGGCCTTCTCCAGTTCGATCATGGTCCATCCGATTGCTGAGCCCGAGGTCGAAGCGCCGACCAATGCGCTCGCCGCGCCGCGGGTCGATCCCCAGCTGGCCGAGGCGATCTCCCTGAGGATGCTGCCCAAGGGCCAGGGTTTTCATTTCACGCCCGCTGGCACCGCCACGCGGCCTGACCGGTCGATCACCGTGGCGGTCCGGGTCGATTCGGATTCTGTCCGCGCGATCAGCCTGCGCAAGGGGCTCGACAGTTCGCCCTCGCTCGGTGCTGCAACCTTGCGGATCGCGCCGACCGCCTTCAACCTCGGCGTCTCGCGCGGGGGCTATCAGTCGTTCAGCTCGACCGCGGCCGTCGTGCCGGAAAGCCGCAAGCTCGAGATGCCCGACCTGTCGACCTTCCGCCTCGGCGCCAAGACGGGAACCGGGCCGTCGCGCTTCAGCACCCGTCTCTCGGTGGACGAGCACGACAAGACCGGCCGCGCACCTGGAACTTTCGAGACCGCCGGGCAGCCCACGGTCGATATCGGCGGCAGCTATCGCGTGACCGGCAACCTCAACGTCACCGCCGGCGTGCGCTATTCGGCCGACCGCGACCGTATCGCCCCGCTGACCGACGGCAAGCAGGACAGCCAGGCAGTTTATCTGGGAACCCAGTTCCGCTTCTGACTTCTGTTCGGCCTCCAAGCCCGCAGCATTCCGCCCTTTCGCGAAACCTTCGCTTGCTGTCCCTCACTGCCCGGCGTAGCCATGAGGCGGAGGAGATGTCGCGTTGGAGGGGTTAGGATGACTCGCGTTGCAATCGTCACGGGTGGAACCCGCGGCATCGGTCAGGCAATCTGCCAGACGCTTCGATCCCAGGGTTTTACCGTCGTCGCGAACTATGGCGGTAACGACGATCGGGCCGCGGCCTTCACTGCGGAAACGGGGATTCCTGCCTATCGTTGGGACGTGGGAGATCACCAGGCGAGCCTCGACGGCTGCGCCCGGGTCGAGGCGGAGGTCGGCCCGATCGACGTGCTTGTGAACAATGCGGGCATCACTCGCGACGGCACGCTCCACAAGATGACCTTCGACGACTGGAACGAGGTCATGCGGATCAACCTCGGCGGCTGCTTCAACATGGCCAAGGCGACCTTCCCCGGCATGCGCGAGCGCGGCTGGGGACGGATCGTCAACATCGGCTCGATCAATGGCCAGGCCGGGCAATACGGCCAAGTCAACTATGCCGCGGCGAAATCGGGCATCCACGGCTTCACCAAGGCCCTCGCCCAGGAGGGCGCCAAGTTCGGGGTGACGGTCAATGCGATCGCACCGGGCTACGTCGACACCGACATGGTCGCCGCCGTGCCCGCCCCGGTGCTGGAGAAGATCGTCGCCAAGATCCCGGTCGGGCGCCTGGGCCAGGCCGACGAGATCGCCCGCGGCGTGGCCTTCTTCGCCTCGGAAGACGGGGGATTCGTCACCGGATCGACCCTGTCGATCAACGGCGGGCAACATATGTACTGACGATGGCGGGGCTATTCGGCCAGCCCGAAAGTCCGCCGATACCAAGCCTGGATCAGACGGTTGCACACCATGTCCCGGCTGGCGAGACAGACGAACGTGGTATCGAGCGTCGGGTAGAAATGGATCGCCACGTCCATGCCATACGAATTGCCGCCATGTCCCCAACTCGAGAGGCTGGGATTTACGACGAAGCCCAGACCATACCACGGTGTGTTTCCGGTTGTCGTGGCCATCTTGAACATGGGTGCGGACAGGAGCTTCCCGGATTTTAGCGCCGCGACGAATTTGAGCATGTCGTTCGCGCTAGCCACCCCGCCCCCAGCCGGTGTTCCTCGCCATGGCAGGCTCTGGCGGTTGGAGACCGCTCGAGACACTTCCCCAAAGAACGTGGTGTATCCAGTGGGAACGCCCTGCAGATGGTTCAGTGTGGGATACCCTGCATCGTTCATCCCCGAAGGTTTGAAGACATTCTCCGTAATGTAGTCGTAATAGGTCTGACCACTCACTCGTTGCACGATCGCGCCCAGCAGGATGTAACCATAATTTGAATAGACCGCTTTGCTGCCGGGCGGGAAGGCAGGGGGTCGGTGACCGTTGAGTGCGACGATATCGTCGATCGTCCGGACCTGCGTACGATTGGCGCCTTCGTTTCTTCCTAGGATTCCGATGTCGCCGGTCCCGCCGCGATGCTGGAGCAATTGACGGATGGTAACTTTCGCCATCTCGGCATTGGGATAGTCCGTCAGGTAACGCCCGAGCGGCGCGGCGAGATCGATCTTTCCGGCATCCACCAACTGCAGCACCGCGACGGCCGTGAACATCTTGCCTGCGGACGCTAGAAACATCGGCGTGTCCAACGAGATCGGCACTGGCGTGATCCCGTCCACATGGCCCCAACTTCGCGCTGCCAACCGCTCGCCGCCGTGCAGAATCAATAGCGAACCCGCAAACCTGTCATGCGCGGCAAGGCGATCTGCCATCTTCGTGATCGCCGCGATTGCTGTCGGCTGCGGAAGTGTGAGCGACGTCAGTCGAAAAGTCTTTAGCTTCACCCCACCCAAGGGCCCGGCTTCGATCTTCAGCCGTTGCAGTGCAGGGAAACACTTCTCGGCCAGCAGGACATTCATGGACGATGTGGCCCGAGATTCGATTCTGACCACATCGAAGCCGCAGGTGTCTTCGGCTTCCTCCAGCGCGATCACGGCGGCCGGATCGCCCAGGCGCTTTCCATAGAACGACTGGATCGCGATCTGGTCGCCTGAATTGAACGCCTCAAGCCATTCCTGAAACAGATCGTTGACGTTTTCCGGTTTCGCGTGGGCGGGCCCGGCACCTAGCAAGGCAAGCAGAGAAAAGATGAGGGTGCGACCGAGGCCCATGGCATTACCCTTTGCGGTTTCGGCGCGTCAGGCGATCCAGTACCCAACCACCTTCCACTCCCGACCTTCATGCTCCAGGCTTACCGTCTCGATCCCTGCAGGCTTATTGGCGAAGCGGGTCAGGAATTTGATCAGCACATAGCCGTGGGGCGGGGCGGGCACGGCTTCCTGGCTATACACTTCACGGGACAATACCGCGCCGAGAGGAGGGCGGACCGATTTGGAGATCGCCGCCCAGGCCGCGCTCGTGTTAGCGCGGCGGAATTGCAGTCCGCTTTGCTTCCAGCTTTCGTCCCAGCGCCCCTGATCGACGAGGGCCAGCCAGTCACGAGCCGCACGCGTGGTTTCTGACGTTGTCGCTGCGTCGAGTTGGACGGCCGGTCGAAGTTGAGCCGACTGGGCGGTCGATACGGCTGGCGAAAGTGCGTTCATTGCCAGCAAGGCCAGTATCGGCAACATGATTAGGACTCCTCCGACTATCCAGGCAGAGCGCCACTTCGCCGCCCGGCCCTTGCCGGATCGCATGTCGGAGGGGCGCTCTGCTTCCCCCAAAGGCTTGTCTCCCAAGATTTGGGGGTTGGCGCCTTCAGTTGCCAGAACGATCCGCGCCGCCTCGCGGCTGCTCGACACGGACAGTTTTCGCCGGGCATCGCGTAGGCGCTCGTTCGCCGTATGGACCGAGAGGCCCAATTGGCGCGCGGTCGATTTCGCGTCGTGTCCCTGAACGATGAGGCGAAGGGTTTCCTTCTCCTTTTCACTTAGCGACGCATAGCCTTCAGTCATTCGCCCGCCCATTCCCCGCGGCCTCTCCCGAAAACCTAGGAGGTCAGGCAAGGGCCAACCACCCCTAAAAAATCGTAGGCCGCGCCCGCTACCTGCCGTACACCGCAAGCTGATGCCCGATCTCTACCACCCCCCGATCAAGCGCTCGGTCGAGATCGCCGGTCATAAGACGTCGATCAGCCTCGAACCGCTGTTCTGGAACTTGTTGCGGGATGCTGCTTCGGAGGAGGGCATTCCCCTCAACGCCCTGGTTGCGCGGATCGACGCCGAACGCATCACGGCCGAAGTGCCGCCGGGTTTGGCCGGGGCGCTTCGGCTATGGCTGGCCGCGCGGATAGCGGCGGGTTAGCCTGGTTCAGTAAGTCGCCGGCGGATCGCTCGCCGGAAAGCTTTCGTCGCTGGCTTCGTCGGTCTTGTCCCACTTGGGGGGATTGCTGCGCATGGCGTCGGGCCCGGCGTGGCGGACCTTGGCGAAGTTGGCGCCGTCGGTTTCGCCAGAGGCGAAGGCGGCGCGGCCCTCATGCGCTTGTTCGCGCTTGATGTAGCGATAGGCAACATAGCCGACGGCCCCGAGGGCGGCGATTTGCAGTAGGCCCATGATCACTCTCCGTGGATGCGATTGCCCACTCCCAACGCGCAAACAGGCGTTCGGGTTCACGGAGTGTCGGTTTTTGGGTTAGTCGCCGCCGACGCGTTCCACCTGAGCGCCCAGCAGGGCCAGCTTTTCCTCGAGCCGCTCGTAGCCGCGGTCGAGGTGGTAGAGGCGGTGGACCTGGGTCTGGCCTTCGGCGGCAAGACCCGCGATGACCAGGCTCATCGAGGCGCGCAAGTCGGTGGCCATGACCTCGGCGCCGGTGAGCTTTTCGACCCCGTGGACGATCGCCGTGCGACCGTCGGTCTGGATGTTGGCGCCCATCCGGCTCAATTCGGGAACGTGCATGTAGCGGTTCTCGAAGATCGTTTCGGTCAGTACCGACGAGCCGTTCGCCTTGCACAGCATGGCCATCAGCTGGGCCTGCATGTCGGTGGCGAAGCCGGGATAGGGCGCGGTCGAAAGCGTGACCGGCTTGATCGGCCCGTCGGCCGCGACGTGGAGCCCGCCGGTGCGTGGCTCGACCGTCAGGCCGGCGCTGCGGAAGGCCTGGACCGTCGCTTCCATCTCCTCGATCACGGCACCCGGCAGCGTGACCTCGCCGCCGGTGATTGCCGCGGCGCAGGCGTAGGAGCCGGCCTCGATCCGGTCCGACATCACGCGGTAGGTCGCCCCGTGAAGGCGCGGAACGCCGTGGATGGTCAGTTCCGAGGTGCCGATCCCCTCGATCTGGGCGCCCATGTCGACCAGCAGGTTGCACAGGTCGACGATTTCGGGCTCGCGCGCGGCGTTGTGCAGCGTCGACTTGCCCTTGGCCAGGACCGCGGCCATCAGCGCGTTCTCGGTCGCGCCGACCGAGACCACCGGGAAGGAATAGCGGCCGCCAGGCAGACCGCCGTCCGGCGCGACCGCCTTCACATAGCCGGCGGCGAGCTCGATCTGCGCGCCGAGCGCTTCGAGTGCCTTGAGATGCAGGTCGATCGGGCGGTTGCCGATGGCGCAGCCGCCGGGCAGCGAGACGGTCGCCTCTCCCATCCGCGCCAGCATCGGGCCCAGCACTAGGATCGAGGCGCGCATCTTGCGGACGAGTTCGTAGGGAGCGACCGAGCTGGTGATCCGGGTCGCCTCCAGCGTCATCACCCGGCCGAAGTCCTCGGGCCGCGATCCGGCGATCGTGGTCGAGATGCCGAACTGGTTCATCAGGTGCTGGAAGCCGTCGATGTCGGCCAGGCGCGGCAGGTTGCGTAGGGTCAGTGGCTCGTCGGTGAGCAGGGCGCAGGGCAGCAGGGTCAGCGCGGCGTTCTTCGCGCCGGAGATGGGAACCGTGCCGGAAAGGCGCTTGCCGCCCTCGATGATGATCTTGTCCATGGCGAATCGTTTAGCGGCAAACTTGGGCTCGGCAAGGCGCGAGAAGGATGCGGAATTGAGGGTTCGCCCGAAAGCGCGAAAGCGTGAGATCTTTGGGCGAACCATTCTGTTCTTCGGTTGACGCGCCGATTCCCTCCTGCGATTCGTCGCCCCGATGAGCGTTCCCAAACCCGTCCGCAAAGCGGTCTTCCCGGTCGCCGGGCTCGGCACTCGCTTTCTGCCCGCGACCAAGGCGATTCCCAAGGAGATGTTGCCGATCATCGACCGGCCGCTGATCCAGTACGCGGTGGACGAAGCGCGCGAGGCGGGGATCGAGCAGTTGATCTTCGTCACCGGCCGCGGCAAGGGCGCGCTCGAAGAGCATTTCGACATGGCGTTCGAACTCGAGACGACCATGCTGGAGCGCGGCAAGTCGCTCGATGTTCTGGATCCCACGCGAATCCTGCCCGGTAATCTCCTGACGGTGCGTCAGCAGTTTCCGCTCGGGCTCGGCCACGCGATCTGGTGCGCGCGCGCGGTGGTCGGCGACGAGCCCTTCGCCGTGCTCCTGCCCGACGAACTGATGATCGGCCGCCCCGGTTGCATGAAGCAGATGGTCGAGGCCTATGGAGAGGTCGGTGGCAACCTCGTCAGCGTGCTCGAGGTACCGGAAGCAGACGTATCGAGCTATGGCGTGATCACCCCCGGCGCGCGCGAAGGTGCGCTGACCGAGGTGAAGGGTCTAGTCGAAAAGCCCCGGCGGGAGGACGCCCCCTCGAACCTCATCGTCTCAGGCCGCTATATCCTCCAGCCCGAGGTCATGCGCGTGCTCGATCGGCAAGAGAAGGGGGCCGGCGGAGAAATCCAACTCACAGATGCGATGGCGCGGATGATCGGCAACCAACCGTTCCACGCGGTGACCTTCGCCGGAAAGCGCTACGATTGCGGGTCGAAGGTTGGCTTCGTCGAGGCGACCCTGGCGATCTCCCTGGACCGCGATGACATGGCCGACGACGTCAGGGCGATGGCGCGGCGTTTGCTGGCGGAGTGAGAGCCTGAAAAGTCGAAGGCGGCAGGTTTCCCCGCCGCCTCGCTGCCATTATTGGCATCCCCCCAAATCCGAAATCAATCGTGTGCGTGGTCCACCAGGGCCAGCTGGGTCATCGCGCCGCTCGGAGCCGGGGCTCCTTCCTGCATATAGGGCACCGGGTTGACCGCTTCGCCGGCGACACGCACTTCGTAGTGCAGGTGCGGGCCGGTCGAACGGCCGGTCGAACCGACGTAGCCGATCAGGTCGCCCTTCTTGACGAACTGGCCGGCCGCGACGTTGAGCCGCGAGAGGTGGCCGTAGCGGGTCTGCAGGTCGCCGCCGTGCTCGACCTGGATGTAAAGGCCGTAGGAGCTGAACCATTCGGCCTTGCCGACCATGCCGTCGGCCGGAGCGTAGACGGGGGTGCCGGTCGGGCTGGCGAGGTCGATGCCCTTATGGGCGCGGCGGCCGCCGAGAACCGGATGGGTGCGCATGCCATAGTCGCTGGTCAGGCGGTAGCCCTGGAGCGGGGAGCGCGAGGGAATGGAAACCTTGGACGTGCCGGCGGTGAAGCCGGGAGTCGGAGCGGCCGTCGTCGAAACGGCAGTGAGCGCAGGCGCCTTGTCCAGCGACTGCCACGAAGCGAAGAGCTTGCGGAACTGCTCGTCGCCGTTGCCCAGAGCGCTCTGCTTGGCCGTTTGGGCGGCGCGAAGCGGGGCGGCGATGTCGGCATTGGCGCTGCTGTTGGCGAAAGCGGGGGCGGAGCCGAGGAGCGCGGCAGCCGCGGCGATAGCGCCGGCGGCCAGCTTGATCTCGGCAAGAAACTTCAAAGCGACCACTCAAAAACACCTTGTTCAATGCCAAGCCCGGCGAACCGGACCGGGCCTGCGACCCTGTTTTTTTACGCATGCGCAAAGGCGCGCCGCGCTGGTTTCAGAGATGGTCGGAACCCCCCGCCGTCTCGTGTGTTGGCCTTATTCCGGGCAAAAGTTTACGAAGCAAGCGCAGGGTCGCGATAGCGCGATAAACCGGCTGCGAGCCGCGCCGAGTCGTTGAACGGAGGTTTCAGCGACCCGCGAAAGTAACGTTTTACCAAGGAAATCCACAGGTCTCCGGGCTCCTCGTTTCGTGCCAAGCACCATGCGGCGAAATGAGTTGCGCCGAAACGGACGTGGCGGATTTCGTCGTCAAGGATTCGTTCGAGGATGCGTGCGCCGTGCTCGTCGCCCGCGGCGCGGACCCGTTCCAGTGTCGGCGGCGTCACGTCGAGGCCTCGGGCCTCGAGCACCAGCGGCACGACTGAAAGCCTGGCGGCGACATCGTGCGCCGTGGCCTCGGCCGCCTGCCACAGCCCATCGTGCGCGGGAAGGTTGCCGTAATGGCTGCCCAGCGTCTTCAGCTTGCGTTCGATCAGGGCGAAATGCATCGCCTCGTCGGCGGCGACTGCCAGGAAGTCGCCGACGAAGCCCGCGCCCATCTCCGCGCCGAAGCGTCCGGCCATGTCGAGCGCCAGGTCGATCGCGACGAATTCGATATGGGCCAGCGAGTGCCACAGGGCGATTCGCCCGCGCTGCGACCCGCCACGCCCGCGCTTGGGCATCTTCGCCGGCGGCAGGAGCTCGGGTCGCTCCGGGCGGGCCGGACGATCGGGCATAGCCGCGTCGAAATCAAAGGCCAGGCGGCCCAAGCGCCAGTCCCGCGCCACTTCACGCGCCGCCATTGCCTTGCTGCGGGGCTCGGCAGTCAGCAGGGCGGCGCGGATCGCCGAGGCCACGCTCCGGCTCAAAGCGCTTTCGCCGCCTCCAACACCTGGGCGGCGTGATCCTTGACCTTCACCTTGTCCCAGACCCGCGCAATCCTGCCCTCGGCATCGACCAGGTAGGTCGTGCGGACCATGCCCAGATAGGTCCGGCCGTAGTTCTGCTTCTCGGTCCAGATGCCCAGCGCGTCGGACAGGCCGTTTTCGGCCGCATCGCTGGCGAGCGGGGCGGTCAGGCCATGCTTGGCGGCGAACTTGGCGTGCTTGGCCGGCGGATCCTTGCTGATGCCGAGCAGGGCGGTGCCCGCCTTCTCGAACTCGCCCGCCAAGGCCGAGAAGTCGAGGTTCTCGGTGGTGCAGCCCGGCGTGTCGTCCTTGGGATAGAAGAACAGCACGAGCTTGCGGCCCTTGAAGTCGGAGGCCCGAACGGCCGCACCGTTTGCGCCTTCCAGTGCGATGTCGGGAATGACGTCGCCGACGCCAGGCTTGTCGCTCATGCTTCCAACTCCAGGTTCTGGCCGAACACCTCGGCCCAGGCGTCCGCCACCGCGCGCCGCGCCGCGGCGAAGCCTTGCAACAGGGCCGGCCAATCGGCGAAGCCGCAGGCCTTGGCAAGCACCCCTTGCGCCGCCGCCGGCGGGACCTGGGTGTCGGGCGCCAGCAGCCGCCCCGCGACGAGCAGCCTAGCCAGGGTTTCCCGCGCGCCGACCAGGGCGGCCGGCAGCAGTCCGGCCTCGACCAGCGCGGCGATCGCCACTTCCAGGCCCGGATGCAGGCCCTGCCCGTGGCGAAGCTGCTGATAGTGGGTGAGGAATTCGAGGTCGACGAGCCCCCCGCGCGAAAGCTTGGCGTCGAGCGGGCCTTTTCTCGGCTTGTGCCGGGCCATTTCGCCGCGCATCTCCAGCACGTCGGTGCGCAGCTTGGCGGGATCGCGCGGGCGGGTCAGGGCTTCGCGAACGATGCCCTGCAGCTTTTCGCGCGCCTCGGCGGAGCCGAACAGCGGCCGCGCCCGGGTCAGCGCCATGTGCTCCCAGGTCCAGGCCTGCTCGAGCTGGTAGCGGCGGAAGGCGTCGAAGCTGACCGCGATCGGCCCCTGGGTGCCCGAGGGGCGCAGCCGGGTATCGACCTCGTAGAGCGCGCCCTCGGCGGTCGGCACAGAGAGCGAGGCACTGACCCGCTGGGCCAGGCGGTTGAAGTAGAGCGCGGCGCCCAGCGGCCGCGGCCCGTCGGATTCGCCCCCTCCCTCAAAATCCTTGGCCCCGCTGAACAGGTAGATCAGGTCGAGGTCCGAGGCATGGGTCAGCGCCCCGCCGCCGAGCCGCCCGAGCCCGAGCACGACCAGTTCGCTGCCCGGGATGCGGCCGTGAGCCTTCTCGAACTCGGCGATGGTCGCGCCCGCCAGCACTTCGATCGCCGCCTCGGCGACCCGGCACAGCGCCTCGGATACGTCCAGCGGATCGGTCGCCGCCTCGATCAGCTGGACGCCCAGGGTGAAGCGCAGGTCGCCGACGACGCGGCGGACGCGGTCGAGCAGCTGCTGGTAGTCTTCGCCGTCGCCGTCGGCCATCAGCGCGGCTAGCTCGGCGACCGGGCCGGGCACCTCGAAGGCCGAGGCGTCGATCAGTGGGTCGAGCAGGTCGGCGCGCCGGGCGAGGGCATCGGCAAGCGGCTCGGCCAGGCTGAGGATGCGGGCGAGCAGGTCGATCAGCGCGGGTCGCGCTTCGAGCAGGCGGAACAGGTTCACCGCCGAGGGCAGCCCGGCGAGCAATTGCTCCCAGCGCAGGAGCGCGCGCTCGGGTTCGGGCGCGCCGGCCAGCGCGGCGAGCAGGGCGGGCTGGATCGCGTCGAAGGCGGCGCGGGCGGCATCGCTGCGCAGGGCGCGCAGCTTGCCCGAACGCCACCCGTCGATGCGCTCGGCCAGGGCTGCGGTGTCGGCGAAGCCCAGCCGGTCCAGGTCCTCGATCAGGCTTTCGCTCGATATCGGCAGGGCCGGCGCGGCCTCGGCCGAATTGGCCGCGATCAGCGCATCGTAGCGCTCGCCCACGGCTTGCGTGATCGCAGTGATTTCGGCCAGCAGCGCCTCGTGCCCATCGATCCCGTCGAGTGCGGCGACCGAATCGATCGCGGCCCAGTCGGCGGGCAGCTTGTGGGTCTGCTGGTCGGAGACCATCTGCAGCCGGTGCTCGAGCGTGCGCAGCCGGTCATACGAATCGCCGAGCAGCACGGCGTCTTCGGCCGGGATGATCCCGGCCTCGGCCAACGCATCCAGGCTGGCGCGGGTGCCGCGCAGGCGCAGCGCGGGGTTGCGGCCGCCGTGGATCAGCTGGTGGGTCTGGGCGTAGAATTCGATCTCGCGGATGCCGCCGCGACCCTTCTTGAGATCGAAGCCGGGGCCGACCAGCCAGGCCCCCTTGGTGGTCGAGCGAATCTGCGCGGTCAGGCGGCCGATCTCGGCGATGGCGCCGAAATCGAGGCTCTTGCGCCAGACGAAGGCGCGGATCGCGGCGAGGAAGGCCTCGCCTCCCGCGACGTCCCCGGCACAGGCCCGGGCGCGGATGAAGGCGGCGCGCTCCCAGGCCAGCGCGCTCGATTCGTAGTGCGACAGCGCGGCATCGACCGAGATCGCCGGCGGGCTGACTTCCGCGGCGGGGCGCAGCCGCAAGTCGACGCGGAAGACGTAGCCCTCGTCGGTCGGGTGGGCGAGCGTCTCGACCACCCGCCGGGCGATCCGCGCCGCCGCCTCGCCCGGCTCGTCGCGCGTCCGGCGGGGCAGGGTGGCCGGGTCGTAGAGCAGGATCGGGTCGATGTCGGAGGAGTAGTTGAGTTCGCCCGCGCCGTGCTTGCCAAGTGCCAGGGCGATGAACCCGGCAGGCTCGGCATCGGGCACGCGGGCGCGGATCGCCTCGGCGATCGCGGCGTCGAGCGCGCGGTCGGCCAGCGCGGTCAGCTCGTCGGTGACGCGGGTGAGTGGAAAGACGCCGGCGAGGTCGCCGATCGCCAGGGCCAAGGCCAAGGCATGGCGCTCGCGGCGCAGGGCGACGGGGATGGTCGGAGCGCCCTCGCCCGCGGCCCTGGCCCAGGCGAGCGCGTCCTCGCCGCGGCCGTCGGCCAGCAGCGCGGTCAGTTCGGGCAGGCGCTCCAGCGCGCGGCTGAGGAACGGCGCGTGGGCATGAGCCCGGTCGATGGCGGAGGTCCAGTTGGCGACGCTCATGGGCGGCAGGAATGGCCGTTCGCGCCGCTTCCCGCAAGCGTTCGGCTCGGCTAGAGCCGGTGTCATGACCTTCCGCTTCCCCCCCGAATGGCACCCGCAGGACTGGCTGTGGATCGGCTTCCCCCACGCCGCCGAGGAGTGGCCGGGCTTCCTCGGCGCCGCGCAGGAGCAGATCGCCGCCTTCGCCAATGCCGTGGCCGAAAGCGGCCAGGAAGTGCGCCTGATCGTCCGCGACGAAGCCAACGAGGCGCGGGCGCGCAGCCTCGTCAGCGGCAAGGTGAAGCTGGAGCGCCGCGTCTATGGCGACGTGTGGCTGCGCGATACCGGGCCGCTGGTGATGACCGACGGCGCGCACCGCATCGCCCGGCGCTTCGGCTTCAACGGCTGGGGCGGCAAGTACCTGATGGAGGGCGACCAGACGATCGGCGCCGAACTGGCCCACGACGCCAAGCTGACCGTGACCACGGCCGACTGGATCCTGGAGGGCGGGGCGCTCGACACCGACGGGACCGGGCTGGTGGTCACCACCGAGCAGTGCCTGCTGAACTTCAACCGCAACCCCGACCTCAGCCAGCAGGACATCGAATGGCGGCTCGAGCGCGACCTGTGCTTCGACCGGGTGCTGTGGCTGGGCGAGGGCCTGATCCACGATCACACCGACGGCCATGTCGACAACCTGGCCCGCTTCGTGGCGCCGAACGTGCTGGCCCTGCCGCGTGCCACCGGCACCGACGATCCCAACGCCGAGATCTACGCCGACGCCAGGGCCCGCGCCGAGGACTTCGGCGTCGAGGTGCGCGAGGTGCCCTCGCCCGGGCGGGTCGAGACGGACGGCCGGGTCGAGCCGGCGAGCTACATGAACTTCGCGGTGACCTCGAATCTGGTGGTGGTGCCGACCTACGGCACGGCGCACGACGAGGATGGCGTGGCGGCGATCGCCGAGCTGTTTCCCGACCGCGAGGTGGTGGGAATCCTGGCCGACGCGGTCCTGGCCGGTGGCGGCTCGTTCCACTGCGCCAGCCAGCAGATGCCTTCGCTCTAATCCGCGGCGCAAGAGGTTTCGCGCGAATGAGGGATTTAACCCTTCGCTAACCGACCAAGCGCACAATCGCGCCATGGCCCGCGCTATCGCCCTTGCTCAACCGCTGCGCGCCGCATCGCTCGAGGCGCTGCGGCTGGCGGTTGTCTATGGCTGCGGCCTGGCGCTGATCGCCGCGGGTTTCTTGCGCTAAGTCAGCCCGCCGCGCGTTCGGCCAGGGCCAGGGCGCGCTGTTTCAGGACATCGTCGGGATCGCTCTTGCCGTTCGGCTTCGCGCCCGGCGAGGTGACCGAGATCATCCGGCGGTCGTCGGGCAGGTAGGTCAGCGTCTTGAGCCTCGGCGCCCAGAAGGCCTTGCCCTTGGCGCCGGCGACCTCCTCGATCGGTCCGGTCATGTCGGGCTGGCTCTTCAGGCCGGCGATCGATTCGGCGGCGGTGCCCTCGGGCGCATAGCGCAGCGCGACGGTGAACAGCGTGCCGTCGCTGGCGCTATAGCTGCAGGTCGAAACCGAGTTCTCGCCGACCTTGGTAGTCGCGCCGGCCGAGGCGGTGGCGACTGCGACGCCGGCGGCCTTGCCCGCGGCTTCGGCGCTCAGCGTCTTGCAAGCATCGGCGCCCCAGTCGGGCCCGACCGCGATCGCTTCCGATTGCGCTTCACCCCCCGGCGAGCTGCTCCCGCATGCGGTCAGCAGGAACAGTCCGAGCAGTGCGCCGCAAGCCTTCATCGTCGATCCTTCAATTCCGCAAGTCGGGCGGGGTCGCCTCGGCCTTGAGCAGCGCGATCGCCTCGTCGAGGCTGACGAACTTCTGCCGCTCCTCGCCCAGGGTGCGGATCGCGACGGTGCCTTCCTCGGCCTCGCGCTTGCCGACGACCAGCAGGTGCGGAACCTTGGCCACCGAGTGCTCGCGGACCTTATAGTTGATCTTCTCGTTGCGCAGGTCGGTCTCGACGCGAATGCCCGCGGCCTTGAGCTTCGCGGCGACTTCGCTCGCATAGTCGTCGGCGTCGGACACGATCGTCGCCACCACGGCCTGGACCGGGGCGAGCCAGACCGGCAGCTTGCCGGCGAAGTGCTCGATCAGGATGCCGATGAAGCGCTCGTAGGAACCGAAGATCGCGCGGTGGAGCATGACCGGACGATGCTTCTCGCCGTCCTCGCCGATGTAGCTGGCGTCGAGCCGCTCGGGCAGCATCCGGTCGGACTGGATCGTGCCGACCTGCCAGGTCCGCCCGATCGCGTCGGTCAAGTGCCATTCCAGCTTGGGGGCGTAGAAGGCGCCTTCGCCGGGCATTTCCTCCCAGCCGTATTCCTCGGTGGCGAGCCCTGCCGCGACGACCGCGTCGCGCAGCTCGGCCTCGGCGACGTCCCACTGCTCGTCGGTGCCGATGCGGTTGTCCGGGCGCAGCGCCAGCTTGATCGCATAGGTGAAGCCGAAGTCCTTGTAGACGCGGTCGGCCAGGGCGCAGAAATCGCGCACTTCGCCGACGATCTGGTCCTCGCGGCAGAACAGGTGGCCGTCGTCCTGGGTGAACTGGCGCACCCGCATCAGGCCGTGGAGCGCGCCGTGCGGCTCGTTGCGGTGGCAGCAGCCGTTCTCGACCAGGCGCAGCGGCAGGTCGCGGTAGGACTTGATGCCCTGCTTGAAGATCAGGATGTGCGCCGGGCAGTTCATCGGCTTGAGCGCCATCCAGTCGGCCTCGCCGCTGATCACCGGACCGTCATCCTCGACGTTCGGCACCTCGTCGGGGATGACGAACATGTTCTCGCGGTACTTGCCCCAGTGGCCGGACTGCTCCCACTGGCGCGCGTCCATGATCTGCGGGGTCTTGACCTCGCGGTAGCCCGCGCCGTCGATCGCGCG
>JBQCGM010000071.1:0-11189 GCA_051955585.1 Novosphingobium sp.
GGTTGGGGCGGCGGCGGGGGGGGGGGGGGGGGTTGACCCCGCGGGGGGGGACCCCCCGCGGCCCGCGGCTGCGCCGCTGCCACCTCCCCTTGCAGGGGAGGGGCTTTGTCGAGCAAACGCCATCATACCGCCACCTTCCCATACTCGCCCAAAGCCGGCGGACCGCTGCGTAGCGCCAGCGGCGCGCCGTCGAACTGGAGCGGCGAGACCAGCAGGTCGAATACGCCGGCGCCGGTCTCGGCCGGCTGGAACAGGCCGCGGACCTTCTCGTGGGGATCGCGGACGACTTCGGCCGGGGTGTAATACTTGGCCAGCGGGACCGACAGCTTCTGGCCTTCGCGAACGATGTCCTCGACGTTCCGGACCGCCGCCCATTCGCGGATGTGGCGGTTGATCATCGGGCCCTGGCGGCTCCGCTCCAGCGAATCCTCCAGCGCGGGGTCCTGCGACCAATCGGGCTTGCCGAGCAGTTCGACCAGCCCGTGCCACTGGCGCTGCTCCAGGGTCAGCAGCTCGACATAGCCGTCGGCGCAGGGGATCACCCCGCCGTAGCGGAACGAACGCTCGACCCGGTGCTCGACCGAGCCGTCGCCGAGCCGCTGGATCGCGAAGGCCCCGACCGCCAGCGCCGCATCCTGGCTGGCCACGTCGACGAACTGGCCGCCGACCTCTTCGCGCACCCACAGCGCGGAAAGCGCGCCGAGCGCGGCGGCGATGCCGCCCTGCAGCTCGGCGAAGTGGCCGTAGACCTTGACCGGGGGGCGGTCGGGGAAGAGCTCGTTGGTCAGGCCGTTGGGCAGCAGGTAGCCCTCGCCCGAGGCATGCAACACGGTGATGTCCGCGCCCTTCCAGTGCGCCTTGAGGCCATAGGCGCCGAAGGGCAGGACCGAGACGTGGATGAGCTGCGGATGGCGCGCGGCGACCTGCGCTTCGTCGAGGCCCAGCGCGGCGCGATCGGCCAGCGGGGTATCGTCGATGAACATGTCCGCTTCGGCGAGGTGCGCGGCGATGGCCGCCTCATCCTCGGCGATGGCGCTGCGCAGGCCCGCGGCGAGATAGGCGAACAGCGCCGAGACCTGGCTGCCGGGCAGGAACGGCGGCTCGGCACGCAGTGGGGAGCCGGTGGCGGGCTCGAGCAGGATCGCCTCGGCGCCCATCGTGGAGAGCAGCCGCGCCGCATAGGCCGCCGCCGCGCCCGACGCGCGGACGACGATGCGGAGGCCTGAGAGGGGGGCGGATGCTTGCGTCATCGTTCTTCCAAATCCTCCCCACCGGGGAGGGGGACCACCCGAAGGGCAGTGGTGGGGCGCGGCATAGGCGGCGTCTGCGCCTGTCCGCACCCCCTCCGTCAGCCCTTCCGGGCTGCCGCCTTCCCCCGAGGGGGCGGCTTCATTCAGCTCAGCGAACCACCGGCAGTTCGAGGTCCAGCCCCGAACCGTCGACGAACACCTTGGTGTTGGGATCGAGCGAGGGCAGGATCACCGTGGCCAGGCCCGGCGTGGTCAGTTCGCCGCGCTGGTTCTCGCCCTTGATCTCGATGTCGACCAGGGCATAGCCGTCCTTGACGTACTTGCGCGTCACGGTGCCGCGCGCCCAGGTGCAGTCGCCCATGGTGTTGAAGCGGCTCATGCGGGTCTTGATGCGCTTGAGGAAGCCGGCATCGCCCATCCAGTTGGTGACGAGGCTGGCCATCCAGGCCGAACGCTGCGGGCCGTAGTCGTAGACCCCGGGGACGCCCACTTCCTTGGCGGTCGATTCGCGGTGGTGGCCGATGCCGGTGTACTCGATGCCGCCGCCGGCTTCCGGGTTGCGGAAGAAGTGGCCGGGGTGCTTGACCGCGTTCTTGAAGATCACGCCGTGGGTGTGGCCGCGGCCGCAGCCGACCAGGAAGCCCATCGTGTCCATCAGGGAGAGCGGACCGCGGACGATCTCGGGCAGGACGTCGCCCTCGTTGACCTCTTCCCAATAGCGGACGTTGCCGCCGCGGATGTTCTTCTCTTCGTCCAGGATCGCCTGGTCGATGTGCTCGAATTCCTCGGCGGTGTATTCGTGGGTCTTGATGTCGGCGTACTTGCCGGCTTCACGGGCGGCCTTGCGCTCGTGGCGGGTGCAGGTGCCGAGCGCCCGCGAAACCAGTTCGCCGCGCTGGTTGAAGTAGCTCGCCTCGACGTACTGGAGCACCAGGGTGCCCGAGAACTGGCTTTCCTTGACGTCGACACCGACCACGCGCTCGACCGCGCTGATGCGGTCACCGGGGCGGATCTGGCGGAAGATTTCCCAGTCGTTGCCGGCGTAGAAGCCGTGGACGCCCGGCAGGCCCCAGCGGGTGCGGCCGACCCAGCCGAAGGCCATCGGGAAGTTCGGGTGGGCGAGCATCGAGCCATGGCGCGTCAGGCGACCGGCTTCGAGATCGCGGTACAGCGGGTTCAGGTCGCCGATGCCGTTGCAGAAGTTGCGGATCGTGTCCTCGGTGGCGTCCTGCAGATAGGGGCCTTCGGGGCGCAGGTGCATGCCGATCATGTTCTCGGCGGCCTTGATTGCCTCGGGCGTGATCTTTCCTTCGGCGGCGGCGTGGCCGATGTCCTTCTCGGTGCTCTCGTTGCTCATGATCGGTTCCTTAGGTCCAGATTCGTTGCCGCGATGCATAATGCATTATCTTGGGCGGTCAAGCGAAGGCGACGGCGACATCGCCGGGACGCGACGGCCGGGAGAGTGAGGGGGAGCGGGCGGAGGGGTGGGAGACTAGGTGGGGACTAGGGGGCGACAATCGGAGGGCAAAGTTGGGCGTTTGAAGTGCAAGAATACGCAATCAGAGGGCAAGTCCCGACGATGCCCTTCACCCTTGGTGGGACAGAGTAACGAAGTACTTTCTTTCAATAACTTAGCCTGTTGGCGAGACGCCTCACCTCTGATGCCGCCTCGCCAAATCCGGACGGTCAGCCATTCCAGTCGAACTCGCTGCTCGTCGCGATCCGCCCGAAGCGGCCCATGCAGGCCAGGGCGTGGGCGTGCTCGTCGGCGCTAACGCCGGCGCAGCAGTCTTCGAGGATCACGACCTCGTAGTCGCGGTCATGCGCCTCGCGGGCGCCGGAGTGGACGACGCCGTTGGTCGACACGCCCGAGAGCACGACGCGCTCGATTCCGTTCGCGCGCAGGATCGGTTCGAGTGCGGTGCCGTAGAACGGGCTGACGCGGTGCTTCACGATGTCGAAGTCCTGCGGCTCGGGCGCGAGGGCGGCGTGAACCTCGGTGCCCCAGGTGCCGAGCTGGAAGATCCCGTTCTTCCGCGCGCCCGAGAAGACCGGCGAGGCTTCGGGCGCCTCGCGGTAGTCGCTCGAGAAGCCGACGCGGACATAGCCGACCTGGGCCCCGGCGGCGCGGGCTGCGGCGATGGCCTTGGCAGTGGCCTGCAGCACGTTCCGCTCCGCGATCTGCGCGCCGTAAGTCTGGGCGTTGAAGCCCTCGGCGGAAACGAGATCGTTGATCATGTCCATGACGAGGAAAAGGGTCTTTTTCATGCAGCTTAACTCTACTTGAGGTTTGGGATTCACTCCGCCGCGACGGCCTGGCGCAGCTCGACCCAGCCGGCCTCGATGTGCTGGCGGGTGGCGAGCATCGCGGCCGAGGTGTCTCCGGCGATGAAGGCGGCGAGCAGGTCGTCGTGCTCGGCGGCGGCGCGGCTGACGCGGCCCTTGAGGCGGTTGATCAGGTCGAAGGGATAGCGCGCCCACAGGATCTGCACGAAATGCAGCGTCTGCGGCATCCGCGCCAGCTCGAACATGCGGTGGTGGAAGCGGTAGTTGGCGGCGCGCGCGGTCTCGTTGTCGCCGCGCCCAAAGGCCGTGGCGAACTGGTCCGCCATCACCCGCAGCTCGGCGATCTCGGCGGCGCTGGCCTTCTCCACAGCGCCCTTGACCAGCTGGGTTTCGAGCAGGATCCGCAAGGCCAGCACCTCGCTCGAGGCCTCGATGTCGAACGGCGCGACGACCGCGCCCTTGAAGCTGTCGCCGGTGACGTAGCCCTCGGCCTCGAGCAGCTTCAGCGCCTCCCGCACCGGGGTGATCGAGGTGCTCAGCAGCGTGGCGATCTCCTGCTGCTTGAGCCGCGTGCCGCGCGGGAAACGCCCGGCGATGATCCCTTCGCGCAGGTAGTCGGCGACCTGTTCTTCCTTGGTCTTGAACCGGATCGTCATGCCGCTGCCTCTACATCGTCATTGCGAGGGACCGTCAGGTCCCGCGGCAATCCAGGGCAAAGCGCACTATCGCCCTGGATTGCTTCGCTTCGCTCGCAATGACGAAGCGAAAGGTCAACCTTTCTCCCGCACGGGCGCCCAGGCGAAGTCGCCCTCCTGATAGGCCTTGGCCGCGCCCGACGCGAGCAGCTCCGCGACCTCCGCCTCGCCGTAGCCGAGCGAGTGGAGCAATTCCACCGTGTGCTCGCCGATCTCGGGCGGGGGCAGCTTGGGCTCGACCGGGCCCGGCACGCCGGCGAACTCCGGCACCTGGAACTGCAGCCCGCGGAATTCGAGCTCGCGCAGCTTGCCCTCGGCTTGGGCTTGGGGTGCGTCGAGCACGCGCTCGAGCGGCATGACCTCGTTGAAACCCAGCCCGGCGGCGCGCAGGCGCTGCTCCGCCTCGGCGAAGGTATAGCGGGCGACCGCGACCTTGACCGCCTCCTCGACCACGTCGCGCGCCTTCTTGCGGTCGCGTAGCCTGGCATAGTCCGGGTTGCCGTCCTCGGGCATGTCGAGCGCCTTGGTCAGCTTGGCCCAGTGCGCGTCGGTCAGGATCAGCAGGTAGAGCCAGCGGCCGTCCGAGGTCAGGTAGGAGCCGTAGCCGGGCATCGAGAACTCGCCCCCGCCCTCCTTTTCGAGCCGGCCGAGCAGCTGGGTCTTGAGCTGCATGCCGGCCAGGTCGCGCGCCGCGAGGTGCAGGCCGGTCTCATAGAGCCCGATCTCGATCCGGCGGTCCGAGGCGGGATCGAGCATCGCGGCGAGCACGCGGATCACGGCGTAGGTGCCGGCGAACTGGTCGTGATAGGAGGGGCCGAACCGCATCGGCCGGCCGTCGATGCGGTGGTCGTCCATCGCCCCGGTCGCGGCCTCGGCGATCGGGTTGGTCATCAGGTCGTCGGCCTGGGGGCCGTGGGTATAGCCCTTGACGTGGACGTGGATCAGGCCCGGATTGACCGCGGCGCAGTCCTCCGCCGTGACCCCCAGCTTGCGCGCCGCCGAGGGGGCGAGGTTATGGATCACCACGTCGGCCGTTGCCGCCAGCTTCAGGAACACCTCCTTGCCGGCCGCGGTGGTCAGGTCGAGGCAGATCGCCTGCTTGGAGTGGCTGTAGGCGACGATCGTCCCCGAAGGCCCGCCACGGATCAGCGAGCGGGTGGTGTCGCCGCTCGGCGGCTCGACCTTGATCACCTCGGCGCCGAGCTGGGACAGGATATGGGTCGCGAAGGGCGCCGCGATCATCGTGCCGAGCTCGATGACGCGCTTGCCGCGAAGGGGTTGGGCGTTGCTCATGGCTTGCTCTTGACTTGTCCATCGGGTCGCCAGACCTCGCCTCGCTGCAACCGGATTTCGCCGGCGCAGCAAATCGGGCCTGCCGCGCCTTCGATAAAGATAATGCATTATATGGCAAGCGTGTTAGGACGAGCGCGCCAGATCGCACCTCGTCATTGCGAGGGGTAAAGCCCGCGGCAATCCAGGGCAACAGTGCCTGGCGCCCTGGATTGCTTCGCTTCGCTCGCAATGACGAAGGAGTCCGGCGATGGACCTGACGAAGACGATTTCACGAAGCGAGGAGCAGATATGAGCGACGATTTTTCCGCCTGGGTCGGCAAGAGCGAGACGGCCGTCGACGTGCTCGAGCCGGCGCGCAGCAATGCACTGCTGGCCGCGCTGGGCGATCCGGCGCCGCGCCAGGCGGGTGACGAGCTGCCGCTGCTCCACCACTGGCTCTATTTCTGGAACGTCCAGCCGCCGCAGGGCCTGGGCACCGACGGGCATCCCGCCAAGGGCGGCTTCCTGCCGCCGGTCCCGCTGCCACGCCGGATGTGGGCGGGCGGGCGCGTCCGGTTTCTCCAGCCGCTCAAGCTGGGCGACCAGGTCACCAAGACCTCGACGATCCTCAAGGTCGAGACCAAGGTCGGGCGCAGCGGCACGCTGGTCTTCGTGACCGTGCGGCACGAACTGGCCGGCAGCGACGGCCTGGCGATCTCGGAAGAGCAGGACCTGGTCTACCGCGACGCTGCCGCGCCGGGCTCGATCCCCGCACCGGCCGAATCCGGACCCGAGCCGACGGCGGCCTGGCGCACCGACGTCGATCCGAACACCACCCTGCTGTTTCGCTATTCGGCGCTGACCATGAACGGCCACCGCATCCACTACGACCTGCCCTATGCCCGCGATGAGGAAGCCTATCCCGCGTTGGTCGTCCATGGCCCGCTCCAGGCGACGCTGCTGGTGGCCCTGGCGGAACGCAACCTCGGCAAGCCGATCGCCGGCTTCGACTTCCGCGGCCAGGCGCCGGCCTTTGCCGGGACCACGCTCAACGTGCTGGGCGAGGCGACTGACGAGGGCGCAAGCGTATGGACCGAGCAGTCGGGCGCGAAGAACATGGTGGCGACGGTGCGCGCGGGCTGACGAGCAGGTCGCCCCGCCCATCCGCCTCGTCATTGCGAGCCTTTCGACCGCCTTGCAGGCGCTCAGGCGCGCGCCCTGGATTGCCGCGCGGCTTCGCCGCTCGCAATGACGATGGTGTTGGGGGGGTTAGAAGATTGCCGGGTTCGGGCAGCGGTTCTTTCCACTCGACAACGCCGGGGCGGTTTCGGCACGGCCCGGCGCAGGACGCCAGCGCCGCCCGGAGCCGCCCTTGCGCTGCGGCGCGTTTCCTAGATTCGACCTCGGGTTTGCGGTTCCCCGGGGAATCGCCGGATGCCTATCCGCGCAGCGCCCATTCCCGCGCGCGCCATCATTGGGAGCGACCATGTACGACGATCAGCCCGCTGACCAGACCAAGCCCGCCGTCAAGGGCACGCCTGTCTACAAGCGGATCCTCGACCTGTTCGAGGCCGAGGGCATCAAGACCCTCTACGGCATTCCCGATCCCAACTTCGTCCACCTGTTCCTGGAAGCCGAGAAGCGCGGCTGGACCGTCGTCTCGGGCCACCACGAGGCCTCGATCGGCCACATGGCCGCCGCGACCGCGCGGATCACCGGCAAGCCGGCGCTGTGCATCGCCACGCTCGGGCCGGGCCTGGCCAACGCCATGCCCGCGATCCAGTGCGCCAAGGTCGAGAACGATCCGGTCATCTTCATCGGCGGCCAGCGCGCCCGCGTGACCGAGCGCCGCGTGCGCCGCGGCCGCATCCAGTTCGTCCGCCAGGAGCCGATGATCGAGGATTCGGTGAAGTATTCGGCCTCGATCGAATATGCCGACCAGACCGACGAGATCATCCGCGAGGCACTGCGCGTCGCGATGTCGGGCACGCCGGGTCCGGCCTATATCGAATATCCGAGCCATGTGATCCTGGAAGAGCTCGACGTTCCCGCCGCCCTGCCGCCGCACAAGTACCGCCTGACCAACCAGGGCGCCGATGGCGACCGGCTGGCCGAAGCGGTCGAGCTGATCAAGCAGGCCAAGAACCCGATCCTGCTGGTCGGCCACGGCGTCCACACCAGCAAGTCGGGCGCCAAGGTCAAGGAACTGGCCGACCTGCTGAACTGCCCGGTGATCCAGACCTCGGGCGGCACCTCGTTCATTCCCGGCCTGGAAGACCGCACCTTCCCTTACGGCTTCTCCGAAGTGTCGATCGACGCCGTCGTCGAGAGCGACCTGGTCATCGCCCTGGCGACCGAACTCGGCGAGCCGAGCCACTACGGCCGCTGGCGCCATTGGGTCGATAACGAGGCCAACCGCAAGTGGATCTACGTCCAGCAGGACGCCACCGCGATCGGCGTGAACCGCTCCTACGACGTGCCGCTGGTCGGCGACGTCCGCGCCGTGGTCCCGCAGCTGACCCGCGCGCTGCAGGGCGTCTCGCTCCCCGGCCACCCGCGCATCGCCGAATACATCGAGCGCGAGGCCAAGCAGATCGCCGACCTCTATGAAGAGTCGAAGACCCGCGACGACGGCACCGGCAACGTGCCGATGAACACCGCGCGGTTCATCACCGAAGCGACCCGCGCCTTCCCCAAGGACGGCATCATGATCCGCGACGGCGGCGCCACGGTGGTGTTCGGCTGGACCTACAACCAGGCCAAGCCGCGCGACGTGATCTGGAACCAGAACTACGGCCACATCGGCACCGGCCTGCCCTATGCCACCGGTGCCATGCTCGCCGACCTGGCCGAGACCGGCCAGAGCCGCCCGGGCATGCTGCTGACCTCGGACTCGTCGTTCCTGTTCCACATCGGCGAGCTCGAAGTGGCGGTCCGCAAGAACCTGCCGCTGGTCTGCGTCGTCGGTGTCGACTTCCAGTGGGGCCTCGAGGTCGGCGTCTACCGCGGCTTCTTCGGCGAAGGCACCACCGAGCCGGGCGTCCACTGGTCCAACAAGGTGCGTTTCGACAAGATCGCCGAAGGCTTCGGCGCTGCGGGCGTCTTCGTCCAGCGCGCCGACGAGCTGGCCCCGGCGATCGAAGCGGCCTATGCCCGCGGCGGCGTGACCGTGATCCACGTGCCGATCGAGCCCAAGGCCAATGCGACCGACAAGCCGCAATACGCCGAGTTCAAGACCTGGTACGCCGAAGGTACGCAGTAAACACGACACGCCCTTCGTCATCGCGAGGGGCGAAGCCCCGTGGCGATCCAGGGCCCGGCGCGCCCCGCCCTGGATTGCTTAGTCGCTCCGCTCCTCGCAATGACGAGATAGTCGGCATTGGGAGACGGTCATGCGCAATTACCTGAAGTTCTACATCGACGGCCAGTGGGTCGATCCGATCGCCCCCAAGACCGCCGAGGTCATCAACCCGGCGACCGAGGAAGTCTCCGGCACGATCTCGCTGGGCAGCCCCGCCGACGTCGACCTCGCCGTCGCCGCCGCGCGCCGCGCCTTCGCCACCTGGGGGGAGAGCTCGGTCAAGGAGCGCATCGACCTGCTCGAGGCGATCATCGCCGAATACCTGCGCCGCGAGCGCGAGCTGGGCGAGGCCGTGACCGAGGAAATGGGCGCGCCGATCTCGCTGGGCACGGGCTTCCACACCCTGCTCGGCAAGGGCCACTTCCAGCAGGCGCTCGAGGTGCTCAAGACCTTCAAGTTCGAGGAACAGCACGGCCCGACCCTGATCCGCAAGGAGCCGATCGGCGTCTGCGGCCTGATCACCCCGTGGAACTGGCCGATGAACCAGACCTGCGTGAAGATCGCGCCGGCGCTGGCCACCGGCTGCACGATGATCCTGAAGCCGCCGCAACTGGCGCCGTTCTCGGCGCAGATCCTGGCCGAGATCCTCCACGACGCCGGCACCCCGGCGGGCGTGTTCAACAGGATCCAGGGCCAGGGCTCGGTGATCGGCACGGCGCTGTCGACTCATCAGGACGTCGACATGATCTCGTTCACCGGATCCGAGCCGGTCGGCGTCCAGATCCAGAAGGACGCCGCCGAGACGGTCAAGCGCGTCGGGCTGGAGCTGGGCGGCAAGTCGGCCTGGATCGTGCTCGACGACGACAGCCTGCCTGCCAACGTCGCCGCGGCGACCGCCGGCATGATGGGCAATTCGGGCCAAACCTGCTCGGCCGGCTCGCGCCTGCTGGTGCCCGACGGCCGGCTGGAGGAAGCGGTCAAGGCCGCGACCGAGGCCGCGGAGGGCGTCACCGTGGGCGATCCCCAGGGCAACTTCGCGATGGGCCCGGTCGTCTCCAAGGCGCAGTACAACATCATCCAGGACTACATCCAGAAGGGCCTGGACGAAGGCGCCAAGCTGATCGCCGGCGGCCTCGGCCGTCCCGAGGGGCTGGACAAGGGCTGGTACGTCAAGCCGACCGTCTTCGTCGGCACCAACGACATGGTCATCGCCCGCGAGGAGATCTTCGGCCCGGTCCTGGTGGTGATCCCCTACGACGACATCGACGACGCGGTCCGCATCGCCAACGACAGCCAGTTCGGCCTGGGCGGCTACGTCTCGGGCGAGGACGCGGAGGCCGCGCGCAATGTCGCCCGGCGCCTCCGCACCGGCGCGATCTGGGTCAACGGCGGGTTCGACTTCAACGCCCCGTTCGGCGGCTACAAGCGCTCGGGCAACGGCCGCGAGTGGGGCGAGCACGGCTTCGCCGAATATCTCGAGATCAAGTCGATCATCGGCTGATCCGGTCTGGGCGGGGCAGGTTCCGGCATGCTCCGCCCTCGCCTGCCGTGAAGCGGACGCTCTACTACGCCCTGGGCATCGCTTCGCTCGCGCTGGGCGTGCTCGGCATGTTCCTGCCGCTGCTGCCGACGGTCCCGTTCCTGATTCTGGCTGCCTTCGCCTTCGGCCGCAGCCATCCCGGCGCCGAGCAGTGGCTGCTGCATCACCCGCGCTTCGGCAAGGCGATCCGCTCATGGCGCGAGCACCGTGCGATCAGCCGCAAGGGCAAGATCGGCGCGACGATCGCCTTCGCATTGAGCATCGGGCTCGGCCTGGCCTTTTCCCCCTGGCCGTGGAAGCTGGCGCCGCCGCTGGTCGCGGCGGTGTGCCTGTGGTGGCTATGGACCCGGCCGGAGCCGCCGGCCGCAGGGTGAGGTCAGGCGAAGAAGAAAAAGGCAACCGGCTCACGCGAAGCCGCGAAGACGCAAAAGAAGTTACGGTTGCGGCGAAGCCGCTCTTCGCTTCCAGCCTTGCGATGAAATCACGGCGCCTGGGGCGTAGCGGAATCTCTTTACGCCTTCGCGGCTTCGCGTGAGATATTTCTACTCTGAAGCCTAGGCACGGAAGCTCGCCCGCCGGCGAGCGCGGGATAACGCCAGGGAAGAATCACGCAGGCGGGGTACGGCCGGCGCGGGTGCCTGGGTTTGCTAGGCCCGGGCGATTTGCACGGTTTTGTCGCCGCGAACGGCCGGTGGGGTTCATGTGCAACCCGCCGGCTCGGCCCAAAGATGACTTGCAAGGCGGGATCAGGTGGCGGGGCTCGCTGTGGCCGGTCCTGTCCCCTCGGAGTACACTCCGAGCTCGTTCCCTCGCTTCAGCCGGTGCGACGTCGACTGGGGACGCCG
>JBQCGM010000072.1:0-49942 GCA_051955585.1 Novosphingobium sp.
CGCCGCGGTCGGCGGCGGCTCCAACGCGATCGGCCTGTTCCACCCCTTCCTCGACGACGCCGAAGTGGCGATGATCGGGGTCGAGGCCGCAGGCCACGGGATCGAGAGCGGCCAGCACGCCGCCAGCCTCACCGGTGGCGCACCCGGCGTGCTCCACGGCAACAAGACCTACCTGCTGCAGGACGAGGACGGCCAAATCACCGAGGCCCACTCGATCAGCGCGGGCCTCGATTACCCCGGCATCGGACCGGAGCACTCGTGGCTGCACGAACGCGGCCGGGTGAAGTACCTGCCGATCACCGACGACGAGGCGCTCGAAGCGTTCCAGCTGTGCTGCAAGCTCGAAGGCATCATCCCGGCGCTGGAAAGCGCCCACGCACTGGCCGCCCTGCCCAAGATCGCCAAGGACTACGGCCCCGACCAGATCGTCCTGGTCAACGTCTCTGGCCGCGGCGACAAGGATATCTTCACCGTGGCCGATGCGCTGGGAGTCTCGCTGTGAGCAACCGCCTCTCCGCCGCCTTCGCCAAAGGCCGCCCCGCCCTCGTCACCTTCGTCACTTGCGGCGATCCCTCTCCGGCCGCCACGCCGGCGATCCTCGACGCGCTGGTCGCGGGCGGGGCCGACGTGGTCGAGCTCGGCATGCCCTTCACCGATCCGATGGCCGATGGCCCGGCCATCCAGAAGGCCAACCTGCGCTCCTTTGCGGCCGGCACCAAGACCGCCGACGTCATGCGGATTGCCGCAGGCTTCCGCGCCCGGCATCCGCAAGTGCCGCTGGTACTGATGGGCTATGCCAACCCGATGATCCGCCGCGGGCCCGACTGGTTCGCCACCGAGGCCGCCGCCGCCGGGGTCGACGGGGTGATCTGCGTCGACATTCCGCCCGAGGAAGACCAGGCGCTCGGCCCGGCCTTGCGCCAAGCCGGCATTTCGCCGATCCGCCTCGCCACGCCGACCACCGACAGCGCGCGGCTGCCCGCCGTGCTCGAAGGTTCCTCGGGCTTCCTCTACTACGTCTCGGTCGCCGGGATTACCGGCCAGCAGCAGGCCGCGCTCGGCTCGATCGAGGACGCCGTGGCGCGGCTCAAGCACGCCACCGACCTACCCGTCGCGGTCGGCTTCGGGGTCCGTACGCCGGAACAGGCCAGCGCCATCGCCAAGGTCGCGGACGGCGTGGTGGTCGGCTCCGCGCTGGTGGACCTGGTTGCCGAGCACGGCGAGAACGCGCCCGAGCACGTTCGCGAGGCCACTGCCGCGCTGGCCGAGGCAGTGCATTCGGCGCGCGCCATCGCGTAAGTGCGCGATTTCGCCACCTCGGACGATCCCGCGGTCCAGGCCCAGCTCGACCGGCTCGCCGCGCTGACCCTGCCGCAGGGGCGCTTCGGGCTCGAGACGATCCGCGCGATCCTGGGCCGGCTGGGCGATCCGCAGCTCCGCATCCCGCCCCCGTTCCACGTCGCCGGGACCAACGGCAAAGGCTCGACCTGCGCCTACCTGCGCGCGATGCTGGAAGCACAGGGCCTGACGGTCCACGCCGCGACCAAGCCGCACCTTGTGCGCTACAACGAGCGTATCCGCCTGGCGGGAGACCTGATCTCCGACGCCCAGCTGGCCGCCGTGCTGGAACGGGTGCTCGACGCCTCCGAAGACCTCGCGCCGAGCTTCTTCGAGGTCACCACCGCCGCCACCTTCCTGGCCTTCGCCGGGCATTCCGCCGATGTCTGCGTGATCGAGGTCGGCCTGGGCGGCCGCTTCGACGCGACCAACGTGCTGGACCGTCCTGCCGCCTGCGGCATCGCGACGCTCGGCATCGACCATGAGGCCTTCCTGCTCCGCCCCGAGCCAGGCGTGCCGCAAGAGCCGCTGAGCCGGATCGCATTCGAGAAGGCGTCGATCGCCCGCCTGGGATCGCCCCTGGTGACCCAGGCCTATCCTTCGGAGGTGACCGAGACCGTGCTGGAGGTGGCGATGCAGGCCGGCGCGCGGACCGCGATCCGCGGGCTCGACTGGTTCGCCGAAACCGACGGCGCCATCCGCTATCACGACGCTCACGGCGAACTGACGCTGCCCCTCCCCGATCTCGCCGGCGCGCACCAGGCCGACAATGCCGCGCTTGCCGTCGCCATGCTGCGGCACCAGGACGCGGTGAAAGTCTCGCCCGAGGCGATGGCGGAGGGCATCCGCTCAGCCCACTGGCCCGCCCGGCTGCAATTGCTCGGGCCAGGACCGCTGACCGCGCTGGCGCCCGGCCGCCAGGTCTGGCTCGACGGCGGTCACAACCCGGACGCCGGGGTGGCGATCGCGCGGTTCTTCGCCGGGGCCGAGCCGTTCCACCTCGTGATCGGCATGCTCGCCAACAAGGACCCGGGCGCGATCGTCGCGCCCCTGCGTGGCAAGCTGGCCAGCCTCGCGGTCGTCCCTGCGCCCGGCCACGACGCCCATCCGCCCGAAGCCTTCGCGGCATATAGCGACCTGCCGGTGCGGAGTTTCGCCGATGTCCCGGCCGCTCTTCGCGCCCTGCCACCGCAGGGGGACGTGCTGATCGCCGGCTCGCTCTACCTCGCGGGCGAGGTATTGCGGCTCAACCGCGAAGTTCCCGACTGATCAGTCGAATACCTCGGCAGGACTTGGCTCCTCTCCCGCCGTGCCCATCGCCGCATCCACGAGACCGCTGCGCGCCATCCACCAGAACAGCGCGATGCCCGGCAGGGCCAGCACGGTCGTCAGCAGGTAGAAGTTGACGTAGCCCATCGCCTCGATCAGCCCGCCCGCGGTCGTGCCGGTCAGGAAGCGGCCGACCACGCTCGCGCTGGCGGAGATCAGCGCATATTGCGCGGCGGTGAAGCGCAGGTCGCACAGCGCCGAGAAATAGGCGACGACCACCACGCCGCCGAAGCCGCTGGCGATGTTCTCGAAACCGATCGCCCCGGCCATGCCGAGGTTCGAATGGCCTGCCGCCGCCAGCGCCGCGAAGCTGAGGTTCGATACGGCCATCAGCACCAGCGCCACCAGGACCGAACGCTTCAGGCCCAGCCGGGCATAGGCGACGCCGCCGATGAAGATTCCGATCAGGTATGCCCAGAACCCCACGCCGACGTCCCAGATCGCGATCTCGTCGTTGGTGAAGCCGAGGTCGTCGAACAGCAGGCGGAAGGTCAGGTTCGCCAGGGTGTCGCCGATCTTGTGGACCAGGATGAACAGCAGCACGAGCAGCGCGCCGCTGCGCTTGAAGAACTCTGCGAACGGCCCGGCGATCGAGGTCCAGACTTCGACCAGCCCCTTGCGACCCTTGGGCTCGCGGTGACGGGCGGGCTCGCCCAGGAAGACCGCAGTCAGCATGGCCGGCAGGGCGAAGGCCGCGCAGGCGGCATAGGCGGCGCTCCAGCCCATCCGCGCGGCTACGACCAGCGCGAGGGCTCCCGCCCCGGCCGAGCCGATCCGCCAGCCGTATTGCGACATGCCCGAGCCGGTCCCGAGCTGATAGGGCTTGAGCGTCTCGATCCGGTAGGCGTCGATCACGATGTCGAAGGTCGCGCCGGCCACGCCGACCAGCACGGCGGCCACCACGGTGGCGCCGATGTCCGCGGCCGGATCGACGAGGGCCAGGTTGATCACCGCGGCGATTACCGCGAAGCCCGCCACCAGCATCCACGACACGCGCTGACCCAGCCGGCCGACCACCGGGAGGTGGACACCGTCGACGATCCAGGCCCAGAACACCTTGAGATTGTAGACCAGGAAGGCGAGCGTGAAGGCCGTGACCGTCTTCTTGTCGATCCCGTCCTGCGCCAGCCGCGTGGTCAGCGTGGCGCCGATCATCGCATAGGGAAAGCCCGAGGAGACCCCGAGAAAGAAGGCCGCGAGCGATTCCTTCTCCAGGTAGGGCTTCACCGAGCCAATGAGGCTGCGGTGCTGCTCGGTCGCCGCTGCGGTCATGCGTAGTTCTCCCCGTCCGTCGAGGCGCGACGCTAACGGGATTTTCGGCCGAGGCCAGCCACAACGGCCAAGAACCGGTGCACAACCGCCTCGGCTCGTCCGACCCGCCGCACGGCCCGTTCCGCCGGCTTGACCCTGGCCCCGGCTGTGGCCAGAGGGAGGAAACTACGGAGAATCACGTGCCCTTCGAATGCTGGCTCTACACCAGTCGGAGCCTCATGACCGATTACGTCAAAGAGCTTGGTCCCCTCGTTGAGGTTTCCCGTCGCCGCAACGCGGCATTGGAGGTGACCGGCGCCCTGATCTTCACCGGCAGCCATTTCGCCCAATACCTCGAAGGACCGGCCGAGGCCGTCGCGGCGATCCGCGCGAGCATCGAGCGTGATCCCCGCCATGCCGAGATCCGCACCGCCCGGACCGAGCCCTGCGGCGAGCGCCGCTTCGGCGGCTGGACGCTGGCCTATGCGAACCACGCCGAGCCGTTCGACCGCCTGATCGCCGTGGCGCGGACCATGCGCGGGCCGGCGGGGCAGGAGCTGCTGCTGGAGATGATCCGCCGCTTCGTCGAGGCGCCGCTCGACTGAGGGCGCGCGGGGGTCGAAACGATTTTCCTACAAGGGCCGCATCGTGCCATGGCGAGCGCATGTTCCCGTTCGCCGCCACGCTCCTTCACGCCGCCTTGCCGATGGCTGGAACGCCGCAGCGAAAGTCACATCCCGCCAACCCGAAAATCCCGCACAACCCTTTGACGATAAAACAAAAAGCTGGCGGAAGGTCACAGGGTTTCGAGGCCTGTTTCGCGTCAACTCCGGATCGTCGCTTTGACGCCCCCACCCCCTCCCGCTAAGGCGCCGGCATGGCCAAGCCCCCCTCTTCCGACCACAGCCCCGCCAAGATCGGCGAACGCATCGCCAAGCTCCTGGCCCGTGCCGGCGTGGCCTCGCGCCGCGAGGTCGAGCGGATGATCGCCGAAGGGCGGGTGAAGCTGAACGACCAGGTGCTGACCACCCCGGCGACGGTGCTGCCCAATCTCAAGGGAGTAACGGTCGACGGCAAACCGGTCCGCGCGGCCGAGGCGGCGCGGCTGTTCCTGTTCCACAAGCCCGCCGGCCTGCTCACCGCCGAGCGCGACCCGGCCGGCCGGCCGACGATCTATACCGCCCTGCGCAACGCCCTGCCTGCCGGCACCCCGCGGATGATGCCGATCGGCCGGCTCGACTTCAACACCGAGGGCCTGCTGCTGCTGACCAACGACGGCGAGCTCAAGCGGGCGATGGAACTGCCGTCCTCGGGCATCCCGCGCACCTACCGGGCACGGACCTTCGGCACGGTGACGCAGGAGCAGCTCGAGGATCTGAGCGAGGGCATCGAGATCGAGGGCGTCCGCTATGGCTCGATCAACGCCAACATGGAACGCTCGACCGGGCGCAACCAGTGGATCGAGGTGACGATCACCGAAGGCAAGAACCGCGAGGTCCGCCGCGTGCTCGAGCATCTCGGGCTCGAGGTCAGCCGCCTGATCCGCACCGCCTACGGGCCGTTCCACCTGCTCGACCTGCCGCGCGGCATGGCGGTGGAAATTCGCCCGCAGGACGTCGAGAAGTTCGCCAAGGCGCTCGGCGAAGGCAATGCCAACGAGATTGCCGGGCTGGCGATTCGGGCTCAGGCCTTGCCGGTCCGGGAGCCGCGCAAGGCTGCGGAGGCCGAAAGACCGCGCGTCCAGAAGCCGACCCGGGAAATCAGGGAAGAGCGCAAGCCTCGCCCCACCCGGTCCTCCTCTTCCGGGGGAGGGGGCAGGCGTGAAGCGGCTGACGGAGGGGGCGCGGCACGCTCCACGTCGGCGCTTGTCCGCGCGTCCTCCCCGGTGGAGGAGGACCGGCCAGGCCGCCTCGCAAGGCCGATGACCGCGATCGCGGCGAGAAGCTGCTCGACCGCCCCAAGGCCCACCGCAAGCCGTCCGGCTGGGCCAAGGCCAAGCCGAAGCCCGGCCGCAAACCCGGGCCCCGCAAGTGAGGATCGTCGCCGGTGAATGGCGCGGGCGGCCGCTGGTCGCGCCGCAGGGGGACACCACCCGGCCCACGGCGGACCGCACCCGCGAGACGCTCTTCTCGATGCTGCTCAGCCGGCTCGGCTCGTTCGAAGGGCTAAGCGTCGCCGATTTCTTCGCCGGTTCGGGCGCGCTCGGGCTCGAGGCGCTGTCGCGCGGAGCGGCCTCCTGCCTGTTCGTCGAGCAGGACGCCGCGGCGCTGCGCGCCCTGCGCACCAACGTGGCCAACCTGCGCGCCGCGGCGCAGTGCGACGTACGGGCGAGTTCCGTGCTGGCGCTGGGTCCGGCCAAGGCGCCGCTCGACCTGATCCTGCTCGATCCGCCTTACGGCACCGGCGCGGGCCCAGTCGCACTGGAACGGCTCAATCGCCTCGGCTGGATCGGCGAGGCGACCTGGATCAGCCTCGAGACCGCCTTCGGCGAGGAACCGAAGCTCAAGGCCTTCGAGGCGGTGGCCGACCGCAAGGTCGGCAAGGCGCGGCTTACCTTGTTGCGATTGAAGGCCGTGCAAGAATAATCCCCAACAGCGACAAGGCTCCCGCCACCGAGAGCAGCAGCCCAGCCCGCGCGCCTAACCCGTCGGCCGCGAGCATCTGCGCCAGGATCGGGGTGACCGCCCCGCCAAGGATGCCGCCGGTGTTGAAGGCCACCGAGATCCCGCTGTAGCGCACCGTCACCGGAAACAGGGTGGGCAGCCACGAGCCCAGCGGGCCATAGGTATAGCCCATGACGAACAGCGCCGCGGCCAGGGTCAGGAAGACCAGCCAGAGCGAGCCCGCCGCCAGCCCAGGGCCGAACACGAAACCGAGCACCACGGTCGCCACCGCGCCGAGCAGCAGCGCCCGCGCCGGGCTCACCCGGTCGGCGTGGAAGGCGGCGGCGGCGATGCCGAAGGCCAGGAAGAAGTTCGCCGCGAGCTGGACCGAGAGGAAGGTCTCGCGGCTATGGCCGAGCGGCCCGGTGCCCTGGGCCAGAGCATAGGCGGTGGCGAGGTAGAAGATCGCGAAGCAGGCGATCACCCCGGCGCTGCCTGCCAGCACGGCGCCGGCGTGTCGGGCCAGCAGGGCGGCGAGCGGGACGGTCGGTGGCGGCGCCTTCTCCAGGGCTTCCCGGAAGGCCGGCGTCTCGCCGATCTTGAGCCGGATCCACAGCCCGATCGCCACCAGCACCGCGCTGCCGATGAAGGGAATGCGCCACCCCCAGGCGGCGAAGTCGGCATCCGACAGCCCCAAGCCGAGCAGCAGGAACAGCCCGTTCGCGGCCAGGAAGCCGACCGGTGCGCCCAGTTGCGGCGCGGCGCCGAACCGCGCCTCCCAGCCCTTCGGCGCGTTCTCGACGGCGAGCAGCGCCGCCCCGCCCCACTCGCCGCCCAGCCCGAAGCCCTGGCCGAAGCGCATGAGGCAGAGCAGCAGCGGCGCGGTCCAGCCGATCATCGCATAGGTCGGGAGGAAGCCGATCAGCACGGTCGAGGTGCCCATCAGCAGCAGCGAGGCGACCAGGGTCGACTTGCGCCCGATCCGATCGCCGAAGTGCCCGAAGGCCACCGCCCCGACCGGTCGGGCGATGAAGGCGATGCCGAAGGACATGAAGGCGAACAGCGTCTGCGCCGCCGGGCTCTCGGCCGGAAAGAACAGCGGCCCGAAGACCAGCGCCGCTGCCGTCGCGTAGATGTAGAAATCGTAGAACTCGACCGCCGTGCCGACGAGGGCGGCGATCAGGACGCGGGCATTCTGGCGGATCGGCTGCATGGGCGCGGTGGCTCGCCTGCATGCCGACCGAAGTCAATAGAGCGCAACAATCGTCATCCCAGCCTTCGCTAGGGTGACGATTGTTGCCAGATTCCCTTAATTCTTAGGCCGGTAGTAGGGGATAGCCCGCGACTTGCCGGGAGCCCCGCCTTCGCCGCGGTTCTGACAGTTGTCCTGTATCGCCCGGGTGCAGACCGGGTAGGTCTTGTTCGCGGCCTCGGCCGGCGGCGGTGTCAAGGCGCCCTTGTAGGGGCCCGCATGATAGCTCGGGTCAGCCGGCTGGGCCGGCGGAACCGGGTCGCTCGCCGTCGCCGGATTGGGTGCGGTCGCGCTGGGTACGCCGGCTCCCTGCGGGTTGGCCTGGGTCTGCACGACGACCGGCTGCTGCGGCGGCGCCGAAGCCCGGGCGCTCATTTCGGCCTGGATTCGGTTGAGCGCAGCGGCGCGGTCGGCCTCGGCCATCGCGTAGATTCGGGCTCGCTGTTCGTCGGTCAGCAGCCACCAGCCGGATTGGCGCGGCGGGGTCAGCGTCCAGTAGTAGGTGCGGTAGTTGACCGGCCAGGTATCGTAGGAGGCGCGCTGGTCGTCGCTCCACGCCTTGTAGGCAGCCGTCTGCTCAGCCGAAAGCCCCGCAGGCTGTGCATGGACTGTAATGGCCCCGCTGCCCAGCGTCAGCACCGCGGCCGTGGTCAAAAGAAGCTTTCGCATGGCGAATCCTCCGTGTTGTTGGACCGTCCGTGCGAATTACGCCGTCGGGTGGGATCGGTTCCTCCACCCGGGTTGCGCGAAGGCTTGCCGTTCCCTAGTTGTTCACGCGTGAACGCCCTCCATCATCCGCCCGCCGCACCAGACGATTCCTGGCTGGACGGCCTCAATCCGCCGCAGCGCGAGGCGGTGCTGACCAGCGAAGGCCCCGTGCTGATGCTGGCCGGCGCCGGCACGGGCAAGACCGCCGCGCTGACCGCGCGCCTCGCCCATCTGATCCGCTCGCGCCGCGCCTGGCCGAGCGAGATCCTCTGCGTCACCTTCACCCACCCGGCGGCGCGCGAGATGCGCGAGCGCGTCGGCCAGCTGATCGGCCCGGCGGTCGAGGGCATGCCGTGGCTCGGCACGTTCCATTCGATCGCCGCCAGGATGCTGCGCCGCCACGCCGAACTGGTCGGGCTGCAATCGAACTACACGATCATCGACACCGACGATCAGCTCCGCCTCCTGAAGCAGCTGATCGCGGCGGAGAACCTCGACGAGAAGCGCTGGCCGGCCCGCCAGCTCGCCGGGCTGATCGATCGCTGGAAGAACAAGGGGCTCAATCCGGACGAGCTCGATGCGGTGGAGAACGAGGCCTATGCCAATGGCCGCGGCCAGCAGTTCTACCGGCTCTACCAGGACCGGCTGAAGGCATTGAACGCCTGCGACTTCGGCGACCTGACTCTGCACATGCTCAACGTGTTCCGCCGCCACCGCGACGTGCTCGAGCAATACCAGCAGCGCTTCAAATACGTCATGGTCGACGAGTATCAGGACACCAACCAGGTCCAGTACCTCTGGCTCCGCCTGATCGCGCAGGAGCGCAAGAACATCTGCGTGGTCGGCGACGACGACCAGTCGATCTATTCCTGGCGCGGCGCCGAGGTGGCCAACATCCTGCGCTTCGAGAAGGACTTCCCCGGGGCCAAGGTGATCCGGCTGGAGCAGAACTATCGCTCCACCCCCGATATCCTCGCCGCCGCCTCTGGCCTCATCAACGCCAACAGCCAGCGGCTCGGCAAGACGCTGTGGACCGAGGCCAACGGCGGCGACAAGGTCCGCGTTATCGGCGTCTGGGACGGGCCCGAGGAGGCCCGCCGCGTCGGCGACGAGATCGAGCGGCTGGAGCACGAAGGCGCCTCGCTCGCCAAGGTCGCGATCCTGGTCCGCGCCCAGTTCCAGACCCGCGAGTTCGAGGAACGCTTCATCGCGATCGGCCTGAACTACAAGATCATCGGCGGTTTCCGCTTCTACGAACGCGCGGAAATCCGCGATGCCCTCGCCTATCTGCGCCTGATCGCCCAACCCGCGGACGATGTCGCCTTCGAGCGAATCTACAACACCCCCAAGCGCGGGCTCGGCGACAAGACGCTGGAGAAGGTCCACCGCCACGCCCGGGCGCGCGGCCTGCCGCTGGCGGCCGCGGCGATCGATATCGCCGATACCGACGAGCTGCCGGCCCGGGCGCGCAATACCGTGGTCTCGCTGATGCGCGACTTCGCCCGCTGGCGCGAGCTTGCCGCCACCCTCGCCCCGGCCGAACTTGCCCGGACAATCATGGACGAGAGCGGCTATACCGCCGCACTCCAGGCCGAGCGCAGCGCCGAGGCTTCCGGCCGGCTCGACAACCTCGCCGAACTGGCCCGCGCGATCGAGGAATACGACACGCTCGGCGACTTCCTCGAGCATGTCAGCCTGGTGATGGACAACGACGCGGCCGACGATGCCGAGAAGGTTACCATCATGACCATCCACGCCGCCAAGGGGCTGGAGTTCGACAACGTCTTCCTGCCGGGCTGGGAGGAAGGCGTCTTCCCCTCGCAGCGCGCGCTCGATGAGGGCGGGCTGTCCGCGCTGGAGGAAGAGCGCCGCCTCGCCTATGTGGCGATTACCCGGGCACGCAAGCGCTGCACGATCCTTCACGCGGCGAACCGGCGGATCTACGGCCAGTGGACCAGCTCGATCCCCTCGCGGTTCATCGCCGAACTGCCCGAGGCCCATGTTCAGTCAGAGACGACGATGTCGGGCGGTGCCTCGCTGTGGCGGGCGCAGTGGTCGGAACACGGCGATCCCTTCGCCCATGTGGCGAGAGCCCACCCCAGCCGCACCGTCACCCGCGGCCCCGGCTGGCAGCGCGCCGCCGCGCAGACCTTCGATACCACCCCCCGGCGCTTGGCCGAACCCTCGCGCTCGGCCGCCAGCTTCGCCGCCAAGCCACGCGGCGACATCGCTCTCGGGCAGCGGGTGTTCCACGACAAGTTCGGCTACGGGACGGTCACCGCGCAGGAAGGCAACAAGCTGGAGATCGACTTCGAAAGCGCCGGCCCGAAGCGGGTAATCGACAGCTTCGTCAAGCTGGCGGAGTAAATCCGCGCCTCTCTGACCAGAACCTCGTCATTGCGAGCCCTTCGGCTGCCTTGCAGGCGCTCAGGATAAACTGCGCGAAGCAATCCAGGGCCAAGCGCACCGCGTCCCTGGATTGCCGCGGGGCTTCGCCCCTCGCAATGACGAAAAGCGGTTAGAGCGCCGAGAGGCCCAGGAAGCCGGGGACCGGACCGTTCCAGCCCTCGTCCGCGGGCTCGGCCTCGGGACGGCGCTCGCGGCGCGGCTCGGGACGGCGTTCTTCGCGCGGCGGACGAGCCTCGCGGGCCGGACGTTCCTCGCGGCGCGAGCGCTCTTCGCGGCGGGGCTTTTCCTCGCGCGCCGGGCGTTCCTCGCGCTCGGCAGCAGCGACTTCCCAGACGGGGATCTTGCCGCCGGTCAGCTTCTCGACGTTCTCGATCGCCTCGGCATCCTCGGGCGCGACGAAGGTGAAGGCCCGGCCCGAAGCGCCGGCGCGGCCGGTGCGGCCGATGCGGTGGACGTAGTCGTCGGGATGCCAGGGCGTGTCGAAGTTGAAGACGTGGCTGACGCCTTTCACGTCGAGGCCGCGGGCCGCGACGTCGGACGCCACCAGGATGTTGATCGTGCCGGTCTTGAACCGGTCGAGTTCGGCCAGGCGCGAAGACTGGTCCATATCGCCGTGGATCTCGCCCGCGGCGAAGCCGTGGCTCTTCAGGCTCTTGGCCAGCTCGCGCACCGTGGTCTTGCGGTTGCAGAAGATGATCGCGGTGTTGACCTCTTCCGAACGCAGCAGCGAGCGCAGCGCCTCGCGCTTGGCGCGGCTCTGCACGGCGACCTTGAACTGGGCGATGTTGGTGTTGGTCGTCGCGGGACGGGCGACCTCGATGTATTTGGGGTTCGAGAGGAACTTGTCGGCCAGCTTCTTGATCGGCGGCGGCATCGTCGCCGAGAACAGCAGCGTCTGGCGGTTGGCCGGCAGCTTCGAGCAGATCGTCTCGATGTCGGGGATGAAGCCCATGTCGAGCATGCGGTCGGCCTCGTCGATGACGAGCAGGTCGCACCCCGTGAGCAGGATCTTGCCGCGCTCGAACAGGTCCATCAGGCGGCCCGGCGTGGCGATCAGCACGTCGACGCCCTCGTTCAGCGCCTTGACCTGGTCGCCCATCTGCACGCCACCGATCAGCAGCGCCATCTTGAGGTCGTGGTTCTTGCCGTACTTCTCGAAGTTCTCGGCGACCTGGGCGGCGAGCTCGCGCGTCGGCTCGAGGATCAGCGAGCGCGGCATCATCGCGCGACGGCGGCCGTGGGCGAGGACGTCGATCATCGGCAGCACGAAGCTGGCGGTCTTGCCGGTGCCGGTCTGGGCAATGCCGATGATGTCCTTCATCATCAGGACCGGGGGAATGGCCTGCGCCTGGATCGGGGTCGGCGTGTCGTAACCGGCCGCGTGGACCGACTGGAGCAATTCGTCTGACAGGCCGAGATCGGCGAACTTCATAAGGCTGTGCTATCCGGAAAAATCGGTGGCGGGCCGGTATCGGCCCGTCAGTCTCCGCCAGCCCGCTTGTTGCAGGCGCGAAGGCCCGCGCGCGTTACGCGAGGGTACGGCGCAAAGTCAAGAAATTCGGACCGGCGCAGTCCTATTCCTCGACCAGCTGCCGCAGGCGGGTGAGCGCGCAATTGGCTCCGCTGCGGGATTGCAGCCGGTCGCGGTCGACGCAGAGCTGCCCGTCGGAACTGCGCTCCACATAGAAGCCTGAATAGAAATCCTGCGCCCGGCAGCCCTTCTCCAGCCCAAGACTGATTACCCGCCGGTCGCGCAGCGAGAGCATCAGGCGGTTGTCGCGCCCTACCTGCACCCCGGCGATGCCCGCGATCGGCAGGCACTTGCCAGCATGGCGCTCGCTGATCCGCGGGCGGTCGGGCTGGTCCAGCATGAAGGGGCGGAACGGCGCCGGCGGCGGGCCGGCGCGCGGGGCGATGCGGATGGTGATCCGCTGTTCGATCCGGACCTGGTTCTCGACCGGCGGACGGAAGCCTTCGGTGACGACGGACAGGACCAGCCGGGCCTCGTCGGTCAGCGGGTCGGGCACCTCGGGCGGGGGATAGAGCTGGGACGAAGCCTCGCCCGCGACGAAACCCGGCAAATCCTGCGGCACATCCGCGGGCCCCAGCGCGGGAAGCAGCGCAAGCAGGACTACCAGATGCTCCATCATTGCCCTCAGTCTGCCACTTCGATCCGGGTCAACGCCAAGCCGCCCTGATACAGCGGCAATTTGAACCACCGCTTAACCCTGGCAGAAGGCGATGCAAGCGGCTTTGCAGAGCCAGTGCGCCAGATTGAGACTGGCCCCCGCGCAAGGCCCTGTGCCATAGCCGCGGCATGACCGATCGAACCGCCTTCCTCGCCGAAGCCCAGGCCTTGCTCGGCCCACGCGGCCTGACCCTGAATGCAGAAGACATGGCGCCATGGCTGACCGACTGGCGCGGGCGCTATACCGGCAGCGCGCTGGGCCTGGCCTCGCCCGCGGGCACGGCGGAATTGGCCGAGCTCATGCGTCTCTGCGCCCGACACGGCGTGGCCGTGGTGCCGCAGGGCGGCAACAGCGGCATGTCCGGCGGGGCGACTCCCGACGAGGACGGCAGCCAGCTCCTGCTCTCGCTGCGGCGAATGAACGCGCTCGGCGAGATCGACCGCGACGGCCGCCGCGTCACCGCCCAGGCCGGGGTGATCCTGCAGACCTTGCACGAGGCGGTCGAGGCGGAAGGCCTGCGCTTTCCGCTGACGCTGGGCGGCAAGGGCTCGGCCACGGTGGGCGGGCTGATCTCGACCAATGCCGGAGGCTCGCAGGTCCTGCGCCACGGCTCGATGCGCGCGCTGGTGCTGGGGCTCGAGGCCGTGCTGGCCGACGGCTCCGTCTATTCGGCGCTGACCCCGCTGAAGAAGGACAACCGCGGCTTCGACCTCAAGCAGCTGCTGATCGGCTCCGAGGGCACGCTGGGCATCGTCACCGCCGCGACGCTCAAGCTGATGCCCGCCGTGGCGGACCGCCGCGTGGTCTGGGCCGGATTGCCCTCACTCCGGGTGGCGCGCGCGCTGCTGCTCCACTGCGAGCGCGAGCTGGGCGAGGCGCTGGAAGGCTTCGAGGTGGTGCCGCAGACCTGTCTCGACGCGGTGCTGTCCTATCTGCCCGACGCGCGCGCGCCGCTGGCCGGGGCCCATGCCTGGCACGCCCTGATCGAGGTCGTCGCCGATGCTGCTTCGGCCGAGACCCTCGCCGACCGTACCGAAGCCGCCCTGGCCTCCGCCTTCGAGGCCGATCTGCTCGAGGACGCGGTGATCGCGGCGAACGAGACCCAGGCCGAAGCCTTCTGGCTGCTGCGCGAGACCGTCGCCCCCGCCGAACGGGCCCAGGGCCCGGCGGTCCAGCACGACATCTCGGTGCCCGTGGAAAGGATGCCCGACTTCGTCGACGCCGCGATTCCCGCGATCGAGGCGGCCTGGCCGGGCACGCGCGGCCTCGCCTTCGGCCACCTCGGCGACGGCAATGTCCACTTCCACGTACTGGCTCCCAAGGGGGTCGATGCGCGGGCCTGGGACCGCGGCGACGGCCAGGCGATCAGCCGCCAGGTCCACGACCTCGTCACCGAATGGGGCGGTTCGATCTCGGCCGAGCACGGCATCGGCCGCTCGAAGCGCGACGAGCTGGCCCGGCTGGGCGATCCGGTCGCGCTGTCGATCCTGCGCAACGTCAAGCGGGCCCTCGATCCGCAGGGCCTGCTCAACCCCGGCAAGCTGGTTGCGCCCGCCGCCGCGGACGCCTAGAACGCGGCGCTTTCAAGCAGCCGACGACCGGCCAGCAGAAGACAACCGGAGAGATTTCCAATGGCCAGCGCGCCGCAGAACCAGCTTCCCCTGTTCTACCAGGACCTGATGCCGCTCAACAGCCGCGACCACGGCACCTGGAAGAGCAAGCCCACCGACAAGGCGAAGTGGCTGGTCGGCCCGCATGCGATCCCGCTGACCGTGGAGGAATTCCCCCAGGCCGCGCGCAACTTCCCGATCATCTTCACTTCGGGCGAGAACCCCGTGCCGCTGGCCCTGAGGGGCCTGAACGACGGCGTCAACGCCTTCGTCGACGACGAAGGCAAGCTGCTCGAGAACGTCTACGTGCCGGCCTATGTCCGCCGCTATCCCTTCCTCCTGGCCAAGCTGACCCCGGACGCCACCGACCTGTCGCTGTGCTTTGATCCGACCAGCGACCTGATCGGCGAATACGAGGACGGGGCGGCACTGTTCGACGGCGAGCAGCCCAGCGAATCGTGCAAGGCGATGCTCGACTTCTGCCAGCAGTTCGAGGAAGCCGGGATGCGCACCGGCGCCTTCATCGAGGAACTGACCAAGCACAAGCTGCTGATGGACGGCGAAGTCGCCATCCAGATCGAAGGCCAGGAACAACCCTACGTCTATCGCGGCTTCCAGATGATCAACCAGGAAGCCCTGCGCGAAGTGCGCGGCGACGTCCTGCGCGGCTGGAACCAGAGCGGGCTGCTGCCGCTGCTCTACGCCCACCTGTTCTCGCTCGAACTGGTGCGCGAAGTGTTCGGCCGCCAGGTCCAGCAGGGCAAGGGCCCCGTCGCCGCCCCCGCGCCCGCCGCTGCCGAGGCCTGAGCCGGTAACCATTCGGATTAGGCATCGCGCCCCGGGACTTGCAACCGGGTCGCAACAGGCCTATCTTGCAAGTCTCGCCAGTGCTTCCCTCATGGCCTGGCGAGAAGGTGCATTCGTGCACCTCCTCCCTGAACCTTGGCCACCTCGTGCGATGCACGAGGTGGTTTTTTATGGGCCGAACGAAGGGGCTATTCGGCGGCCTCGGCCCAGGCCGAACCGTTGCCCTCGCCGCCCAGCGCGGCGACGTCCTGCGCCAGGCGCCGCACCAGCCCGGCCAGCAGGTGGACCATCGCGGCGAAGCCCGGGCCAGGCTCGGTCAGCCGCGAATCGAGGTAGCTGCTGCGGTCGATCTCCAGCTGCATCGCGTGGATGCCGCCCGCCGGATCGGCGTGGCGCTCCAGCACATAGCCGCCCGCATAGGGCCGGTTGTGCGCGGTGCCGCGGCGCATCTCGGCGAGATAGTTGAAGACCGAGCCGACCAGTCCGCCGGCGCAGGTCGAGCCGAAGCGGTCGCCCACGACGAATTCCGGCGAGGGATGGCCGCCGCGCAGCGAGAGCGGCGGCATCGAGTGAAGGTCGAGCAGCAGCGCCGCGCCCCAACGGTCGCGCAAGCCCGCCAGGGTCTCGGCCAGGCAGGCGTGATAGGGTTCGTGAATCCCGGCGATCCGGGCCTCGAGATCGGCCTCCTCATGACGGCGCTTCCATAGCTCGCCCAGGCCCGGCAGGCGCCGCGGGATCAGGCCGAGCCCGCTGCGCGCTCGGCCGGGTGTATAGCTGCCGACATCCGGCGGGGCGCCGCGGCCGAACATGTCCCAATCGATGTCGTCGGCGGCGCGGTTGAGATCGAGCATCGCCCGGGGGGCATGGGCCACCAGCAGGGTCGCTCCGGTCTTGCGCGCCACTTCCTCGGCCAGCCGGTCGACGTAGCGGTCTTCCAGGCGCAAGGCCGCGAAGCCGGGATTGCGCATCCGTTCGAGCAGCGAACCGGGATAGGTGCGGCCGGCATGGGGCACGGCGATCAGCAGGGGAATCGGCGAAGGCTCGGGGCCGCTCAGGTGAAAGGCCGAGGCGCCGCCGGAGCCGGGAATCTCGCCGCCCGAAAAACGGTGCGAATCGGTTTTGCTGGGCCCGCCATCCTGGTTCATCTCCGCCAGCTTGCCCGTAAGGGGCGCCAGGGAAAAGCGGCAAAAATGCGAATTCGGGCGAGAATGTTAACCCACTCCGGTTATAACCCCGCCTAACGCGCCACAGGAGACGACAGGCAGCATGATCCGGATTCTACTCGCCGAAGACGAAGAGGCGATGCGCTCCTACCTTGCCCGCGCGCTGGAGAACGCCGGCTACGAAGTCGTGGCCGTCGACCGCGGGACCGAAGCGCTCCCTCTGCTGGAGCGCGAGCATTTCGACCTGCTGCTGTCCGACATCGTCATGCCCGAGATGGACGGGATCGAATTGGCGCAGATCTGCTCGGAGATCAGCCCGGGCACCAAAGTGATGTTCATTACCGGTTTCGCCGCCGTCTCGCTGCGCGCCAGCCGCGAGGCGCCGCAGGCCCGCGTCCTCTCCAAGCCGTTCCACCTGCGCGACCTCGTATTGGAAGTGCAGCGGGTGTTCGGGGAGACCAATCAGATCAGCGTTTGATTGATCCGCTGACGTCGACGCGGCGCCGCCCCGTTCCGGTGCGACCGAAACACGAAAGGCAAATTACCCGGTTGCATCGCTCGGAAGGCCTCGCTAAAGGCCGCCCTCGCCCGGGGGTTCGCCGCCGGAACGACGGATGGGCGTATAGCTCAGTGGTAGAGCACTATGTTGACATCGTAGGGGTCGCAAGTTCAATCCTTGCTACGCCCACCATCCTCGCAAAGGCGTCGCGCTAGCGGCGCCTTTTGCTTTTCGGCGCCCTGTTCACCGGCAGTCCCCAAAGACCGCGATCGGCGTCTTGAACGGTCCCTCGGCAAGATCGACCACTCCCGCGAGCCGGCAGTTCTGCCGGACATAGTCCAGCACCCGACTGCGGCTGTTGGCGTTGACCGGCCGGTTCGAAGGGGTCACCGCCATGACCACGACGGCCGGCCGCTTTGCCAGGATCCGGCCGACCTCCGCCGCGGTGCGCAGATGGCTGACGTCGGTCTCGATGGCGTGGTTGAGGTGATGTGGGAAGACCAGCGGCGAGAGAAAGCCCTCGCCGGTCAGGGCGTAGAGATAGGCCGGCCCGTCGAAAACCAGCAGGCCGCCTCTCCCGTTTTGGGCGCGGTCATGGGCGCGGACGAGCGCTGCGATCTCGTCCATCGACCGGAGCGAAGCCAGTGCCCAATCGCGGCGCCACGGCGCATGCCAGAGGAACGAATAGAGCGCGAGGGCGACCAGCAACGGCAGGCGCAGGCGGCTGCGGTCGAACAGCAGCCCGCTCGCGGCAGCCAGAGGCACAAGCGTGGGCAGGAAATAGTGGTGGTAGAAGTTCGGCACGGCAAGGAAGCCCAGCAGGGCCGCGCCGATCCAGCCGGCCAGGAACCGCCGCGCCCTGCCCTCGCCCGAACCGAGGAGTCCTGCCAGCGCCGCCAAGAGCAGCGGCGCGGCAGCCAGGGCAATCCCGAGCAGGCGGTGGGCCTCTCCGCTGGGCCGTCCCTTGGCGAGGTTGGAGGTCAACATGGCGTGCCAGAACTCCCCCCAGTGTCCCACCAAAGCATAGCCGCCCGCGATCGCCAGCATCGGCAAGGCCCCGACCAGGGCGAAACCGACTGCTGCGCGCAGCAATCGGAAGGGCGGCAGGCCCCGCCGCGCCGACCACAGTGTGTAGAGGCCAAGGTAGGCCGCCTCGACCGCGCTGGTCTGCTTAATGGTGAGCGCCAGCCCGCCGAGCAGCATGGCCAGCCAGGTGCGGCCGGTCAGCGCTCCCCGCTCGCGCAGGATCAGCAGCGCAGCGCCGGCGATCAGCGGATTGTAGAAGTCCGGCGCCTGGCCCGTCGCGCCCTCGAAGGGGCCGAGCATCAGCAGATAGGCCAGCCCGGCGAACAAACCGCCCCGCCAGGAGGCGAACTCGCGAACGATGGCCGCGATCAGCCAGGCCGTCAGCCCCGCCGCGAGGCAGGCGGCAAGCTGGTAGGCCAGCACCGAGCGCGAGACCGCGGCGATCGCGTAATAGACCAGGAACAGCCCGAACGGCTTGCGGTCCCAGACATCCACGTAGGGCAGCAGCCCGTCGTGCATCCGCTGGCCGACCAGGAAGTAGAACAGCTCGTCGGCGTGGCGGTTGGTGTCGCCGAAAGTCGCTGCCTGCAGCGCCACGGCGATCAGCGCGAACACCAGCGCCTGGCTTCCCGCCCGCGCGGGCCAGGGCTGCCGCGCCCCGGCAACCTCGCTTTGGCTTGAAAATCCGCCCAAGTTTCCGCCCCAGATCCGCGTCAGGCAGCGGGCATAGCCCGGGCGTGCATCCCGGGCCACCCCGCACCCGCGCCTTGGGGCCCGAAATCCCCGCCGCGCCGCCTTGCACGGCGGCTTTCCTCTGCTAAGAGGCGCGCAATTCCCTCTCCCGGAGACAGACGCAATGGCGAAGATCAAGGTAGCGAACCCCATCGTCGAGATGGACGGCGACGAGATGACCCGGATCATCTGGCAGTGGATCCGCGAACGGCTGATCCTCCCCTACCTCGACATCGACCTCAAGTACTACGACCTCTCGGTCGAGAACCGCGACGCGACCGACGACCAGGTCACCGTCGACTCGGCCAATGCCACCAAGCAGTACGGCGTCGCCGTGAAGTGCGCGACGATCACCCCCGACGAGGCCCGCGTCGAGGAATTCAGCCTCAAGAAGATGTGGAAGTCGCCCAACGGCACGATCCGCAACATCCTGGGCGGCGTCGTCTTCCGCGAGCCGATCGTGATCTCGAACGTGCCCCGCCTGGTTCCGGGCTGGACCGATCCGATCGTCGTCGGCCGCCACGCCTTCGGCGACCAGTACCGCGCCACCGACACGCTGATCCCCGGCCCCGGCAAGCTGCGCCTGGTCTTCGACGGCGCCGACGGCAAGACCATCGACCTCGACGTGTTCGACTTCCCGAGCTCGGGCGTCGCCATGGCGATGTACAACCTCGACGATTCGATCCGCGACTTCGCCCGCGCCTCGTTCAACTACGGGCTCAACCTGGGTTGGCCGGTCTACCTCTCGACCAAGAACACGATCTTGAAGGCCTATGACGGCCGCTTCAAGGACCTGTTCCAGGAGGTCTTCGAGAAGGAGGGCTTCAAGGAGCAGTTCGACGCCAAGGGCATCGTCTACGAGCACCGCCTGATCGACGACATGGTCGCCTCGGCGCTCAAGTGGTCGGGCAAGTTCGTCTGGGCCTGCAAGAACTACGACGGCGACGTCCAGTCGGACACCGTCGCGCAAGGGTTCGGCTCGCTCGGCCTGATGACCTCGGTCCTGATGGCCCCCGACGGCAAGACCGTCGAGGCCGAGGCCGCCCACGGCACCGTCACCCGCCACTACCGCCAGCACCAGCAGGGCAAGGCGACCTCGACCAACCCGATCGCCTCGATCTTCGCCTGGACCCGCGGCCTGATCTACCGTGGCAAGTTCGACAACACGCCTGAGGTGATCCAGTTCGCCGAGACCCTCGAGCGCGTCTGCATCGAGACCGTCGAGAGCGGCAAGATGACCAAGGACCTCGCAATCCTGATCGGTCCGGACCAGCCCTGGCTGACCACCGAGAAGTTCTTCGAGGCGATCGTCGAGAACCTCGAAAGCGCGATGGCCAGCGCGGGCTGAACCCAGCCGCCGCTGACGAAGAGCCCCGGCGCCGCAAGGTGGCCGGGGTTTTTGTTAGACTATTTACTCCCTCTGTTCGTCATTACGAGGGGCAACGCCCCGCGGCAATCCAGGGCGCTCGTGCACTTGGCTCTGGATTGCTTCGCTACGCTCGCAATGACGAATCATTGAAAGCTTGTTCTAAGCCACCGGCGCCCGCAAATGTTCCCGCCTGAACCCGAACCCGATCGCCCGCGCCGGTAGCCGGCGCAGCACCGCGAACCTGTCGAGCAGGCGCATGAAGGCGGGCGGTCTGGAGTGGTGTTCCGGCGCGCCGCCGACCAGCGGCTCCAGCACCGCCTCGTGCATCGCCTTCTGCCCCGCCTGGATCACCCGCACCGGCAGCAGGCGGCGCGCCTGCACCTTGGCCAGCAGGCCGTCGACGTTCCCGCCCCGCGCGAGGGGCTCGGGGAGGATGTTGGCCGCCGCCACGGCATCCTGGATCGCCAGGTTGATCCCCACCCCGCCCACCGGGCTCATCGCATGGGCCGCGTCGCCGATGGCAAGCAGGCCGGGGCGGCTCCATTCGGTCAAGCGGTCGAGCGAGACCGAGAGCAGCTTGGCCGCGCCGAAATCGGGCAGCGAGGCTTCCAGGTCGGGCAGCTCGGGCGAGGTCGCGCGGACGTCTGCGCGAAAGGCCTCGATCCCTCGCGCCCGCACCGCCTCGGCGCTGCCCTTGGCGATCACGTAGGCGCATTGCCAATAGTCGCCTCGGTCGATCTGGACGATCATGTGGTTGCCGCGGATCGAACCGCGCACCGCTTTCCCCTCATCGGGCTTAGGCACTGCGAACCAGAACACGTCGATCGGCGCGCCGAGGTCTTCCAGCGGCAGCAGGCCCTGCCGGCGCACCAGCGAATCCCGTCCGTCGCAGGCGATCACCAGCTTGCCGGCGCGGATCAGCTCGCCCGAAGCCAGGCTGACGCCCGCGATCCGCCCGTCCTGCTCGACGAAGCCGGCGACCGGCATCTCCATCCTGAGCAGGAAGGCCGGAAAGGCCGTGGCCTCATCGCGCAGGAAATCGAGGAAGTCCCACTGCGGCATCATCGCGATGAACGGTGCCGGCGTCGGCAGGTGCGACAGGTCGGCGACGGTATAGAGCCGTCCCTCCCAGTCGATCTCCGCTCGGTCGATCCGGTAATGCGGCCGCGCCAGGAAGCGTTCGAGCATGCCGAGCTCGGCCAGAAGCTCCATCGTCGAGGGATGGACCGTATCGCCGCGGAAATCGCGGAAGAAATCGGCGTGCTTTTCCAGCACCAAGGTTTCGATTCCGGCGCGGGCGAACAGCAGCCCGGCCATCATCCCCGCGGGACCGCCACCAATTATTACAATATCGGGCGTGATTTCGGGCATTTCGGAGCCTCCGTGCCCGTGACAACTGCGCTTGCCATGCCTTAGGGTCAAGCAATGGCCGCCAGCGAACTCTACAGCCCCGTCTTGTCCGACGCCCTCGTGATCCTCGGTGCAGCGGGGCTGGTCATTCCGCTGTTCGCCAAGTTCCGGATCACCCCGATCATCGGGTTCATTCTGGTCGGCTTGGCTGTAGGCCCCTACGGCCTCGGCCGCCTCGTGCCGCAGGTGCCGTGGCTCTACCACGTCACCATCACCGATCCCCACGGACTGGAACCGTTTGCCGAGTTCGGGATCATCCTGCTGCTGTTCTCGGTCGGGCTGGAATTGTCGTTCAACCGCCTCTGGGCGATGCGACGCCAAGTCTTCGGGGTCGGCGCGCTCGAGCTGCTGATCACCGGCGCCCTGCTCGCCGTCGCGCTGTTCTTCACCGGCGAAAGCACCAGCGGCGCGATCGGGCTGGGCCTGGCCCTTGCCATGTCCTCGACGGCGCTCGTGCTCCGCATCGCCGATACCAAGACCCCGGTGGGCAAGGCGGCGCTGGCCATGCTGCTGTTCGAGGACATCGCCCTCGTCCCGATCATCTTCCTGCTCGGCGCGCTGGCACCCTATGCCTCGGCCGACGGCCTCGACGGCATGTTCCGCACGCTCTGGCTCGGCGGGCTGGTGATCCTGGCCCTGCTGGTCTTCGGCCGCCTGCTCCTGCCCCGCCTCTTCGCCCAGGCGGCGCGGACCAAGAGCCCCGAGGTATTCCTGGCGACCAGCCTACTGGTGGTGATCGTCGCTGCGCTGGCAACCGCCGGCGTCGGCCTCTCGCCGATTGTGGGCGCGCTGATCGCCGGCCTGCTGATCGCCGAGACCGAATACCACGGCGAGGTCGAGACCATCACCGAGCCGTTCAAGGGCCTTGCGCTCGGGATATTCCTGATCACCATCGGCATGTCGATCGACCTGCGCGTGGTCTGGGCCGGCCTCGGCACGATCCTGATGGCAACGGTCGGCGTGCTCGCGCTCAAGGCCGCCGTCACCGGGCTCCTGCTGCGGATGACCGGCGCCCGGCGCGGCACGGCGATGGAGACGGGCATCCTGATGGCTAGCCCGTCCGAGACCACCCTGATCGTCCTCACTGCTGCGGCCAGCGCCCAGCTGATCGGCGCCGAGACCGCGCAGTTCTGGCAGATCGTCACCGCCATCGGCATGACCGTGACCCCGCTGCTCGCCCTGATCGGCAAGCGCCTCGCCCGCCGGGTCGATACGGTGCCCAACCAGCCTATCGCGGAAAACGACGATACCGCCGGCCGCGCGATCATCATCGGCTTCGGCCGCACCGGGCGGCTGATCGCCGACATGCTCAAGGTCCACGGCAAGCGCTACATCGCAATCGATTCCGACGCCGACCTGATCCAGGACGGCCTGCGCCACGGCTATAGCGCGACCTTCGGGGACGCCGCCCAGCCGCAGACCCTGGCCCGGCTCGGTGTCGACCAGGCGACCGCAGTAATTCTGACAATGGACGAGCCGGTCATGGTCCAGCGCCTGGTCAAGAAGCTGCGCGGCCAGCACCCCGCCCTGCCGATCATCGCCCGTGCCCGCGACGCCAGCCACGCCGCCGCGCTCTACCGCGCCGGGGTTAGCCACGCTGTGCCCGAGACGCTGGAAGCCTCGCTCCAGCTGTCGGAGGCCGTGCTGGTCGACCTCGGCGTCGCGATGGGCCCGGTGATCGCCTCGATCCACGAAAAGCGCGACGAAATGCGCGCGCAGATCATGGAAGAAGGCGAACTGGACGCGAAGCCGAAGCTGAAGAGCACCTCGCTGAGCGAACGGCTGGCCTGAACAATTCGGCCTCGTTCATCCTGAGGAGGCCCTGAAGCCGCGGGCTGAAGTGCCGTCTGGAAAGACTTCGGCGCGCGTCGGGTGCTTCGAGACGGGTCCTCAATCTACGATTTCGCCCCTCTTCAGCACGAACGGGGTGGATTGCGCTCATCCAACGAACCTTTCGCCCGTTCGCGCGTCTAGCTTCTGAAGGAGATGCACCATGGCCCAGCCCAATGCCCCTAGCCCCAACGATCCCGCCCGCCAGACCGGCGAGCAGAACGGCCGGATCAAGCAGCCGCAGCAGACCGACGCGACGATGGCGGAGAAGGACTTGCCGCGCGGTTCCGAGAAGGAAACCCACGCGCGCAAGTGAGCGGGAGAAATCGTTTTCCTACACCGGATCGTTCTGACACCGGTGACGGCGAAGACGGAGTCTCCGCTCCTTAATCGCGATTCACCCCGCAAAGCGATCGGGCAAATTCGCGCCGCGAGCTCCCCATGGCGAGTGCGACCATTGGGACCATTCAGCGCGCGCCGTTCACCTTGGCGAAGGGGACGGCGAAGGGGCGGGCCAGGCGCCGCAGGCGCTGCGGCTTGCCTTCGTCTAGAGGTTGCCGGCCTTCCCAGGCGCCTATCTTGAGCAGTTGCCCCGCGGGCCAGGCAACGAAGTGGTACTCCGGCCCACCCGCCCCGTCGGTGCGTTGTCGGTAGTCGAACAGGAAGCCGTTGGTCCCGCGCGTGACCGGCATGACGTGGACGTCGTTGCACCAGCCCTCGCACCAGACGAATTCGACCATGTGTCGGCCATTCGCCACGAAAAACCGGGCCTCCATGCCAAGCATGTCGCCGGTTTCCTCGTGGGTATGGACGTTGCCGTAGGTTCCAGACGGCCAAGGAAGTGGCGCCTTGGCGACGGCAGGCGAAGCGGCGAGCAGCGTTCCGAGCAGGAGCGCCGCCGCCCTCATCGTCAGGCCGCCAGGACCGCCTTGACCGCGGCGATAGCCTCGGCGGCCTTGGCGCCGTCGGGTCCGCCGCCCTGGGCCATGTCAGGCCGCCCGCCGCCGCCCTTGCCGCCGAGCGCTTCCACGCCCGCGCGGACCAGGTCCACGGCGCTGACCTTGCCAGCCAGGTCTTCGGTCACGGCCGCGGCGATAGAAGCCTTGCCCTCGTTGACCGCGACGATCGCCGCCACGCCCGAACCCAGGCGCTGCTTGGCCTGGTCGAGCAGCCCGCGCAGTTCCTTGGCGTCGAGCCCGTCGATGACCTGGCCGGAGAACTTGACCCCGCCCACCTCCTCGTCGGCCGCGGCAGGAACAGCCCCGCCGCCGCCCAGGGCAAGCGCCTTCTTCGCTTCGGCCAGCTCGCGCTCGAGCTTCTTGCGCTCGTCGAGCAGCGCGGCGACGCGGCCCTCGACCTCCTCGGGGGTCGTGCGCAGCAGGCTCGCGGCATTCTTCAGCGCATCTTCGCGTCCGACCAGCCACTGGCGCGCGCCCTCGCCGGTCAGCGCCTCGATCCGGCGCACGCCCGAACTGACCGCGCTCTCGCTGACGATGCGGAATACGCCGATGTCGCCGGTCGCGGTCACGTGGGTGCCGCCGCACAGCTCGACCGAGTAGTTGCGATTGTCCGCACCGGTCCTGCCCATCGAGAGCACGCGGACCTCGTCGCCGTACTTCTCGCCGAACAGCGCCATGGCCCCGGCCTCGATCGCCTCGTCGGGCGACATCAGGCGGGTGGTGACGGCCTCGTTGTGGCGGATTTCGGCATTCACCTCGGCCTCGATCGCGGCGATGTCCTCAGGCGTAAGCGCGGCGGGATGCGAGAAGTCGAAGCGCAGGCGGTCGGCGGCGACCAGCGAGCCCTTCTGGGTGACATGGCCGCCCAGCCGATTGCGCAGCGCGGCGTGCAGCAGGTGGGTGGCCGAGTGGTTGGCGCGGATCGCGTCGCGGCGCTCGACATCGACGGTCAGGATCACGGCGTCGCCCAGCTTGATCGTGCCGGCCTCGATCCTGGCCTGGTGGGCATGGAGCCGGCCGAGCGGCTTGGCCGTGTCGGAAACCGTAAGCTTGAGGCCCTCGTTGGTCGAGCCGGAAATTCCCGAAATTTGGCCCGCGTCGCCGGTCTGGCCGCCGCTCTCGCCGTAGAACGGGGTCTGGTTGGTGATGACCACAACCTCTTCGCCGGCGCCTGCCGACTGGACTTCCTTGCCGTTCTTCACCAGCGCGACGACCTGGCCCTCGCCGCTGGTCGAGGTATAGCCGGTGAACTCGGTTGCCCCCTCGCGTTCGGCGATGTCGAACCAGACCTCACTGTCGGCGGCCTGGCCCGAGCCCTTCCAGGCCGCGCGCGCGGCGGCCTTCTGCTGGGCCATGGCGGCGTCGAAGCCTGCCTTGTCGACCCCGATCGAACGGGCGCGCAGGGCGTCCTCGGTCAGGTCGTAGGGGAAGCCGTAGGTGTCGTAGAGCTTGAACGCGGTGTCGCCGGGCAGGCTGTCGCCCTCGCCCAGGCCCGCGGTCGCCTCGTCGAGCAGCTTGAGCCCATTGGTCAGCGTGCGACGGAACTGCACTTCCTCGCGCTGGAGGGTCTCCTCGATCAGCGGCTGGGCGCGGCCGAGCTCGGGATAGGCCTGGCCCATCTCGGCGACGAGGGCGGGCACCAGGCGGTGCATCAGGGGCTCCTTGGCGCCGAGCAGGTGGGCGTGGCGCATGGCGCGGCGCATGATCCGGCGCAGCACGTAGCCGCGGCCTTCGTTCGACGGCAGCACGCCGTCGGCGAGCAGGAACGAGGTCGAGCGCAGGTGGTCGGCGATTACCCGGTGGCTCGCCTGGGTGTCGCCTTCGGCCTTGACCCCGGTCAGGTTCACCGAGGCGGCGATCAGCGCCTTGAAGGTGTCGGTGTCGTAGTTGTCGTGCTCGCCCTGGAGCACGGCGGCGATCCGCTCCAGGCCCATCCCGGTGTCGATGCTGGGCTTGGGCAGCTCGCCGGTGATCTCGCCCGCGGTCTGCTCGAACTGCATGAACACGAGGTTCCAGATCTCGATGAAGCGGTCGCCGTCCTCGTCCGGCGATCCCGGGGGGCCGCCCCAGATGTGGTCGCCGTGGTCGAAGAAGATCTCCGAGCACGGGCCGCACGGGCCGTCGTCGCCCATCGCCCAGAAGTTGTCCTTGGTGGCGATGCGGATGATCCGGTCCTCAGGCAGGCCGGCGATCTTCTTCCACAGCGCGAAGGCTTCGTCGTCGGTGTGGTAGACCGTCGCCAGGAGCTTGTCCTTGGGCAGGCCCCATTCCCTGGTCAGCAGGGTCCAGGCGTGGGTGATCGCCTGTTCCTTGAAATAGTCGCCGAACGAGAAGTTGCCGAGCATCTCGAAGAAGGTGTGATGCCGCGCGGTATAGCCGACGTTGTCGAGGTCGTTGTGCTTGCCCCCGGCGCGGACGCACTTCTGGGAGCTTGCCGCACGCGGGACACTGCGCGTCTCCAGCCCGGTGAAAACGTTCTTGAACGGCACCATGCCCGCGTTGACGAACATCAGCGTCGGGTCGTTGTAGGGCACCAGCGGGGCGGACTGCACCGGTTCGTGGCCATTGGCCGCGAAATAGTCGAGGAAGGACCGGCGGATTTCGTTCGTCGAGCTCATGCCGCGCCGATAAGGCAGCCGCGCGCGGGCGACAAGTCAGAAGGCGATCTGGCGCCAAGGCGTCATTTCAGCGCCTCACCGTGTCTCGGACCTGAACGAGATGCGCCACGGGAATCCGCGGAGCCACGACGCCGAGCGCCGCGGGCAGGATGTCGAGGTGCAGCGGCAAGGCCATCCGGGCCACTTCGCCGTCGAGCGCAACGCCGATCTCTCCCTCGCCGGCGATCGTGATCGACCGGCCCTCGGCGAGATCCTCGAAGTCGGCCTCGGGTCGGGTCAGGCCGACGAGCACCCTGAGCGCGAGCCAAATCAGCCGCAGGGGACTTTCGGCACGAACGGCGCAGAGCGCGAGCTCTCCGTCACCCAGGGATTCGCGCTGCCCTAGGCTGCCCGGCTGCAACGAGTAGCGGTTGTTGCCGATGAACAACATCGGGGTGCGGATCAGCCGGCGGCGTCCGTCGATCTCCACGGCATAGCAATGCGGCCGCATCGTGCGCAGAACGTGCCAGGCGGCGGGAACGGTGCCTAGCCACTTGGGCAGATCGCGCTGGTCGCGCTCTCGCACCAGCCGAGGATATAGCCCGATCGAAGCGTTGTTGACGAAGATCCGCTCCCCGGCGCGGCCGAGATCCATCCGTCGGCGCCCACCGGTCGCAGCGACCCGCGCAGCCTCGTTCAGATCGAGTGGAATGCCCAGCGTGCGGGCAAGGTGATTGCGCGTCCCGAGGGGGAGGATTGCCAAGGCGCCGTGCGATCCGCGCAAAACCTGCGCCGCGTTGCCCAGCGTGCCGTCACCGCCGCCCACGACGATCACCGGCGCCCCGCGATGACGAGCGATCGCCCCGGCCATGCCGCTGGGATCGAGCAGTTCGAGGAGAATTGCCCTACCGGTAGCCGCGAAGGCGGCGTGCACCAGGGGTTCAAGCTTGTCGCCCAGCGCAGCTGCCGTTCCGCCGGAGCGGTTGATCAGCACAGGCAAGAGGGCGGCCATGGTGCTTTCCCAATGCACCACGTCGCACGGGGGTTCCCGTTAACCCACATTCCGCTTGCGACTCGGCACCAACGGGGCGACCGTTCGTTTTGTCCAATGCGCCAGGTGCGCAAGAACGCGCCCGGCGCCTCTACGGAAGAGGAGGCGAAAGATGGGCAGCAGGCCAAACACTGGAACCGCAACCGGCAGCAAATCAGCCCGTGGCCGCGGCACACGCGCCATCGCGCTGGTGGGGCCGGCGGGCACGGGCAAGACCAGCCTGGCCGAAGCGCTGCTGTTCGCCAGCGGAGCGATCCAGCGGCAGGGCAGCGTGGACGCCGGCACCAGCGTCGGCGACGCCAGCCCGGAGGCGCGCGCGCGCGGCTGTTCGACCGAAATGAACCTCATGCATTTCGACTATCTGGGGGATCACTACGCCCTCGTCGACATGCCGGGAGGCGTCGGTTTCGCCGCGGATGGGTTGAACGCGTTGGTGGCGGCCGACATGGCTGTGGTCGTGGTCGATCCCGCGCCGGAGCGGGCGGCACTCGCGGAACCCATGCTCCGCCGGCTCGACGAATGGGGCGTCCCCCATGCCATCTTCATCAACAAGGTCGAGAACGCCCGCGTCGGCGCGATCGAGGCCCTGATCGAGGAGCTGCGCCAGATGAGCCGCGAGCCGCTGGCGCTGCGGCAGATCCCGATTGCCGCGCAGGGCGGGGACGGCGAGCATATCGAAGGCTATGTCGATCTCGCGCTGGAGCGGGCCTACCGCTATCGCCATGGCAAGCCTTCCGAAGAGATCGACATTCCCGAGCACCTGCTGAGCCAGGAGCGGGAAGAGCGGACGCGCTTGCTCGAAACCTTGGCCGACTACGACGACCAGTTGCTCGAGGTCCTGCTGATGGACCAGACGCCCGAGCGCAACGTCGTCATGGCCGACTTGACCGAGGACACCGAGGAAAACCGGCTGGTCAGCGTGGTCATGGGCTCGGCGCTGGGCGGTGGTGGGATCCGCCGGCTGCTCAAGCTGCTGCGGCACGAAACTCCCTTGGCCGACCTGGCGGCAGAGCGGATCCATGCCGATCCCGACAGCCTCCAGGGCGGTGGCCTTCACGTCTTCAAGGTCGCCAACGGCGGGGCGATGGGCCGCTTGGCTTTCGGCCGCGTGCTGGGTGCGCCGCTCGACGAGGGCGACGAGCTGGTAACCGGAGAGGACACCGCCCGAACCGGATCGATCTTCTTCGTCCAGGGCGACAAGACCGCCAAGCACCCCCATGCCGATCCGGGCGACATCGTCGCCGTAGCCAAGGTAGAGGGCGCGCGTAGCGGAGCCCTGCTGGCGCATAAGGGCGCGGCCCGCCCCGCCGCCCCGATCACGGACTTCGCGATCGACTATCCGGCGCGCAACGCGGCCCTGGCGATCACGGCGCGCGACCGCCGCGACGACGTCAAGCTGTCTTCCGCGCTGCACCGGCTTTGCGAGGAAGATCCCGCGCTCCTATGGAGCCAGGACGACGCGACGCACGAAACGCTGCTGCGGGGGGTCAACGACGAGCACCTTCAGGTCGTGCTCGGCCGGCTCCAGCGACGCTATGGCGTGGCGGTCGAGGCCCGGCCGCCGCGCATCGCCTACCGCGAGTCCATCCGCAGGCCGGCGATGCAGCGCGGCCGGCACAAGAAGCAGTCGGGCGGTCACGGGCAGTATGGCGACTGCGTGATCGAGATCCGTCCGCTAGCCCGCGGCGAGGGCTTCCGGTTCATCGACCGGATCACCGGAGGGGCGATTCCCAAGCAATATATCCCGGCGGTCGAGATGGGGGTGCGCGATGCCTTGGCGCGGGGACCACTGGGCTTCCCGGTGGTCGACGTGGCGGTGACGCTGACCGATGGCTCGTTCCATTCGGTCGACAGTTCCGAACTCGCCTTCCGGATTGCCGGACGCATGGCGATGTTCGAGGCGCTGGCTGGTGCCGGACCATACCTGCTCGAACCGATCGCGCACGTCACCGTGGACACGCCCGCGGGCAGCGGTTCGAAGGCCGGATCCGCCCTGTCGGCCCGCCGCGGCCAGATCCTCGGGCTTTCGCCCCATCCCGAATGGCAACGCTGGGAACGCGTCGAAGCGCTGCTACCGGAGGCCACCCTGCACGGCCTCGATGCGGAATTGAGGTCGTTGAGCCAAGGCCTCGCGAGCTTTTCGGCAGAGTTCGACCACCTGGCCGAACTTGGCGGCAGGCATGCGGAAGAGGTCGTGAGGGCGCAGGCGGCCTTCGCGGCCTAGGTCCGGGCGGATTTGGCTCCCTCCCGTTGTCCGCCGCAGCCGTCCCACGCCCGGACGCTCGGGACTCCCGTCCCGATCGCTCCTGCTCCATCCCCAGGCGGGGGCACGGAAACGAGAGACGAGAACCCGATGAACCAATTGCCCGAGCGCGCCGTGCCGCGCATCCGATACGATGCCGGCGTCAAGTTTCCGCCCCTTCCGCGCCACTTCCATACCTCGGTTGGGAGCGATGCGGGCCTTCGGCGAAAGATCGCTGCAGGCCTCCAACTTACCCGGGCCAGCACCATCGCCCTCACCCGGCTGCAGCTTGCCCTGGCAGGAGGCGACCGGCGGCAGACGATGGCGGCGATCGACCGCCTCCACGTCCTCGACGGGGAGATCCAGCATCTCGTCGAAGGCATGCCGCTGCCTCCGGAAAGCGAAGCAGCCGCCTCTGGCAAGGAGATCCCAGTCGATCGCGAAGAGCCGGGCGATGATCTCCTTGCCTCGCTGAACGAGCACTTGAAGGACCAGAAACTGGCCCTTGCCTTCGAGAAGCTCGCCCTCGCCAGCGGCATTTCCGGCCCGGACCTGGTTTCCGCCGATCACCCGCTTGCCGCCGAGGACGACGGGCGGCGCGACAATCGGACGGGGCAGGCAAACCCGGCAGGCCAGGCGGCCGATAGCGATCGCTGGCCGGCCGGCTCCGACGGCGGCATGCCGATCGTGGACTGGCACGCCTTTCCCGAGGTCAAGACCGTCATTTGGGACCGCATCCCACCAAAGGTCTGGGGCATGGTCCTCGCCGTGCTGGTAACAGCCGCCTTCGTCGCTGCGGTCGCGACCATGATCGCGTTATAGGCAGCGCATTGAATTGAAGATGAGCAGCGACAGTTTGCCAGCCCTGAGGCGGTTTCCTGCGATCGCGCCGATGCCCGCCACGCCCCGCGCTCCCGATGCCGAAGACCATGAAGCGCTCATCAACAGCGATCGTCATTGACCGGTTCGATCATGGCGATCTGGCTACCGCCGTGGCGATTCAGGCCGAGTTCTATCCGCCCGCCCTCCGCGAAAGCTCCGAAGCCTTCGCCAGCCGGCTGGACCTGGCGAGCTCCTATTGCCTCGGCGCCAAGAGGGACGAGGCTATGATCGCCTATCTGCTCGCCCACGGCTGGCCGAGCCGGGCCCCACCTCCGGTCGATACCGTTCTTACGGCCGGGGAACCTATCGAGGTACTGTTCATCCACGACCTTGCCGTCGCGCCGGCCGGGCGCGGCTCGGCCATCGGCCGCCGATTGATTGCGAAGGCCTTCGAACTGGCCACCCGCAAAGGGCTGTACCGGGCGGAATTGATCGCCGTGGAGGGTGCCGCGCCTTATTGGCAGAGCCTCGGCTTCGTCGCAGCCGCCATGCCACCACCTCTAGCCGACAAGATCGCTGCCTACGGACCCAACGCATGCTGGATGGAACGGGAGTTTTGAGCGGGATCGACAGCATCCCCGGCACGTAAGCGGCTGTCAGAACGTAATGCGCCCCCGGATCATGACGCGATTGCTGACATGACCGCCGACGCCGGTTCTTTCGACCTCGGCGCCGATCGAAGATCCCTCGCCGAGCTTGAGACGGGCTTGCGGAAGCGCCTCGTCGGTGAATTCTTGCGTCAGCGGGCGCAGGCGGAAGGTTTCCGGATCCTCCGCGCAGACGAGAATCTCGTCCGGAGCCCGCTTGGGACAGCGGGGGGCTTGCGGAACGAATAACGGCAGCCTGGCGCGGCCGGAATCCTCATCGATCGCCTGCGCAATTACGACCGGCGGCGAATCCTGGTCCATGCATCCGCTCCCGCGACTTGTCGGTTGCGATGGAATTCTGGGCTCGATTTGCGGCGGCAATTGGGCGCCATTTCGGTGCAAACAAAGACCGGTGCGGAGCACTCGCTCTCCGCGCCGGTCCTGTTCGATGAACGCCCGGGCAACCCACGCGTTCCTTGAGGATCAGAGGTCGTCGTCTGCGTCCGGACCCGCCATCATCTCCTCGGACAGACCGTCGGTTCTGCCGCGGATCGCAGCTTCCAGACGGTCGCAAATCTCGGGGTTTTCCTTGAGGAAAGTCTTGGCGTTCTCGCGGCCCTGCCCGATCCGGATGGAATCGTAGCTGAACCAGGCGCCAGACTTCTCGACCAGGCCGGCCTTGACGCCGAGATCGAGAATCTCGCCGATCTTGGAGACACCCTCACCGTACATGATGTCGAATTCGACCTGCTTGAACGGCGGCGCGACCTTGTTCTTGACCACCTTCACGCGGGTCGCGTTGCCGACGATCTCGTCGCGGTCCTTGATCTGGCCGGTGCGGCGGATGTCGAGACGGACCGAAGCGTAGAACTTCAGCGCGTTGCCGCCGGTCGTCGTCTCGGGATTGCCGTACATCACGCCGATCTTCATGCGCAGCTGGTTGATGAAGATCACCATGCAGCGCGAGCGGCTGATCGACCCGGTCAGCTTGCGCAAGCTCTGCGACATCAGGCGGGCCTGGAGGCCGACGTGGCTGTCGCCCATCTCGCCCTCGATCTCGGCACGAGGGACCAGCGCGGCGACCGAATCGACCACCAGCACGTCGATCGCGTTCGAGCGCACCAGCGTGTCGACGATCTCCAGCGCCTGCTCGCCGGTGTCGGGCTGGGAGACGATCAGCTCGTCGATGTCGACCCCGAGCTTCTTGGCATAGACCGGGTCGAGCGCGTGTTCGGCATCGACGAAGGCCGCGGTCCCGCCGGTCTTCTGGGCCTCGGCGATGCAGTGCAGCGCCAGGGTGGTCTTGCCCGAGCTTTCCGGACCGTAGATCTCGATCACCCGGCCGCGCGGCAGGCCGCCGACGCCGAGCGCGATGTCGAGCCCGAGCGAGCCGGTCGAGATCGCCTCGACCTGCATCGTCTCCTTCGAGCCCAGCTTCATCGCCGAGCCCTTGCCGAACGCACGGTCAATCTGCGCCAGTGCCGCCTCTAGGGCCTTCTGACGATCCATGTTGTCCTTGCCTTCCTGAATAAGCTTGAGCTGTGCAGCCATCGTTCGATCCCTTGCCTACCGGGCTGACCAGGAAGGTCAACTGAGGCCGGATGTATTCCGTTTGTTCCAAAAGAACAAGGGGGGAACGATAATTTTTGCAGGATCGGAAGCATACGCGAAACGCGGGGTGAAACCGCGTGACCTTTCGCGCCCCCTGATCCTATCTAAACCGTTGATGTAAAAACATATATATCGCGCCACCGGACGGCCGAATCCCGAAGGTCATGGCAAATCCCCGCCGTGTAGGAAAGCCTTCCCCCTGCGGCAGCGGCGATCAATACCGCCGCGAAACCGCGAACTCGGCCGCCTCGACCATGGCGCTGCGCGCCTCGCCGGCCGGGAAGCCGGCGATGGCGTCGATCGCGCGCTGGGCGTAGAGCCGGGCGCGTTCGCGCGTTGCGCTCACCGCGTCGTGCCGATTGATAAGCTCGACCGCGTGGCCCAAGTCCTCGTCGCTGGTAGCGAAGCCGGCGATCGCGTCGCGCCAGAACCCGCGTTCGTCCTCGCTGCCGCGGGCATAGGCGAGGATCACCGGCAAGGTCATCTTGCCGTCGCGGAAATCGTCGCCCTTGCCCTTGCCCATCTCTGCGCTGTCCGAATCGTAGTCGATCGCATCGTCGACCAGCTGGAAAGCGATGCCGAGGTTGCGGCCATAGCTTTCCAGCGCCTGCTCTTCCGCCTCGCTGCGTTCCGCGACGACCGCGCCGATCCGCGTCGCGGCGGCGAACAGCGCGGCGGTCTTCGCGCCGATGATCGAGAGATAGCGCTCCTCGGTTGTCTCGACCTGGCGCTGGGCGGTCAGCTGATCGACCTCGCCCTCTGCAATCACCGCCGAGGCGCGGCTGAGTATCTTGAGGACCTTGAGGCTGCCGTCCTCGACCATCAGTTCGAAGGCGCGGGAGAACAGGAAATCGCCGACCAGCACAGTAGCGGGATTGCCGTAGACGATGTTGGCGGCCGCCACCCCGCGGCGCATGTCGGAACCGTCGACCACGTCGTCGTGCAGCAGGGTCGCGGTGTGGATGAACTCAACCGCGGCGGCGAGCTTGTGGTGGCGCGAGCCCTGATAATCGCACAGCGCCGCGCCGGCGAGAGTCAGCATCGGCCGCATCCGCTTGCCGCCGCCGGCGATCAAGTGGCCGGCAAGCGCCGGGATCAGCGGGATTTCGCTCTGCATCCGGTCAAGGATCACCGCATTGACGCTGTTCATCGCATTCGCGGTAAGCGAAAGGATCGGCCCCAGCGAGGGCTCGGTCGCGCGCGGGCGCAGCGGGATCACGTTCGAGGCTTCCGGAGCGGTCATTGCGCGCGCCATCGCGCGGAGTTGAGCGAAACGCAAGTGCAAAGCCGGCAATGGCGCTTGCCCGCGGCTCATGCTAGCGCGGCGCCCTATGACCGACACCGCTCCCGACACGACCCTTGCCGGCTACCGCGCCAGCATCGACAATATCGACGCCGCGCTGATCCACATCCTGGCGGAGCGCTTCCGCATCACCAAGGCGGTCGGCGCCTACAAGGCCGAGCACGCCCTTCCCGCCTCCGATCCGGACCGCGAGGAACGCCAGATCGCCCGCTTGCGCAAACTGGCGGAGGACGCCCATCTCGATCCCGAATTCTCGGAGAAGTTCCTGCGTTTCATCATCGACGAGGTGATCCGCCACCATGAGCAGGCCAAAGCGGGCTGAACCGGTGGACCTTGAAATCGCGATCGAAGCCGATTGGCCCACCGCGCCCGACTGGGCCGACCTGGCCGAGCGTGCCGCCGACGCGGTCAGCCAGGTCGCGCCGGAGCTCGGCAATCCCCGACTGTCCGCCAGCCTGCTCTTCGCCGACGATGCCGAGGTGCAGACCCTCAACCGTCAGTGGCGGGCCAAGGACAAGCCGACCAACGTACTCTCATTTCCGATGCTGGAACGCCCTGCCCTGCTCTCCCTGGCCGAGGACGGTCCGCCCGAATTGCTCGGCGACCTTGCCCTGGCGCTGCAGACCTGCGCCCGGGAGGCGGGGGAAAAAGGCCTGCCGCTGGAGGCCCACGCCGCCCACCTGATCGTCCACGGCCTGCTCCATCTGGCCGGCCACGATCATGAAACGTCCCCCGCCGATGCGGAGGCGATGGAAGCGCTGGAGATAAAGGCGCTTGCCCTTTTGGGCATCGCGGACCCATATGGCGATGCTGGGGAAACCTGAGGGAGCTACGGAATACCATGGCCGACACTGGCCGAAACGGCGAATCCGGAGATCCGGACAGTTGGCGTTCGCTGTGGCGAACGATTCGCAGGATCTTCGACGGCGGCGATAGCGACCAGTCGCTGCGCGCCCAGATCGAGGAGGTCATCGACGAGCACGAGGAAGACGCCGGCGGCAGCCGCGCCGCCGGCGACCTGCTGCCGATCGAGCGGCAGATGCTGCGCAATCTCCTCCATTTCAGCGAGCACGATGCCGACGACGTCGCCATCCCGCGCAGCGAGATCATCGCCATCCCCTCGACCGCGAGCTGGGAAGACGTGATCGAGGCTTTCGCCGAGCACGGCCACAGCCGCCTTCCGGTCTATCGCGACACGCTCGACGAGATCATCGGCATGATGCTGATCAAGGACGTCTTTCCCTATCTCGCGCGCAAGACCCCGCCACCGAAGAACTGGAAGGCGCTGATGCGCCAGCCGCTCTTCGTGCCGCAGGCCCGCGGGAGCCTCGACGTACTGGCCGACATGCGCGCAAGCCGGACCCACCTCGCGGTCGTGGTCGACGAATATTCGGGTACCGACGGGATCATCACGATCGAGGACCTCATGGAAGAAATCGTCGGCGAGATCGAGGACGAGCACGACGACACGCCGGTCGAGCAGATCGTTCCTCTCCCTGAAGGACTGTGGGAAGCCGACGCCCGCGCCGAACTCGACGAGGTCGGGGAAAAGGTCGATCCCCGACTTGCCGAGGTCGAGGAATCGGTGGACACTCTCGGCGGCCTGGCATTCCTCCTGGCCGGCCAGGTTCCGCAAGTCGGAGCGATCCTGTCGCATCCCAGCGGGTGGCGGATCGAAGTGATCCAGGGGAATGAACGCCACGTCACCCGCCTGAGGCTGCATCCGCCGCAACAGCCCGAAACACCGCAAGACTGAAAGCCCTCGACTTGGTTACTCGCAGACTCCCCCCGCTGCGCGCCCTCGAAGCCTTCGTGCGCATCGTCCGACTCGGCTCCGCCAAGGCGGCGGCGACCGAGCTCGGCCTCAGCCCCTCGGCACTGTCGCGCCGAGTCGGCGCGCTCGAGGATTTCGTCGGCAAACGCCTGTTCACCCGCCAACACCAGGCCATGAAGCTGACCGACGAGGGCCAGGCCTTCTATTCGGCGGTCGCGGTCAAGCTCGAGGATTTGGCCGAGGCGGTCGAATCGCAGATGGAAAGCAGCCAGGTCTGGCGGCTCCACCTCGGCGTACCCTCGCTGTTCGGCAGCCAGCGACTGTTCCCGCGGCTACGCGAGCTGCGCAAGCTGCATCCCCGCCTGCACATCGACATCGACACCAGCCCGCACCTGGAAGCCCGCGTCGGCGACTCGCTCGACGCCGCGATCGTCCTGTCGGAAGTGCCCGACCCGGCCCTCTACTCGGTGCGGCTCGATCACAACCGGGTCTATGCGATCACCTCGCGGGCACTGGCCGCCGAGATCGGTCCGAAGCCGGACCTGGCCAAGCTGGCGCGGCAGACCTTCCTGATTCACCACGACCTGCCCGACAGCTTCCAGGCCTGGAAGAAGGCGCTGGGCCTGCAATCGCTGGAGCCGGCATCGATCGACCACTTCGATTCGGGCGCCCTGATCCTCGAGGCTGCGGCCCAGGGCCTCGGCATCGCGATCATGCACGACGACCACTTCGTCCGCGCCCACGACGACCGGCTGGCCCAGCTCTTCGACGTCGATGTCGAGAGCCCCTATTCCTACTGGTTCGTCTGCCGCCCGCGCGACCTGGAAAACCGCCCGGTGCGGATCTTCCACGACTGGATGATGACAGTCGGGTTGTAACGCTTCGAACATCCCTGCGTCCCCGCCGTCGCGGGGACGCAGTCGAGAATGACGCTTACTCCTCGGTGATCGTCGCCTTCTCGATCACGCCCGGCTGCGCCGGCGGCTCGCCCTTGGGCAGGGCGTCGACGTTTTCCATGCCTTCGACCACCTGGCCCCAGACGGTGTACTGCCTGTCGAGGAAGGTCGCATCGTCGAACACGATGAAGAACTGGCTGTTGGCCGAGTGCGGCGCCGAGGTACGCGCCATCGAGCAGACCCCGCGGACGTGGGGCTCGGCGTTGAATTCCGCCTTGAGGTCGGGCTTGCTCGAGCCGCCCATGCCCGTGCCGTTGGGGCAGCCGCCCTGGGCCATGAAGCCCGGGATGACGCGGTGGAACTTCACGCCGTCGTAGAAGCCCTCGTTCGCCAGCTCCTTGATCCGCTCGACATGGCCGGGGGCAAGGTCGGGGCGGAGTTGGATCTTCACGTCGCCCGTGCTGAGGCTGAGGTTCAGGTATTCGGCCATTGTCGGTATCTCCTCTGGGTTTGGCGCCGATATAGGCCGGGCTTCGACAAAGTCACCTGTCGCCGGTTGCTTTTGGCCGGTTGCTTTTGTCGGGGGCCCGCCTAGACCGAGCGCGATGACGCCCGAGAACCTCGACGACCCCGTGCTGGAGGAAGCTGTGCCCGCGGCGGACGAGACGCACGACGAGGACAACCGGCTCAAGCCCGACTTCGTCCGCCGCGTCCAGGACGCACTCGAGGCCGGCGAGAGCGACGCGGTCTACGCTCTGGTCGAACCGCTCCATCCCGCCGACGTCGCCGACCTGTTCGAGCTGATGGAGCGCGACGAGCGTCTGGCCCTGGCCGCGGCGATCACCGACCTCATGGGCAGCGAGGTCTTTGCCGAGCTCAACGACCACGTCCGCGAGCTGCTGGTCGAGGAACTCCCCGCCGGAGCCGTCGCCGAGATCGCCGAGCAGCTCGAGACCGACGACGCGGTCGCGATGATCGAGGATCTCGACGAGGACGACCAGCAGGCCGTCCTCGCCGAGATGGAGCCCGAGGACCGCGCCGCGATCGAAAGCGCGCTGTCCTATCCAGAGGAATCGGCCGGCCGCCTGATGAGCCGCGATTTCGTCGCGGTGCCCGAGCACATGCGGGTCGGCGACCTGATCGACTTCCTGCGCGAGGACAAGCGGCTCGCCACCGAGTTCTGGGAAGTGTTCATCGTCGATGCGCGCCATCATCCGGTCGGCACCTGCCTGCTCTCATGGATCCTGCGGGCCCCGCGCGAAGTGCTGCTGACCGACGTGATGAAGCGCGACCAGACGCTGATCCCGGTGGCGATGGACCAGGAAGAGGTCGCGCTGCGCTTCCAGAAATACGCGCTGATCTCCGCCGCGGTGGTCGACGAGGCCGGACGCCTGGTCGGCCAGATCACCGTCGACGACGTGGTCCACATCATTCAGGAAGAGGCCGGCGAGGATGCCCTGTTGCTCTCCGGCGCGGGCGACGGCGACATCAACGAGCCGATCGCGCTGACCATCCGCACCCGCCTGACCTGGCTCGTAGTCAACCTCGCCACGGCGATGGTCGCGGCGAGCGTGGTCGGCATGTTCCAGGGCGCGATCGCCAAGTTCGCCCTGCTCGCCGTGCTGATGCCGATCGTCTCGGGAATGGGCGGCAACGCGGGAACCCAGACCCTAGCCGTGGTCGTTCGCGCGCTGGCCACCAATCAGCTGACCAATGCCAACACCTGGCGCATGATTATCCGCGAGTTCGGCATCGCGCTCGCCAACGGCTTCGCGCTCGGTGCGTTGATCGGGGCGGGCACGGCGATACTGTTCGGCAATCCACTGCTCGGCGCGGTGATCGCCTCCGCCATGGTCATCAACAACCTCGTCGCGGGGCTCGCGGGCATCCTCGTGCCGCTGACGCTCGACCGGCTGAAGGTCGATCCGGCGGTGTCTTCGGCAGTGTTCGTGACCATGGCGACCGACGTGATGGGCTTTTTCTCGTTCCTCGGCCTTGCGGTTCTGAGCGGCCTCGCCAGCTAGGAGCGAAGATGCCGCTCCACATGACCAAGATTGCCCACGGCTGCGACGATATCGCGGACCTGCGCGAATGGCTGGAAAGCCACGCCGAGGTGGCGCTGATGACCACGCGATACCTGCCGACGCGCCACGCGGAGATGGCCGGCGGCTCGCTCTACTGGATCCACGCCCATGCGATCATCGGCCGCTCGCCGCTGATCGGCTTCGCGCCCAAGGAAGACGGGCGGCAGTGGATCCGGCTCGAACCCAGGCTGATCCTGGTCCACCCCAAGCCCAAGCGCGCCCACCAGGGCTGGCGCTACCTCAAGGACGAAGACGCTCCAGCGGACTTCGACGGCGGCGACATGAGCGATGTGCTGCCGGGCAAGCTGGTCAGCGAACTGGCCAAGCTGGGGCTGGTCTGAAAGCGGCCTGGAGATCAACCTCCTTTCCGTTCGTGTCGAGCGAACGGCGGAAGGGTGGATCAAAGCGAGCAGAGCTACCGCTCCAGCCACCAGCGCATCAGGTGGTGGGCAATCGCCCGTGCGCCCGGGGCATTGAAGGCCGCGCCGTTCTCGCCCCGCTCCGAAGCCGCGATCGCCTCCGCAACTTGGCTCCGCGTGAACCAGCGGGCATCCTCCAGTTCGGTCCGATCGATCGTCAGCGCCCGGTCGTCGGCATGGACGAGCGCGCCGATCATCAGGTTCGACGGAAACGGCCAGGGCTGGCTGGCGATGTAGGTGAAGTCGCGGATCCGCACGCCGGCCTCTTCCAAGACCTCGCGCGCCACGGCCTCCTCGATCGTCTCGCCCGGCTCGACGAAACCGGCCAGCGCCGAATAGTTGCCCGCCGGAAAGCGCGGCTGGCGGCCGAGCAGCAGGTCGTCGCCGTGCTGGACTAGCATGATCGTCACCGGATCGACCCGGGGGAAATGCTCTGCCGCGCAGGCGCCGCAGGTCCGCTGCCAACCGCCCTTGGCGGGCGCGGTCGGCGCGCCGCATACCGCGCAGAAGCGGTGGCGGGCGTGCCAGTTCACCAGGCTGCGGGCCGCACCGTAGGTGGCGAGATCGCCGGACGGCAGGGCGGAGAGCGCCAGCCAGGTGCGCGGACTTCCCGGCGCCGAAGTGCCTTGCGCCGGCACGGGTGCGAAACAGCCCCGTCCCGCTTCGTCCAGGCCGAGGAAGACCAGCTCGGCTTCCGGCGCGGCGTCGGCCAGGCTGCCCCAGGCCAGCCCGTCGGGCGAAGTCTGCGGATCGAGCCCGTCGAGCAGCAGCAGGCGGGCGCTGGCGGTCATCAAACCGGCCAGCGCGGCGGGATCGCTCCGCAGATGATCGGCCCGGTCCAGCGGCGAACCGGCGAACGGCATGATCATGCCGCGGCATCCAATTCGGGCGGGCGGACCAGCACGTCGGCGCGCACCGCCTTCAGGAACTCGTCGCGCAGCGGATAGGCGGTGTCGGGCATGTACTGCACGTAGATCCCCGCGCGCAGGCCGAGGCGCGTATTGACGAAGCCGGTCGTGCCCGCAGCGCCCGACCAGCCGAAGCTGCCGGCGTCCTCCCCCACGCCGACCTTGCCGCCCGCGCCGAAGCCGGCGCCTTCGGCCATGGTGCCCTTGGTCTCGATACCCGGCGGCAGCAGGTTCGACATGCCTTGCGCCACCGCGCGTTCCGGAATCACCTGCTTGCCAGCGATCCGCCCGCCATTCAGCAGCAGTTGGAGGAAGCGGTCGTAGTCCGCCGCCGAAGAGACCAATCCCGCCCCGCCGAAGGCGAAGGCCGGCGGATCGCGGTAGATCGAGGTGGCGCCCTTATCGAGCGGCACCGGCAGCCCCTGAAGCACCGCATAATTGGTGGTGAGCCGCGGCACGGCCTCGGCCGGGACCTGGAAGAAGCTGCTGGTCATGCCCGCCGGGCCGAACAGCCGTTCGGCGAGGAAGGTTTCGAAGGGCTTGCCGGTCGCCCGTGCGATCACCAGGCCGAGGATGTCGAGCCCCATCGAGTAGGACCACTTGGTCCCCGGCTCGGCCACGAGGGGCACCGATGCGGCGCGCTTGACGAATTCCTCCGGCCCCGGCGTCGGTGCCGCCGAAGTCAGCCCCGGCACGGCCAGCCGGGAGACCACCGCGGGAACCACCCCGATGCGGAGTAGCTCTTGATCGACCTTGTTCGGAAAGATCGCATAGCCCAGGCCCGAGGTATGGGTCATCAGCTGGCGAATGGTGATCTGGCTGGCAGCTGGCCGCGCCTCCAGGCTCTTGGCCGGATCGATCGCCACCTTGGGATTGGCGAATTCGGGGATGAAGTCGGCCAGCTTCTGGTCGAGCCCGAGCTTGCCCTCCGCGATCAGGATCATCGCCGCCATGCCGGTGACCGGCTTGGTCATCGAATAGAGTCGGAACAGGCTGTCGGCATCGACCGGAGCGGGATTGTCGAAGCCCAGCGTGCCGCGGTGGATCGTGCCGAGCGGGCCGGTGCCCCAGCCGAAGGCCGCCAGCGCGCCGGGCAGCTTGCGGTCCTTGGTCACGTAGCGGTCGAGCATGGCGGTCACGCCCGGCCATTGGCGGTCGATCGAGGGCGGCTCGGCCGCGAAGGCCCAGCGCGGCATGAGGCCGGCAACGCCCAGCGCGGCGCCGCCGCGCAGCAGCCCCCGCCGCGACAGGATCATCGGGTCGGTCACTTCGGCACTCTCCTATTCCGCATGGGCCAGGGCCAGCCGCGCTGCCTTGGCGAACAGAGTCGGCAGGCCTGCCTCGTCGAGACGCGCGAGCGGCCACCATTCACCCTCTTCGGGCAGACTAGCCCATTCATTTCCCAAATAAAGCCGGACTTCGAGCCGCAGGTTGAAATGGGTAAAGCCGTGGCCGACCGCGCCCAAGGCCTGCCACGGCCCCGCGAGCGGCGGACTGGCGGTGCCGTCGCCCTTCGCGCTCCACCCGTCGTCGGGCAGCGCGCGCATGCCGCCGAGCATGCCGCTGCCGGGGCGAGTGACCAGGCGAACCTTGCCGTTGGCGGCGATCCACCAGGCAACGCCTACCCGGTCGGGCTTGGCCTTCTTGGGCACCTTGACCGGAAAGCGCTCGGGCTCGCCGGTGCGACGTCCCGCGCAATGCCGGGCGAGCGGGCAGAGCAGGCAGCGCGGAGCCCGCGCGGTGCAGATCGTGGCGCCGAGGTCCATCATCGCCTGGGCAAAGTCGCCGGCGCGCCGGTCGGGCGTGATGCGGTCGGCGGCGGCGTGGATCGCCGGTTTGCCGCCGGGCAGAGGAACGTCGATCGCGAATAGCCGGGCGACCACCCGCTCGACATTGGCGTCGACCACCACCGCCCGCCGCCCGAAGGCGATCGCGGCGACCGCGGCAGCGGTATACTGGCCGAGACCGGGGAGCTGGCGCAGCTCCGCCTCGCTGCCGGGGAATTCTCCGCCCCGCCCCGCCACCGCCCGGGCGCAGGCCAGGAGGTTGCGAGCGCGGGCGTAGTAGCCGAGGCCCGCCCAGGCGGCCATGACCTCGGCATCGTCGGCCGCGGCGAGGTCGGCCACGGTGGGCCAGCGGCGCGTGAACTCGGCGAAATAGGGGGCGACCGCGGCGGTCGTGGTCTGCTGCAGCATGACCTCGGACAGCCAGACCCGGTAGGGGTCCGGGGCGGGCGATCCCGGCGCCGCGCGCCACGGCAAGCTGCGGGCATGGCCGTCGTACCAGGCCAGCAGGTCGGCGGGAATCGTCTCGGCGCTGGCGTCCATTCGCGTGCTATGGCATGGCCCGCCGGGCAATGGAAAGCGACGCAAAGGGCAAGAACTCCAAGAAGGCGGGCGCCCGCTACGAGCGTCCGCGCGGCGGCCAGGCGCGCGCCATCGCCGACCTGATGCCCGAGATCGGCCGCACCGCCTTTCGCAAGTTCGGCTTCATCCAGTCGAGCGTGCTGACCCGCTGGCCGGAGATCGTCGGGGAACGCCACGCCCGCGTCTGTCAGCCCGAATCGATCCGCTTCCCGCCCGGCGAGAAGACCGACGGCATCCTCCAGGTCGTGGTCGTCCCCGCCCACGCCCCGATCATCCAGCACGTGATCCCCGAGATCATCGAGCGGGTGAACCGCTTCTTCGGCTATTGCGCCGTGGCCAAGGTCAAGCTGCGGCAAGGCGCGGTTCAGCCGCCGCCTGCTTCAACCGCGCCGAGGCCTGCTGCACCGCCCTCGCTCCGCCCGGTGCCGGTGGAACTGGGAGAATCGCTGAGGGACATCGGCGATCCCGAACTGCGCGCCGTGCTGGAATCGCTGGCGCGCAGCCTGGGCTCGCAGAACGAAGGAAACTGAGACGATGAAGCTGGTTCGAACGATCGCGATGGCCGCTGGCGCCGTGCTGGTCATGGCCGCCGCCCCGGCGCCGCGCCCGCAAAACTGGAACGCGGCGGTCGCCATGACCCCGCAGGACGGGCACCTGCTCGGCAATCCGAACGCGCCGGTGAAGCTGGTCGAATATATCAGCTACACCTGCCCGCACTGCGCCCACTTCGCGGCGGAGTCCGAGGCCACGCTGCAGATGACCTTCATCGCCAGCGGCAAGGGCTCGGTCGAGATCCGCCCGTTCATCCGCAGCTCGATCGACATCGCCGCCTCGCTGCTGGTGCGCTGCGGCCCCATCGCCAAGTTCCGCGGCAACCACGCCGCGGTGCTGCGCGCGCAGGACAAGTGGTTCCACGCCCCCAGTCCGATCGAGCTGCAACGCTGGCAGTCCGCCGACTTCCCCACCGCGATGCGGAACATCGCTACCGACCTCAAGCTGTTCGAGCTGATGCAGGCCCGGGGCTATACTCGCGCCGAACTCGACCGCTGCGTGACCAACAAGGCCGCTGCGGAAAAGATGGCGGCGCAGACCCGCTATGCCACCCAGAACGGCGTCCAGGGCACCCCCAGCTTCTTCGTCAACGGACGCCTGCAGGACACCCATAGCTGGGACGGCCTGCGTCCCGTCCTGGCCGAGCTGACCCGCTGACGGCGATTTCTGTGGAGATTCGCCGCGCCGGCGAACTTCCGCGCCTTCTTTCCCGGCTTTCGCTGGGTTAAACTCTCCCCATACGATCCCAAAGGATTGATCCGATGATCCGCACCACGCTCTCGCGCCTGACCTTCGCCGCCGTTGTCCTGCCGCTCGCGCTCGGGCTCGCGGCCTGCGGAAAGGATGAGGGCGGCGCTCCGGCCAGCGGCGACAAGATCGCGCCGATCGCCGCTCCGGCGGGCAAGGCCTGGGCGGATACGGTATCCAAGACCGCCGACGGCGGCTATCTGATGGGCAATCCCAACGCGCCGATCAAGCTGATCGAATACGGCTCCCTGTCCTGCCCGCACTGCGCCAAGTTCGCCCAGGACGGTTACGACGAGCTGGTGAACCAGTTCGTCGGTAGCGGCCGGGTTTCCTACGAGTTCCGCAGCTTCGCTATCCACCCGCAGGACGTACCGCTGACCGTGCTCGCCCAGTGCGGCGAGCCCGAGGCCTTCTTCCCGCTGATCCACCAGATCTACACCAACTTCGATGCGCTCAACGCGCCGCTCGGCAATCCCGAAGTTCAGAAGAAGGCCAACGCCACCTCGCAGATCGCGCCGCCGCAGCGCTTCGTCGCCCTGGCCGAGGCGCTGGGCTATTCGGAGTTCTTCGCCCAGCGCGGCATTTCGCTCGACCAAGGCAAGGCCTGCCTGCTCAACCCGGCCAATGCCAAGGCCGTAGCCGACAACGCGCAGAAATACGGCGACAGCGGGATCACCGGGACGCCGTCGCTCGTGGTCAACGGGGCCAAGGTCGAAAGCACCGAATGGGTGGAGACCCGCAAGGCCCTGCAGGCCGCCGGGGCGCGGTAGGACGGAGCCCGGGGGGACGCGAAATGCGGATCAGCCGGCTCAAGCTCTCTGGTTTCAAGAGCTTCGTCGAGCCGGCAGAACTGCGCATCGAACCCGGGCTGACCGGGGTCGTCGGCCCCAACGGCTGCGGCAAGTCCAACCTGCTCGAGGCGATCCGCTGGGTCATGGGCGAAAGCTCGGCCAAGTCGATGCGCGGCGGCGGGATGGAGGACGTGATCTTCGCCGGCACGGCCCAGCGCCCGCCGCGCGACTTCGCCGAAGTGGTCCTCCACGCCCAGGTGGGTGACAACGAAGAGGAGCTTGAGATCGTCCGCCGGATCGAGCGCGGGGCGGGCAGCGCCTACCGCGTCAACGGCCGCGACGTGCGGGCCAAGGACGTCGCGCTGGTCTTCGCCGACGCCGCGACCGGGGCCCACTCGCCCGCCCTGGTCAGCCAGGGCCGCATCGCCGCGGTCATCGCCGCCAAGCCCGCCCAGCGCCGCGAGATGCTGGAAGAAGCCGCGGGCATCGCCGGCCTTCACGTCCGCCGCAAGGATGCCGAGCAGAAGCTGCGCGCGACCGAGGCCAACCTGGCGCGGCTCGACGATCTCATGGCCGGGCTCGACCAGCAGATCGCTGCGCTGCGCCGCCAGGCCCGCGCCGCCGAACGCTATACCGCGCTGACCGACAGGATCCGCACCGCCGAGGCGCGGATGGTCTTCGCCCGCTGGCGCGACGCCGCCCAAGCCGCCGAAGCGGCGCGGGCCGAAGCCCAGGGCGCGGAGCAGCGGGTGCTCCAGGCCCAGGCGCTGGCGCGGACCGCTCAGGACCAGCAGGCCCAGGCCGCGGAGACCCTGATCGCGCTCCGCGACACCCTGGCCGACCGCCGGGACGACGCCAGCGCTCACGGCCACCGAATGGCCACGCTGACCGGCCAGCTCGAAGCCGCCGAGCAGCGCCTCGCCGATCTCGAACGCCAGCGCCGCCGCCTGGAGGAAGACCGGGGCGACGCCGACCGCATGACCCGCGACGCCGCCGAGGCGCTGGGCCGGCTCGAACGCGAGGTGGCCGAGGGCGAAGCCGCGCTCGCCCGGGCCGAGGCGCAGCGCCCGGCCCTGGCCGCCGCGCTGGACGACGCCGATCGCGCCTCTCGCGCCGCCGAACTCGCGTTAGCCCAGGCGACCGCCGCCCAGGCCGGGGTCGAGGCCGAGTGGCGCGTCGCCGAGGCCGAGGTCTCCGCCGCCGAAGCCCGGCTTCTCCGCATCGAACGCGAGAGCGAGCGCCAGCAGGACCAGCTCACCGCCCTCGCCCGCGAAGGCGATCCCGAAACCGCCGTGGCGGCTGCACGCGAAAGGCGCGATGCTGCAGCTGGAGCGCTGAATTGCGCACGCGAGGCGCTCGACGCGCAGCAGGCCCGCAAGGCCGAACTCCAACAGGCCCGCGACGCCGCGGCAACCGCCTACGCCGCCGCCAAGGCCGACCTCGCGGGGATCGAGCGCGAACACGCCGCCCTCGCCCGCGACCGGGATGCGCGGCTGAAGCAGGCCAGCGCCAAGCACGGGCTCCCCGTCGCGCTCGACCAGGTCCGCGCCGCGCCCGGCTACGAACGCGCCCTCGCCGCCGTGCTCGGCCGCGACGCCAAGGCTCCGCTCGGTCCGGCGCCAGCCAAGGAGGACGGCCGCTACTGGACCGGTGCCGCGACGCCCCAACCGGTCGCCGATAGCCTCGCCGCCCATGTCACCCGGTGTCCGGCCGAGCTCGCCGCCCGGCTCGCCCTGGTCCACTGTGTCGACGAGGATGACGGCCGTGTTCTCGCTCCGGGCGAATGGCTGGTCACCAAGGCGGGCGCCCTGCGCCGCTGGGACGGCTTCGTCGCGCGCGGAGAGGGCTCGGCCGAGGCGGCCCGGCTCGAGGCGGAGAACCGTCTCGCCGCCGTGGAGGCCGAGCTGCCCGCGCTCCAGGCCACCGCAGCCGAAGCCCAGGCCGCGCAAACGAAAGTCCAGGCCGAGCTCGCCGAACTGCAAGTCACCGTGGTGGCCGGGGAACGCGCGCTCGTCGCCGCGGCGGATGAGGAGCGCGCCGCCTTGCGCGCGCTCGACCAGGCCGAGGACGCCGTAACCCGCCTCGCCCAGCGCCGCGCCGAGATCGCCGCTGCTGGCGAGGACCTGGCCGAACAGCAACGCCTCGCCCAGGCCGAAGTCGCTGCCGCCCAGGCCAAGCGGGCCGCCCTGCCCCCGCCCGAAGCGGGCCGTGCCTCGCTGGCCGCCGCACAGGCAAAGCACGAGGCTGCCCGCCAGACGCTCCAGGCCGCTACCGCGTCGCTCGCCGCGCAGGACCAAGCGCTTGCCGTCTCGCGTGAACGGACCGCCGCGCAGCGCTCGGACATCAAGGGCTGGCAGGCCCGCGCCGGTGATGCTGCACGCCGGCTTGCCGAGATGGGCCGCCGCTTCGAAGAGATCGACGAGGAGCGCGCCGTAGTCGCCGCCAAGCCCGCCTCCTTGATGCGCGAGATCGAGGCGGGCGACGAAGTCCGCGGCCGCCTCGCCGCCGAACTGGCCGAGGCCGAGGCGGCGGTGGTCCAGGCGACCGAAGCCGACCGCAATGCCGATGCCGCGCTCGCCGCCGCGCAGGAAGCCCTCGCTTCCGCCCGCGAACTTCGCGCCGGGGCCGCGACCCGCGCAGAGAACGAGGAAGAACGCCGCGCCGAGATGGGCCGCATTTCGGGCGAGCGCTTCCAGTGCCCGCCCCCGCTGCTGCCCGAGCGTTTCGCCTTCGACAGCAGCGGGGTCGCCGCCGCGGCGGAGGAAAGCGCCCAGCACGAGCGCCTGGCGGCCGACCGCGAGCGGCTCGGCCCGGTCAACCTCGTCGCCGCCGAGGAGCTCGCCTCGGCCGAGAGCCGGCACGGCGAGAGTCTGGCCGAACAAGCCGAACTGACCGAGGCGGTCCACCGCCTGCGCGGGTCGATCGGCAGCCTCAACCGCGAGGGCCGCGAACGTCTGCGCGCCGCCTTCGAGGCGGTCGATACCCACTTCCGCCGCCTGTTCACCCGGCTGTTCGAAGGCGGCCAAGCCCACCTTGCCTTGGTCGATTCCGACGATCCGCTGGAAGCCGGCCTGGAGATCTACGCCCAGCCGCCGGGGAAGCGCTTGCAGTCGCTGACGCTGCTTTCGGGCGGCGAACAGGCGCTGACCGCAGTCGCCCTGATCTTCGCGCTGTTCCTGACCAATCCGGCCCCGATCTGCGTCCTCGACGAGGTCGATGCGCCATTGGACGATGCCAACATCGAGCGGTTCTGCGACCTGCTCGACGCCATGGTCGGCGAGACCCGCACCCGCTACCTGATCGTCACCCACAACGCCGTGACGATGAGCCGCATGCACCGCTTGTTCGGCGTCACCATGGTCGAGCGCGGAGTCTCCCGCCTGGTCAGCGTGGACCTGGGCGGCGCGGAGCAGTTGCTGGCGGCGGAGTAGTTCGCTCCGCCCCCGCTACAAATCGAAATCCTTCAACGGCTTCACCACCTTGAATTTCTCCTTGCCCGGCTCGCCCGCCAGCGGCGGCAGCTCGAGCGGGGCAGGCGGCACTTCCCGGTCCGGCAAGCGGTCGAGGAAATCGCGGATCAGGGTCAGCCGCCCCAGCTTCTGATCGTTGAAATCGACCAGAGTCCAGGGCGCGGTCTTGGTATGCGTAGCCTTCAGCATGGCCTCGCGCGCCTTGGTGTAGTCGTCATACTTCTCGCGCGCGGCGAGGTCGATCGGCGAGAGTTTCCAGCCCTTCAGCGGATCGACGTGGCGTTCGGCGAAGCGCTGTTCCTGCTCGGCCTGGTCGCAGCAGAGCCAGTACTTGAACAGCAGGATACCGTCATCGGTCAGCAGCTTCTCGAAGGTCGGCACGGCCTCCAGGAAAGCATCCACCTGCTCGTCGGTGGCATAGCCCATGACCTTTTCGACCCCGGCGCGATTGTACCAGGAACGGTCGAACAGGACGGCCTCGCCGGCGGTTGGAAAATGTTCGACATAGCGCTGGAAGTACCATTGCCCGGCCTCCCGCTCGGTCGGCTTGGCCAGCGCGACGACCCGGCACTGGCGCGGGTTCACCTTGGCGCGGATCGCCGAGATCACCCCGCCCTTGCCCGCGGTGTCGCGGCCCTCGATCAGGACGATGACCCGTGCGCCGGTCTCTTGCGCCCAGCGCATCGCGGAGACCAGCTCGCGCTGGAGGTCTTTCAGTGCCTTCTCATACGCCTTCTTGTTCTTCGACATCGACCTATCCCAGGACGAAGCGCGGACCGGTCCCCCCAAGGGAAGCGCGGTCGTCGCGGTTGAAAATCTGGCAACGCTGGAGGCTGATGCAGCCGCAGCCGATGCATTCGTCCAGCTTGGCGCGCGTGCGCGTGAGCAGCTTGATCCGCGCGTCGATCTCCTCCCGCAGCGATCGGCTGACCCGCTGCCAATCCGTCAGGCTCGGCGTCCGCCCCCTCGGCAGGTGCGCCATCGCCGCTTCGATCTCCGGCAGGGAGAAGCCCATCCGCTGGGCGATCATGACGAAACTCAGCCGACGAATGTCCGAGCGCAGGAAGCGACGCTGGCTGCCGGCCGTGCGCTGCGAGGTCAGCAAACCCTTGCTTTCGTAAAAGCGGATCGCCGAGACCGCGAGACCGGTCCGCCTGGCCAGCGTGCCGATCGGAATG
>JBQCGM010000073.1:0-17587 GCA_051955585.1 Novosphingobium sp.
CGTACCGCCGATTGGTTGTTCCAGATTTTTGCGTGGGGTGGTCTTCGCGCCGGCCCCCCCGCGAGGGCGGGGACTTCGTGCCGCATAGCGGCGCTTAGCCGACCGAGGCCCCCGCCTGCGCGGGGGCGCCAGAGTTCAGGAGAATTGTCATGCGCGACGCCGTCATCGTTTCCGCCGCACGCACCCCGATCGGCCGCGCCTATCGCGGCGCCTTCAACGCTACTCCTGGCCCGACGCTCGGTTCATTCGCCGTCGCCGCCGCCCTGGAGCGCGCGGGCATCGAGGGCGGCGAAGTCGAGGACCTGCTGTGGGGCTGCGCGCTGAACCAGGGCTCGCAGGCGCCCAACCTTGGCCGCCTGGTCGCGCTGCGGGCGGGCCTGCCGGTCGAGGTTGCGGCCGCGACGATCGACCGCCAGTGCGGTTCGGGACTGATGAGCGTCGCCGCCGCCTCGATGCAGGTCGCCACGCAGAACATGGACGTGGTGATCGCCGGGGGTTCGGAATCGATCTCGACGGTCCAGACCAAGGACATCCGCATCGCCTTCGACCCCGAGCTGATCGCGCTGCATAATGCCGCCTATATGCCGATGCTGCAGACCGCAGAGACAGTGGCCCAGCGCTACGGCATCGCGCGCGGCGCGATGGACGAATATTCGCTCCAGTCGCAGCAGCGCACCGCCGCGGCCCAGGCCGCGGGCCGCTTCGATGCCGAGATCGTGCCGGTCACGGTGACCATGAATGTCACCGACAAGGCCACCGGCGAAACCAGCCAGAAGCAGGTCACCCTAACCAAGGACGAGGGCAACCGGGCCGATACCACGCTGGAGGGCTTGCAGGCGCTCCAGCCGGTGGTGCCCGGCGGGGTGGTCACCGCCGGCAATGCCAGCCAGCTCTCCGACGGCTCGGCGGCGGTGGTAGTGATGGAAGGCGCGCTCGCCGCGAAGAAGGGCCTGCAGCCGCTCGGCCGCTTTGTCGGCATGGCGGTCGCCGGGACCGAGCCCGACGAGATGGGTATCGGCCCGGTCTTCGCCGTGCCCAAGCTGCTGAAGCGCTTCGGGGTCAAGCTCGAAGACGTCGGCCTGTGGGAGTTCAACGAGGCTTTCGCCGTCCAGGTGCTCTATTGCCGCGACAAGCTCGGCCTGCCGAACGACCTGATGAACGTCGATGGCGGCGCGATCTCGATTGGCCATCCCTACGGCATGAGCGGCACCCGCATGGCGATGCACGCCCTGATAGAAGGCAAGCGCCGCGGCGCCAAGCACGTCATCACCACGATGTGCATCGGCGGCGGCATGGGCGCGGCGGGGCTGTTCGAGGTGTTTTGATTTCCAGGCCTCTCCCGCGGAGCCCGATGGAGAGACCGGGCAAAGGTCCTAAGCCACCACTTCCAGCTTGGGCCGTCCGTGCTGCTTCATCCATTCCTCGACCACCGGCGCGATGCGGTTCCGCCACTTGCTGCCGTTGAAGATGCCGTAGTGACCGACCTCCTCGGCGAGGTAGTACCGCTTGCGCTTCTCCGCGAGCCCGCTCGCCAGGGTCAGCGCGGCCTTGGTCTGGCCCAGGCCCGAGATGTCGTCGCGCTCGCCCTCGATCGCGAGGAGCGCCGTGTCCCTGATCGCGCTCAGGTCGATCCGCGTGCCGCGGTGGGTCAGCTCGCCCTTGGGCAGGGAGTGGCGCTGGAATACGTGCTCGATGGTCTGGAGATAGAACTCGGCGGTCATGTCGGCGACCGAGCGGTATTCCTCGTAGAAGGCCTTGGTCGCGTCCGCGCTCTCCCCGTCGCCGGCGACGAGGTGCTTGTACATCTGCCAATGGCTCATCAGGTGGGTCTTGAGGTTCATCGACATGAACCCGGCGAGCTGGAGGAAGCCCGGGTAGACCCGGCGTCCGGCGCCCGGATAGGTCAGGGGCACGGTGGCGATGACGTTGTTGGTGAACCACGACAGCGGCCGGGTGACGGCGACGTCGTTGACGCTGGTCGGCGCCTCGCGGGTGTCGACCGGACCGCCCATCATGGTCAGCGTCGCCGGGCGGGCGGGATGCCCTTGCGCGTTCATCAGCGCCGTCGCGGCGAGCGCCGGGACCGAGGGCTGGCACACCGCCATTACGTGCGTTCCGGGACCGATGAACTCCAGGAAGTCGATCACGTAGTCGATGTAGTCGTCGAGGTCGAAGATCCCTGCCTCTACCGGCACCAGCTTCGCGTCGGCCCAATCGGTGATGTAGACTTCGGAGCGCTCCAGCATCCGTGCTACCGTGCCGCGCAGCAGGGTGGCGAAGTGGCCGCTCATCGGGGCGACGATCAGCAGCCTCGGCGCGTGCTTGGCCAGGCCATCGTGCGTGAAGCGCAGGAGGTTGCCGAAGGGGCGGTGACGGACGATCGCCTCGGTCACGCGATGCTCGGCGCCGTCCACGATCACGGTTTCGATCTCGAAGGCCGGCTTGCCGCGCGGGGCGGCGGCATGGGCGAAGACGTCGAGCGCGCTGGCGACGGTCGGACCTAGCCCGGCCATGGCTAGCGGATTGGCCGGATGGGTGACGATCTCGGCGCCGAGCGAGGCCCAAACGCCAGCTCCGGCCAGCCACGAGCGCTGCAGTTCGTAGGCATTGTAGAGCAAATGCGGTCTCCGCCGAGAGGGGCCCCTATCAGGGAACTTGGCGATTTTTCGGCCATGTTGCAATGCGGCATGGCCTTTTGGCGAAAGCGCGCGGGTTTTCGCTCTTCTAAGCGCGCCGAGCCTGCGCTAGGGCGCAGGACCATGTCGTCAGACCGCGCTCCCGAGTTTTCCGCCTTGGTCGAATCTCCCGGCGCCGCAGCGGCCCCCGCCACGGAGCGTGCCTCGCGCAGCCTGGGTCCCCTTCGGATGATCTGGCAGGCGGCGATGGCGTACCCCGGCTGGGTGCTGACCGCCGCCCTGGCCCTGTTGGTGACCGCCTCGGCCACGCTGGCGATCCCCTCGGGCTTCCGCCTGATCATCGACCGCGGCTTCGCCAAGGGCGGCGACCCGGCGGACATCGGCCGCTGGTTCCAGTACCTGCTGCTGATCATCGTCGTCCTGGCCCTGGGCACGGCGGTGCGCTTCTATTCGGTGTCCTGGCTGGGCGAACGCGTCGTCGCCGACATCCGTCTGGCCGTGCAGCGCAACCTGCTGCGTCTCTCGCCCGGCTTTTTCGAGGAGAACAGCCCGCGCGAAATCTCCTCGCGGATGACCTCCGACACGGCCTTGATCGAGCAGATCGTCGGGACCACCGTCTCGGTCGCGCTGCGCAATGCGATTATGGCGATCGGCGGGACCGGCTACCTGTTCTACCTCCAACCGACGCTGACCCTCGGGCTGGTCGCCGGGATCGTCTTCGTGGTTCTCCCGATCGTCTGGTTCAGCCGCCGGCTGCGTTCGGTATCGCGCTCCAGCCAGGACCGTGTGGCGGAGATCGGGGCGCTGGTTTCGGAAGTGCTGGGGGCGAGCAAGATCGTCCAGGCCTTCAACCAGGAGAAGCGTGAGGCCGAACGCTTCACCGCCGCGGTGGAGCGGACCTTTGCCACGGCCAAGCGACGGATCCGAATCCGCGCGATCATGACCGCGATGGTCATGTTCCTGATCTTCGGTGCGCTGACCTTGCTGATGTGGCGCGGCGCGCTAGGCGTGGCGGCGGGAACGATCACCGGCGGCACGATCGCGGCCTTCGTCGTCACCGGCGGTCTCGTCGCCGGGGCCTTCGGTTCGCTCACCGAGGTCTACGGCGATCTCGTCCGCGGCGCCGGCGCGGCCAGCCGCTTGAACGAGCTGCTGCACGAAAAGCCCGCGATCGCCCCGCCGGCTCGGCCCCTGGCGCTACCCGCCGGGCGCGGCCAGCTCGCTTTCGAGCACGTCACGTTCCGCTATCCGACCCGGCCCGAGCACGCCGCGTTGCACGACTTCTCGCTGACGATCGAGCCGGGCGAGACCGTGGCGATCGTCGGCCCCTCCGGCGCCGGCAAGTCGACGCTGTTCCAGCTCGCCGAGCGGTTCTACGATCCCCAGGCCGGCACCATCAAGCTCGACGGGGTGCCGCTCGTCTCGGCCGATCCCGCCGACGTGCGCCGCCGCTTTGCCCTCGTGCCGCAAGAGGGCATCCTGTTCGCCGCCTCGGCCCGCGACAACCTCCGCTATGGCAACTGGGACGCTTCCGACGAAGCGATCTGGGAAGCCGCCCGGGCCGCCAACGCGGAAGGCTTCCTGCGGGATCTTCCGCAGGGCCTCGACACCTTCCTCGGTGAGGACGGCGCGCGCCTGTCGGGCGGCCAGCGCCAGCGTATGGCGATCGCCCGCGCCCTGCTGCGTGACGCGCCGATACTGCTGCTCGACGAGGCCACCTCGGCGCTCGACGCCGAGAGCGAGCGGCTGGTCCAGGATGCGCTCGACCGGTTGATGCAGGCGCGAACCACGCTGGTCATCGCCCACCGCCTTGCGACGGTCCGTGCCGCGGATCGGATCGTGGTGATGGACCGGGGCCGAATCGTCGAGCAAGGCCGCCACGACGAACTCACCCGTGCCGGCGGGCTCTATGCGCGCCTCGCCGCGCTGCAGTTCGACGAAACAAAGTTTGCCGCCCAAACCTGACCTCAACTGGGCTGAGGGCAACGCAAGGACCGATCCCGCATGGACCTGATCATCACTGCCGTCCTCCTCGGCATCGTCGAGGGCCTGACCGAATTCATCCCGGTGTCCTCGACCGGTCACCTCATCCTCGCCACCGAGATCTTCGGCTACGACGCGGCGACCTGGAAGGTCTTCAACGTCGTGATCCAGTTGGGCGCGATCCTGGCCGTGCTGGTGCAATATTGGCGCACCTTCTGGGCGGTCGGCATCGGCCTGCTCAAGCTGGAGCCGATGAGCTTCCGCTTCCTCCGCAACATTCTGCTCGGCTTCCTGCCCTCGGCGATGATCGGCCTGGCGCTCAAGGACTATATCGACGTGCTGCTGGGCAGCCCGCTGGTGGTCGGTTGGGCCCTGCTCGTCGGCGGCTTCGCCATCCTGGCGATCGAGCGCTGGGCGAAGCCCGGCCCGCCCACCGGCGTGGCGCAGCTTCCCGCGAGCAAGGCGCTGGGTGTCGGCTTCATCCAGTGCGTGTCGATGATTCCCGGCGTCAGCCGTTCCGGCGCGACGATCATGGGCGCGCTCGCAATGGGGATCGAGCGCCGCGCCGCGGCCGAGTTCAGCTTCTTTCTCGCCGTGCCGACCATGCTCGGCGCGACCACGCTGGAACTGTGGGACAACCGCGTCGCGCTGGCCGGCGGGCTCGGCCCGGTGGGCTGGACCGAGATCGCCATCGGCTTCGTCGTGGCCTTCGTGGTAGCGCTGGCGGTGATCAAGGCTTTCGTCGCCTATGTCAGCCGCGCGGGTTTCGCGCCGTTCGCGTGGTACCGGATCGCCGCGGGAATCCTGGCCGTAGTCCTGCTTTTGCGCACCTGAACAAGGATTGGGACGGACCGAACCCCTGGCGGGACGGAACCAAGTTTGCGCTCGTCGATTTTCTTAGTGCGAACAGCACGAAGGAATACGGACATGGGCCTGATCATTCTCGTAATCATCGGTGGCATTCTTGGCTGGCTCGCCAGCATCGTCATGCGCACCGATGCACAGCAGGGCGTCCTGCTGAACGTCGTAGTCGGCATCGTCGGAGCACTGCTTGCCGGCTTCATCCTCAACCCGCTGATCGGCGGCGGCAACATCATGAACGGGGACTTCAGCGGCTCGTCGCTGCTGGTGTCGTTCCTCGGCGCGGTGGTCCTGCTGGCGATCGTCAATCTCGTCCGCCGCGGCGCCGTCCGCTAAGCGAGCGAAACCTGAAACGGGGGCGGTGCCTGGCGCCGTCCCTGTTTTGCTGTGTGACCACCACCGGGAGCATTTCATGAAGATCTTTACCAAGAGCGTCGCCCTGGGCGCTGTCCTCGCGATGGGCCTTGGCCTGGCCGCCTGCGATTCGAAGGAGGAGAATGCCGCCGAGAGCCAAGCCGAAGCGGTCGAGGACGCCTCGGATGCCGCTGCCGATGCGATCGAGAGCCAGGCCGCCAACGCGACCGGCGCTGCCGAGGATGCGGCCGAATCGCGCGCCGATGCGGTTCGCGAAGCCGGAGAGGCCAAGGCCGACGCCATGGAAGATCAGGCCGATAAGATGAGCGCGCCGAAGTCCAACTGATTTTGTGCCGCCCGGGCAGGGGCCGGCGACCGTTCGCCGGCCCTTTTCCTATGCCCGGACCTTGACTTCGCGGAGACTCTCCCGCAATGGCGCGCCTTCGCGAGCGGCCGCCAGGTCGTCGGACCCGATTTGAACATTAGGATTTAGGCCATGGCCAAGCCCGCAACCGTCAAGATCCGGCTGGTTTCGACCGCCGACACCGGCTTCTTCTACGTAACCAAGAAGAACCCCCGGAACACGACCGAGAAGATGACCTTCCGCAAGTACGACCCCGTCGTGCGCAAGCACGTCGAGTTCAAGGAAGCGAAGATCAAGTAAGGAACCTTCAGGTTCGCCTTCGGAACTTTCGGGTTCAGGAGGGGTTCAATGCCGGAACCGCAAAGGACTGGCATGACCCGCACGATCACGCATCTGCTCAAGCTTTCAGGCGCCGCGGCACTCGCGGCGCTTGTCGTTTCCGCGCCCCTCGCCGTAGCGCCTCCGGCGCAGGCCCAAGCGGTCCCGGCTCAATTGACCGAGGCGGTCAATGCGCTGCGCGGCATCTCGACGATGCGCGCCAACTTCACCCAGACCGACCGCAACGGCCAGTCCGTGCGCGGCGTCATCACGCTGCAGCGGCCCGGCAGGATTCGCTTCCAGTACGCACCGGGGATTCCGCTGCTCGTCGTGTCGGACGGCTCGGCGCTGACCATGGTCGACTACGAGGTCAAGCAGGTCCAGCGCTGGCCGATCCGCAACAGTCCGCTGGGCGTGCTGACCGACCCGGCACTCGCCTCGCGCTATGGCAAGCTGCAAGCCACCAACGACCCGAACGTCATCGCGGTCGAGGTGCGCGACCGCGCCCATCCCGAGTTTGGCGTGATCACCCTGATTTTCGTCCGAAAGCCCTCGGCCCCGGGCGGGCTCGAACTGACGTCCTGGGTTGCGCTCGATTCGCAGAACAAGCGGACTACGGTACGGCTCAGCGGCCACCAATATGGAATCACCGTCTCCGCCAACATGTTCCGCTACAACGATCCGCGCCCGACTCGTCGATAGGGATGCCCGGGTTGTCGCAGGCCGTGCCTGGTCAGCGGTAAACAGCGGGATTCTTTCCTTCCCGTTCACTTGGCAGAAAGCACAAAGCGCCTACATGGGGTGTGTCGAAAGGGCTGGAGGCGGGTTTCCCCCCTGTTGCCCACGCCTCCCGAGCGGCCCGATCGACAAGCGTGACGAACGCACAAAGGAACCCTCGTCCCATTGCCCCCGGGACGAGGGTTTTCTTGTATCTGGCATCGGGCTAACGCGCTCTCCATGGTCTCGATAGCAACTTGGAACATCAACTCCGTTCGCCTCCGGATCGACCAGGTCACCCGCCTGCTCGGCGACCAAGGCCCGGACGTGCTCTGCCTGCAGGAGATCAAGTGCGCGGAGCACCTGTTTCCGCACGAGGCTTTCGAGAAGGCCGGCTATACTTACCGCGCGGTGCATGGGCAGAAGGGCTATCACGGTGTCGCCACGGTGAGCCGGATTCCCTTCCGCGACTTCTCGAAGCATGACTGGCAGGACAACGGCGAGGCGCGGCACATCGGGGTCGAGCTCCTGGGGCCGGGGCAGGGCGTGATCCTGGAGAACGTCTACATCCCCGCCGGCGGCGACGTGCCGGACCGCACGGTCAATCCCAAGTTCGGCCAGAAGCTGGACTTCCTCGAGCGCATGACCCGCTGGGCGGACAAGCTCGACCGGCCGACGCTGATCGTCGGCGATTTCAACATCGCCCCGCTCGAATGCGACGTCTACGATCACAAGGCGCTGATGAAGGTCGTCAGCCACACCGCGATCGAGATCGAGACGTTGCAGCGCTTCGCCGACGCGCATGGCTGGGCCGACCTCGGCCGCAAGCATATCCCCGCGCCGGAGCGGAACTGGACCTGGTGGTCCTACCGGACTTTCTGGCAGGAAAAGGACCGTGGCCGCCGGCTCGACCATATGTGGGCCTCGCCGGAGCTGGCCAAGCAATCGGTCTCGCATCGCTTCGTAGAAGAGACGCGGCGGTGGGAGCAGCCCTCGGACCACGTGCCGTTGATCACCGAGTTCGCGCTTTGAGCAGTCCTGCCCCCAGCGGTTCTCGCCGCGCCGCGCTGGCCATCGACGCGCTGCGTCACGGCTGGCCGGTGCGCCTGGGGGTTCTGACACTGTTCCCCGCCGAGACCGGCCTCGGCGACGGCGTGACCGCGCGGACGATGCTGATCTCGGCGGCACGGGCGGCGACGCTCAAGCTCGCCAACCAGCGCGAAGCCGCGGTGCCCGAGGCGCCGGTGCTGATCCGCGCGGCGGAGCCGTTCGATCTCGCCGCTGCGCGCGCCGTGGCCGATCCCGCCCTCGATCTGGTCTACCCGATGAAAGGCCCCTTCGCCGCCGAGCACATCGACGATCCCGCCGCGGCAACGGCGGCGATGGAACTGGCCCGGCTCGCCGGGATCCTGCCGGCCTTCCTCGTCGATCCGGAGCCGGCCGAAGAGGTGCAGGAGGTCTCCGTGAGCGATCTTGCCGCCTGGAAGGACACCGCGAACCTCAAGATCGCGACCCGGGCGCACCTGCCCGTCGCCGCGGCCGAGGATGCCGAGATCGTCGCCTTCCGCTCGGCCGACGACCTGCGCGAGCATGTCGCCCTGGTGATCGGCAAGCAGGACGGCGACCGCGCCCCGCTGGTGCGGCTCCATTCGGAATGCCTGACCGGCGACATCCTCGGCAGCCTGAAATGCGACTGCGGCCCGCAGCTCGACGCCGCTCTGGAAGCCATGGCCGAAGAGGCCCGCCAGGGCGGCTGGGGCGTGCTGCTCTACCTGCGCCAGGAGGGGCGCGGGATTGGCCTGATCAACAAATTGCGCGCCTATCGCCTTCAGGACTTCGGGTTCGACACGGTCGACGCCAACAACCGCCTGGGCCTGCCGACCGAGGCGCGCGACTTCCCGGTGGCGGTGCGGATGCTCCGCCTGCTGGGCGTGCACGCGATCCGGCTGATGACCAACAACCCGGCCAAGGTCGCGGCGCTGGAGGCCGAGGGGGTCGCCGTCGCCGAGCGCGTGCCGCACAGCCTACCCCCGAACCCGCACAATCTGCGCTACCTGACGACCAAGCGGGATCGGACTGGGCACATCCTCTGAGGCCGCCAATCCGACACCCCATCCCCCCGCTCGTGTGGTGTAACTTGGTATGAAGGGGGTCAGCGCTTCTGGTAGCGCGCGATTCCCGCCGCCAGAGCATTCTGACCGATCGCGATGCGGTCGCCGGACCAGTCGGCTACGAACTGGCTGTTGCGATCGACACCGGGTGCGAAGCGGGCGTCGTTGGCCTCGATGACCAGGCCGTCGGCGCGGTTCTCGTGGCCCTCGGCGGCGATGGCGATGAAGGCCGAATAGTTCTCCTTGTCGCGGCCCTGGACCATCCAGTTGTTCACGATGCGCCCGCTGGAGCCGACCGAGAGGTCGATCATGTAGTTGGTCGCGCTGCCCCGCGAATCGTCGAACGAGTTGTTGGCGATCTCGACCCGGCGGGCGTGGGTCTTGAGATAGTGCCCGCCGCGGCCGGCCTCGAAGCGGCTGCGGGTGACGGTGAGCGAGCCGTAGTCCGCGGTGTAGATCGAATGGGCGCAGGCGGCGTCGCCGTCGCAGCGGCCCAGGCGGCTGAAGGTGGTCTTGTCGATCACGATCGCGCCCGAAGGATCGGGGGCGGTGAGGATGCCTTCCTCGCTGTCGCGGAACCAGGCCTGGCTGACGAAGAGATTGCCCTGCTCCAGCCGGATGCCCGCGCCGTTGCGGTCGGGCACGCGGATGCCGGCGAAGACCAGCCCCTCGATCCGCGCCGAGCGCCCGCCGAGCACCAGCGCGGCCTTGCCTTCGCAAGCGACGCCTTCGAGGATCGCCTGGCCGGGCACGGCGGCGGTATAGGTGATGTCCCCGCCGCGCTGTACCGCACAGTCGGCGAAACGGGCCGAGCGGAAGCGGATCGTGCCGCGGCCATTGCCGATCGCGTCGACCGCCTGCTGGAGCCGCGCGAAGCCCTGGCCGCTCTCGACCACGGTATAGGGCGCGGGCTCCGCGTCCTGCGCCGAGGCCATCGCCGAGGCGACCAGCGCGAAGGGCAGGGCCGCGAAGGCGAGGGCAGTGTAGAACTGCGCGATTCTTGCGAGCTTGGTCATAGCGGCGGGGTTATCAGGGGGCAGTTAAGATCGACTTATTCCCCTGCCGCAAGCGGGAGGGGAGATCAGTGCTGTCGCACCACCGCCAGGAAGGCTTCGCCATAGGCATCGAGCTTGCGCTGGCCGACGCCGCCGACCTCGCCGAGTTCGCGCAAGCTGCCGGGCCGCAGCGCGGCGATCTCGCGCAGGGTGGCGTCATGGAAGATCACGTAGGGCGGGACCCCGGCCTCCTGGGCGAGTTCGCGGCGCAAGGCTCGGAGCGCGTCGAACAGCGGATCGCCGACCGGGTTGGCCCCGCCGTCGCGGTCCTTGCGGCGGCGGCGCTCGGTCTTCGGCTGGAGCGCGATCATCACCGCCGCCTCGCCCTTCAGGATCGCCCGCGAATCCCCGCCCAGCGCTAGCCCGCCGTGCTCGGTCGCTACCAGGGCGCCGCGGGCCTGGAGTGCGCGGGCGAGCGGCTTGAGCAGATGCGCTTCCTCGCTCCCGACGATCCCGTAGACCGAGAGCCGATCGTGGCCTCGCGTCAGGACGCGCTCGTCGCTCTGCCCCGTCAGGACTTTCTCCAAGTGGCCGAGGCCGAAGCTCTGTCCGGTGCGATAGACCGCCGAAAGCAGCTTGCGCGCCAGCTCCGTGGTATCTGCCACCCCGGGCGCTTCCAGGCAGTTGTCGCCGTTGCCGCAGGTGGGCGGCGGATCCTCGCCGAAATGGCGCAGGAGGATGGCCCGGCGGCAGCCGGCTGTCTCGACCAGCGTGGCCAGCGCGTTGAGCCGAGCGCGTTCGCTCTCCAACCGGTGCGGTTCGACCTCGGACAGGCGCTGGCGGGCACGGGCGAAGTCGTCGGCGCCCCACAGCAGCAATGCGATCGAAGCGTCCCCGTCGCGTCCGGCGCGGCCCGTTTCCTGGTAATAGGCCTCGATCGACTTGGGCATTCCGGCATGGGCGACGAAGCGTACGTCGGGCTTGTCGATGCCCATGCCGAACGCCACGGTGGCGACCATCACCATGTCCTCGCTGGCGACGAAGGCCGCCTGGTTGCGGGCGCGGACCTCGGGCGGCAGACCGGCGTGATAGGGCAGGACGGCGCGGCCGTTCGCGGACAGCTTCTCCGCCAGTTTCTCCACTTGGGCGCGGGTCGGGGCATAGACGATGCCGGGGCCCGGCTGCTCGGCCAGCAGTCGCTCGATCTGCTTGGGGCCGTTGTCGCGGTGGCGGATCAGGTAGCGGATGTTAGGCCGGTCGAAGCCGGCGACGATCAGGCCGTCCTCGGGAATGCCGAGCTGGGCAAGGATATCAGCCCGAGTATGGGCGTCGGCCGTGGCGGTGAGGGCCAGGCGCGGGATATCCGGGAAGCTGTCGAGCAGCGGGCGCAGCAGGCGATAGTCGGGGCGGAAGTCGTGGCCCCATTCGGACACGCAGTGCGCCTCGTCGATGGCGAAAAGACAGACTTTCGCCTTGCCGAGCAATTCACGGAAATGCGGCTGGCTCGCCCGTTCGGGCGCGACGTAGAGCAGGTCGAGTTCGCCGGCGCGGAAGCGATCGATGGTTTCTTCTCTATCCGCATCGGCGCTGGTCAGGGTGGCGGCGCGGATGCCGTTGGCCGTGGCCGAACGCAATTGATCGTGCATCAGCGCGATCAGCGGCGAGACTACCACGCAGGTGCCGTCCAGCACCACGGCGGGCAGCTGGTAGGTCAGCGACTTCCCCGCACCCGTGGGCATGACCGCCAGGGTCGATCGGCCGGCCATGACGCGCTCCACCACGGCCTGCTGTACGCCGCGGAAGGCGGAAAAGCCGAAGGTCGCATGGAGCGAGTCGAGGAGCGAGGAAGCGAGTGCGGTTGACACAAATTGATCAAATGGACGGTGTGCAGGGGAAAAATTCAAACCGATCGTTCGCGGCCGTTCGATCGGCCCAGGCGATTAGTCGGTTGGCGAGGGCAGCGGGCATCCGCGCCCTATGGCAGATCGCGGCCAAGTAGGAAAACCGGTTCCTCCCCGGAATGGAGAGGAACCCTGGCTGAGGTCGCGGCATTCTTCTCCAGCCCGATCATGCGACCGCTTGCCTGCACGGCGGTTCCGGCCCAAGGACGAAACGATGGAAACGCCAGACCATACCGCCCGCGTCGACGAAGCCACCGCCCGCGTGGTGGAGCTCGAGGCGGAACTCGAATCCGCCGGCACGGTCAGCAAGCAGGGCGAAACGCTCGCCTTCGCCAAGGCCGCGTTGCACGAATGGGTCGATACGGTCGTTGCCGTCGTCGCTTCGCCGGGGGTGGGACGGGTCATGCTGATCCACGCCAACGGCACCGAAACCAAGATCGTCTCGCCCGAGCTGCCGTTCCTCGTGACGCCGCCGGTGAATTGGACCGAGTAATCGGGACCGACAAGTAGACAGGACCACCGCCCATGCCAGGAATGCCGCTTGCCCACGTCAGCTGGGCGGTTCCCGATGACGAGACGCGCCGCGCCTGCGACGCCTTCTTCATCGACGTCTTCGGGGCCGAGGTCGCCTCGGAAATGCTGGTGACGCCCGAGAGCGCGGCGCTGGGCATCGACCGCGAGGAAACCTTGCTGATGGTCGGCGACACCATGCTGATCCCGGTGACCGCGGCGGGCGCGGGCCTCTCGCCGGACAGCCCTTCGGGCGAGATGCTGCGCAAGGCGGCGGTGCCGATGCGCTGGCTCGGCGTGGCGCTCAAGGTCGCGGATCTCAAGCAGGCGGCCGCCTGGTTCACCAAGCAGGGCTTCAAGCTCCATTACGATCCCGGCATGGAGGAGCACTACTTCCTGGTCGGCCGCAGCCAGGCCATGGGCATGCGGATCGAGGTGCTCAAGCAGGATCTCCCCGGCGATCCGCGCCGCGATCCGGCGTGGAGCCCGGCCAAGTGGCGCGACGAGCATCCGCTCGGCATCGAGGGCCTGCAGGCGGTCGGCATCTCGACCGAATCGGTCGACGACGCCGGCGAACTCTTCGCCGAGAAGCTCGGCTGGATCGAGATGGAGCACCGCGAGCTCGACGACATCGACGCCGACTGCGCACCGCTGCTGATGGGCGATACCGTGCTCGAGGCGCTCGAAAGCCGCACCGACAAGTCGGCCCTGGCGCGCCACGCCAAGACCATCGGCGGGATCTATTGCCTGACCTTCAAGGTGAAGTCGGCCCCCGCCGCCGCGGCATATCTGCGCGGCAAGGGCCTGGAGATCGTCGGCAACGTGGCGGACCGGTTCGCCATCCGGCCCGACCAGTGCTTCGGGCGGATGATCTATTTCACCGACAAGACGCCAGAGGGCTATCCGGCGCTGGGCTCGAAGCTGGGCGAGCCGGCGTTCGGCTGAGCTTCATCGCAATGACGATGAAGGGAATTCGCTCCCCCAGGTGACGGCGCGACCGCTCAATACCCTTCTCGTACCGCCCGCCCGGTCTTGCGCGCCCAGTCGGCGGTGAGTTCGTCGTATAGGCCCTGCTCGATGAAGCTGTCCTTGCCCTCCAGCACGTAGTCCATCTTGACCGAGCCGTGCTCCAGCATCTCGCGCGCGCGGGCGAGGTGGAGCTGGGCCGCGCCGGTCCAGCCCCACGAGGTGGTCATGTTGAAGGCGGTATCGGGCAGGTTGAAGCCCATGGTCGCCACCGGCACCGGGAGCTCGGGGATGATCTGGGCATGGGCCTCGGGCGAGGCGATCGGATAGAACAGCGCATCGGCGCCGGCCTCGGCATAGGCCTTGCCGCGCTTTATGGCTTCCTCGACCGAGTTCGTGCCCCCGCCGCCACGGGCCTGGGGATAGAGCTCGTCGCAGCGGGCGATGATGTAGAAGCCGGAGTCTCCCGCGGCGCGGCGTGCGGCGTCGATCCGCGCTTGCATGTCCTCGATCCGGCAGAGGCTGCCGACCGTGCTGGTGTGCTTGGGATTGACCTCGTCCTCGACGTGGATCCCGGCGATCCCCGCGCGAACGTAGCGGCGGGTGAAGTGGAAGGCGTCGGCCACGGTTTCGCCCAGGGTGTCGGCGTCGGCGATCAGCGGGATGTCGATCACTGCGGCGATCCGGGCAGCCTGCTCGATCTGCTCGACCTGGCTGAACACGCCGTTGTCGGGCAGGGCATAGTGGAACGCGCTGCAGGCATGGCCGCCGAGATAGGCCGCCTTGAACCCGGCATATTCGACGATCCGCCCGGTCAGCGCCGAATAGGCCTCGCCGGCCATGAAGTGCTCGCCGGTCGCGACCAGCGCGCGCAGTTTCCGGGCCATTTCCGACATCGTGCTCTCCTGAAGGTGCGTTTGGCGGCGAACCTATCGGGGGGCGCGGGCAAAGGCCAGATCGGCGGGGCGGTGTTTACCTCCCCTCCCGCTTGCGGGAGGGGAATAATCAATCCAGATTCGGCCGCAGCCAGCGCTCCGCCGTCGCCAGGTCGATCCCGCGCCGCTGCGCATAGTCCTCCAGCTGGTCGCGGCCGATGCGCGCCACGCCGAAGTACTGGCTTTCGGGATGGGCGAAGTAGAAGCCCGAGACTGCCGCGGTGGGCAGCATGGCCTGGCTCTCGGTCAGGGTGATCCCGGCATTGTCCTGCGCCTTCAGCAAGTCGAACAGGATCGGCTTCAGGCTGTGGTCGGGGCAGGCGGGATAGCCCGGCGCGGGGCGGATGCCGCGGTACTGCTCGCGGATCAGCGCCTCGTTGGTGAGCTGCTCGCCTTCGGCATAGCCCCACAGCGTGGTGCGGACGTGCTGGTGCAGCCGCTCGGCGAAGGCCTCGGCAAAGCGGTCGGCCAGGGCTTTCAGAAGGATGTCCGAATAGTCGTCGTGAGCGTCCTTGAAGCGGGCGAGGTGGGGCTCGATCCCATGGATGCCGACCGCGAAGCCGCCGAGCCAGTCGCCGGCCGGATCGATGAAGTCGGCCAGGCAGAAGTTCGCCCTGTCGCGCGACTTCTTCACCTGCTGGCGAAGGAAGGGGAGGCGAATCTCCCCCTCCCCTTCAGGGGCGGGGGGCGGGGGGAGGGGGCTGTCGGCCACATGCCCCTCTCCCAACCCTCTCCCCTGAAGGGGAGAGGGCTTTAGGCTGATGTCATCTTGATCCCGCCGGCAGGGCCAGAAGCCGACCACGCCGCGCGCGGTCAGCCACTTCTCCTCGATGATCCTGTCGAGCATCGCCTGGGCATCGGCGTAGAGGCTGCGGGCGCTCTCGCCGACCACCTCGTCGTCGAGGATCGCGGGGAACACGCCGGCGAGTTCCCAGGCGCGGAAGAACGGCGTCCAGTCGAAGGCCTCGCGCAGGTCGGCCAGGTCCCAGTCGGCATAGACGTGGGTGCCGGGCTGGGCCGGGGCGGGGGCCTTCTGCGCCATGTCGGCGGGGAAGGCCTTGGCGCGAGCCTCCTCGAGGCTCAGCAGTTCGGACTGGCCTTTGCCCGCGCGCGCCGTGCGGATCTGGTCGTACTCGGCTGCGACCTCCCCCTTGAAGCCTTCGGCCTGGGTGTCCGACAGGAGCTGCGAAGCCACGCCGACCGCGCGGCTGGCGTCGAGCACGTGGACGACCGGGCCGGTGTAGGCCGGATCGATCCTGAGCGCGGTGTGAACCTTGCTGGTGGTGGCACCGCCGATCAGCAGCGGAATCTTGAGGGCGGCGCGCTGCATCTCCTCGGCGACGGTGACCATCTCGTCCAATGAAGGCGTGATCAGGCCCGAGAGGCCGATGATGTCGGCCTCGTTCTCGTTGGCCGCCTGGAGGATGGTCGACCAGGGGACCATGACGCCGAGGTCGATCACCTCGTAGCCGTTGCACTGCAGCACGACGCCGACGATGTTCTTGCCGATGTCGTGGACGTCCCCCTTGACCGTGGCCATGACGATCCGGCCCTTGGCCTTCTGCCCCTCGACCTTCTCGGCCTCGATGAAGGGAAACAGGTAGGCGACCGCCTTCTTCATCACGCGGGCGGACTTCACCACCTGGGGCAGGAACATCTTGCCCGACCCGAACAGGTCGCCGACCACGTTCATTCCGCCCATCAGCGGGCCCTCGATCACCTCGATCGGGCGGCCGCCGGCCCCGGCGATCGCCGCGCGCGCTTCCTCGGTGTCCTCGACCACATAGGTGTCGATGCCCTTGACCAGCGCGTGCTCGATCCGCTTCACCACGTCCCAGCCGCGCCATTCCTCGGCCTGCCTGGCCGCCTCGGGACTCTGCCCCTTGTAGCTTTCGGCCAGGGCGATCAGCTTTTCGGTGGCGCTGGGCTCGACGTCCTGGTTGCGGTTGAGGATCACGTCCTCGCAGGCTTCGCGCAGGACCGGGTCGATCGCATCGTAGATGTCGAGCTGGCCGGCATTGACGATCGCCATGTCGAGCCCGGCCGGGATCGCATGGTAGAGGAAGACCGAATGCATCGCGCGGCGCACGGTCTCGTTGCCGCGGAACGAGAAGCTGAGGTTGCTGAGCCCGCCCGAGAAGTGCACGTGCGGGCAGCGCTTGCGGATCTCCTTCACCGCCTCGATGAAGTCGACGCCATAGTTGTTGTGCTCCTCGCTGCCGGTCGCCACGGCGAAGACGTTGGGATCGAAGATGATGTCCTCGGGCGGGAAGCCGATTCCGATCAGCAGCTTGTAGGCGCGCTCGCAGATCTCGACCTTGCGCTCCTTGGTATCGGCCTGGCCGGTCTCGTCGAAGGCCATGACCACCACGGCGGCGCCATAGGCCATGCATTTGCGGGCCTGCTCGAGGAACTGCTCCTCGCCTTCCTTCATGCTGATCGAATTGACGATCGGCTTGCCCGAGACGCACTTCAGGCCTTCCTCGATCACGGTCCACTTGGAGCTGTCGATCATCACCGGCACCCGCGCGATGTCGGGCTCGGCGGCGATCAGCTTGAGGAAGGTGGTCATCGCCTCGACCGCGTCGAGCAGGCCTTCGTCCATGTTGACGTCGATGATCTGCGCCCCGTTCTCCACCTGCTGGCGCGCGACCTCGACCGCCTTGGCGTAGTCGCCGGCGAGGATCAGCTTCTTGAACGCCGCCGATCCGGTGACGTTGGTGCGCTCGCCGATGTTGACGAAGCGGGTGGAGGAGGTGGCTTGGGTCATCGTCGTCTTTCCCCCCTCCCGCTTGCGGGAGGGGCGAGGGGAGGGCGTGTCCTCCTCCAGCCGCTCGAACAAGACAGGCCCCCCCCCAACCCCACCCCCCACCGGGCGGGGGGGTAAGTTCAGAAAATAAACACAAAAACCACACCCCAAATCAGGCCGATGGGCG
>JBQCGM010000074.1:0-22787 GCA_051955585.1 Novosphingobium sp.
GCCGAAGGCTACTCGTCGTGGGTTCCGGGCAACAAGGGCGGCGAATCCGAAGCGATCATCGGGGCATGGCAGGAAAGCCGAGGCGTCAGGGGGCAGCTACGGATCGGTACCAAGACCGGCATGGGCGGCCCTCCGGGAGCATTGAAGCCCGAAGCGGTGGCCAAAGCGCTGGACGCCTCGCTGGAGCGCCTGCGCACCGACTATGTCGACCTGTTCTATGCCCACCGCGACGACCTGACGACGCCGCTGGATCAAGTTGTCGCGGGCTTCGACGCGCTGGTGAAGGCTGGCAAGGTCCGCGAGCTGGGCGCCTCGAACTACGCCGCCGACCGCCTGGCGGCCGCGATCGCCGAAGCCGAGCGGCAGAGCGCGGCAGCCTTCACCGTGGTCCAGCCCGAGTATAACCTGGTCATGCGAAACGATTACGAAGGTCCGCTGCAGGACCTAAGCCTCGCCCAAGGCATCGCGGTCCTGCCGTTCTACGGCCTCGCTTCCGGCTTCCTGACCGGCAAGTATCGCTCGGCCGCCGACTGGCGGGGCTCGCCCCGCGGTCATGCGCTGAACGCGGCTGCTGCGGCCGGCGGTTGGGACGTCCTTGCCGCAATGGACCAGATCGCGAAGGAGACCGGGGCCTCGCTCGCCCAGATCGCCCTGTCCTGGCTGAACTCGCGCCCGGGCGTCGCCGCCCCACTTGCCAGCGCGACCTCTCCCGCCCAGCTCGCCGAGCTCGTCGCCGGGGCGACGCTGGAACTGAGCCCGGACCAACTCGACCGCCTGACCCGCGCCGGGGACCGCTAGCCCGCCCAAGCGATTGTCGAGAGGCATGAACGGACCTCTCGAATGGATCGCCGCGATCGGCACTATGCTCGCCGCCGGTCTCATTGCCATCGACCTCGGACGCAAAGTGACGGGCTTCGGCTTCGTCCTGTTCTGCGCCGTCTCGATCACCTGGATCGTCTCCGGCCTGGTCAACGACACGATGCCGATCGCGGTGATGAACGGCATCCTTCTACTGATCAACGCCTGGGGCGTGTGGCAGTACCTGCTCAATCCCCAGAAGAAGAAGGTGATCGAAAAGGTCGAGCGCTATGCCGCCAAGGTCGAGAAGGAAGTGGCGCGGGAAGAGACCGTTTAGCGGCTTACCATACCTTCACCCGCTTCTCGGGTGGCAGGTAGAGCTTGTCGCCCGGCTTGACGTCGAAGGCCTTGTACCACGCATCGATATTCCGCACCGTAAGGGCGCGGTACATACCCGGGGCATGCCCATCGGTTGCCAAGCGGGCACGCATCGTCTCATCACGCATCTTGGTGGCCCAGCTTTGCGCGAACGCCAGGAAGAAGCGCTGATCGCCGGTGAATCCGCCGATGACCGGTGCTTCTTTGCCTCCGAGCGAAGCACGATAGGCGTCGTAGGCTGCGGCTAGGCCGGCGACATCGGCGATGTTCTCGCCCAGAGTCAGCTTGCCGTTGGCCCTGGCCCCGGGGAGCGGCTCATAGGTATCGTATTGGTCCGCAAGTGCCTTCCCGGCGGCCGTGAAGCGCGCCATGTCCTGCTCGGTCCACCAGTTGCGCATCTTGCCGGTGGCATCGAAGGCGGCGCCGTTGTTGTCGAAGCTGTGGCTGATCTCGTGGCCGATCACCGCTCCGATCGCGCCGTAGTTGGCGGCGAGATCCGCAGCAGGGTCGAAGAACGGGCGCTGCAGGATCGCCGCAGGGAAGTTGAGCCCGTTCTGCACGGGCAGGTTCACCGCGTTGACCAGTTGAGCGTTCATCCACCACTCGGCCCGATCGAGCGGCTTGCCGATCTTGTCCAGCTGCTGATGATATGCGGTGCGCGATGCCGCTTGGCGGTTGGCATAGGCCTGGGTCGGCGAGAGGTGTAGGCCGGCATAGCTCTTCCAGGTGTCCGGATAGCCGACGCCGACGACGATGTTGTGAACCTTGGCCAAGGCTTCCCGCTTGGTCGCCGGAGCCATCCAGTCGATCGTCTCGATCCGGCGGGCGAAAGCGGCCTTGATCCGGTCGACCATGCCCTGGATCTCGGCCTTGGCCGAGGCCGGGAAATACCTCTCGACATAAAGCTTGCCCAAGGCATCGCCAAGCGAGGCGTTGAGGGCCTGGAGCGCGCGCTTCTCCCGTGGACGCTGTTCCTTGGCGCCGCTCAGGGTCGTGCCGTAGAAAGCAAAGCGCGCTGCATCGATGCGGGCGGGCAGGACCTCGGCATTGCGGCTGATCTGGTGAAAGACCAACCAGTCCTTCCACGCCTCCAACGGCTCCGAACCGACCAGCGCGGCAATCTTGGGGATGGCTGTCGCGTGATATGCCGCGAACCGCTGCTGGCCGCCGAGCCGTGCCGCGGTGAAGAAGGCGGCCCAATCGATCCCCGGCGCCCTGCGGTCGAAGTCGGCGCGGGCCCACTCGTCGGCCGACGTCTGAAAGTTCTCGCTTTCCTCGCGGCTCGCGTGAGCCTGGGCGATCTTCATCTCGAGATCGTAGACCCGCCCCGCCTTGGCGGCGCCATCGACGATTCCCGCCTCGGAGAATATCTGTGCGATATAGGCGCGATATTTCCCCCGGATCTCGGCCATCTTGGGGTCTTCGGAAAGATAGTACTCGCGCTCGGGCATGCCCAGGCCGCCCTGCAGGATATAGGGCATGACCTCGCCCCCGGCGAGGGCCTGGGTTACGAAGACGCCGAAGAGGTTCTCGGTGAAATAGTTCGTGGCGTTGAGCGGATCGACGTCGGCCCGCAATTGCTCGCCCAGGACGCGCGAAAGCGCCGTTCGGTCGGATATCGCCGCAAAGCGCGCGAGGTCGGTCTGGACCGGGCTCAGCCCTGCCCGCTCGATCGCGGCCGTATCCATGTAGGCGCGATAGAAGTCGCGGATCCGCCCCTGGTCGGTATCGGGCGCGGCCTTGCTCGCTGCGATTCGCCGGATCAGTTCGCCAAGCTGCGCCTCGGTCGCTTCGCTGGCGATGAAAAAGCCGCCGATGTTGGTGCGGTCCGCAGGGATCGCTGCAGTCTTCGCCCAGGTACCATTGGCATAGGCATAGAAATCGTCGCCCGGCTTGACCGACCGGTCCATGTTCTCCGGCACGATGCCAAGTCCGCTCGCCACGATTTGGCTGCGGGCGGCTGGGCGACCCGCGCCCGACACGGGGGCAATCGCCACGACCGCACCGAACATCCCCGCTATCAGAATCTTCTTCGAAATCATCGCGTCCGTTCCCGCGTCAGAGCTCTTGCGCACCTTGGGTGCCACCCTTGACGCCGGGCAGGCAAGCCCGATTCGTCTTATGGCCGGGATTGGAGGCTGCAGGGGCCGTTTCCCTCCTCTCGCGGTTGCAATCTCTCACGTGGTGGGACAGGGGTCTCATAACAAAGGTCGCAAAGGCCGGCGAAAATGCCGGAACGAAAACAATGAAATTCCTCTCCAGAGGGAGCAGGCTGTTGCGCCTGCTCTCCGTCCGTAACCAATCGCTAAGGTCTGCCCGTCACCTAGGCGCCGTGGACGAGATATCCGATTCCCCGACCGAGAGCCCTGCGGCCAACAACAACCAGTGGGACGACGCCAATCTGGGTGATCTGGCCCGCAAGGCCTATGCCGTCCGTCGTCGACGTGAGAGCATTCCCGGCACTGCGGGCCTATTCGGGGAGCCGGCGTGGGATATCCTGCTCGACCTTTTCATCGCGGCACGTGAAAGCCGCCGGGTTTCGCTAGCCACTGCCTGCACCGCCGCCGCCGTGCCCGAAGCGAGCGCGCAGCGCTGGATCGCCATCCTCGAGCGACGGGGGCTGGTCGTCGTCGAAGGACCGGCCCACGATCGGCGTCTCAAGCTCTCGCAGGTAACCTACGAGAACTTGATCGCCTATTTCCGCCGGCTGTAATTCAGCCCGCCAGCCGCCCGAAAGCGCCTGGGCCGGCGTAGTGCGCCGCGTCTCCGAGCTCCTCCTCGATGCGGATCAGCTGGTTGTACTTGGCGAGCCGGTCCGAGCGGGCCAGCGATCCGGTCTTGATCTGGCCGCAGTTGGTGGCGACGGCGAGATCGGCGATCGTGGCGTCTTCGGTCTCCCCCGAGCGGTGCGACATGACCGCGGTGTAGCCGTTGCGCTGGGCGATCGAGACCGCCTCGAGCGTCTCGGTCAGGGTGCCGATCTGGTTGACCTTGACCAGCAGCGAGTTCGCCAGCCCCTTGCCGATGCCCATCCGCAGGCGCTTGGGATTGGTCACGAACAGATCGTCGCCGACCAGCTGGACCTTGTCGCCGATCTTCGCGGTTAGCGCCGCCCAGCCTTCGAAATCGTCCTCGCTCATGCCGTCCTCGATCGAGACGATCGGGTAGGCAGCGGCCAGGTCGGCAAGGTAGTCGGCCATCTGCACCGGCGAGAGCGACAGGCCCTCGCCGCTGATCTCGTACTTGCCGTTCTTGAAGAATTCGGTCGCGGCGCAATCGAGCGCCAGCTTGATCTCGCTGCCGAGCTTGAAGCCGGCCTTCTCGATCGAGGCGGCGACGAAATCGAGCGCGGCGCGGGTGCTGGCGATGTTGGGGGCGAAGCCGCCCTCGTCGCCCACCGCGGTCGCGAGCCCCTGCTCGTGGAGGCCCTTCTTCAGCGTGTGGAAGATTTCGGCGCCCCAGCGCACCGCCTCGGCGATCGAATCCGCGCCGACCGGCATGATCATGAATTCCTGGAAGTCGATCGGGTTGTCGGCATGCTCGCCGCCGTTGATGATGTTCATCATCGGTACCGGCAAGACATGCGCCGAAACGCCGCCGACGTAGGCATAGAGCGGCAGGCCGCGGGCATTGGCGGCCGCCTTGGCGACCGCCAGGCTGGTGCCGAGTATGGCGTTCGCGCCAAGCCGGCTCTTGTTGTCGGTATCGTCGAGCGCGATCATGGTCAGGTCGATGTCGCGCTGGTCCTCGCCGTCGAGGCCGAGCAACTGGTCGCGGATCTCGCCGTTGACGGCCTCGACCGCCTTGAGCACCCCCTTGCCCAGGTAACGCCCCTTGTCCCCGTCGCGCAGCTCCACCGCCTCGTGGGCGCCGGTCGAGGCGCCCGAGGGCACCGCAGCCCGGCCGAAGCTGCCGTCTTCGAGCAGGACATCGACCTCCACCGTGGGGTTGCCCCGGCTGTCGAGGATTTCGCGGCCGTGGATGTCGATAATCGCGGTCATGGCAATGCTTTCCCTTGGCGTCAGCCGGCGATCCGGCCCCTTCCCGCGGGGAAATAGCAGGGGAACCTTGGCAGGCAAGCTGCATTGCAGCACTATGCGACCGGAGTCGCGCATCCAAGATTACTTTCGTTCCGGGAAAAGGAAGACCAACATGGCCGAAACCGCCGCTACCGCGACCAAGAATGGGGCCGAAACCGCTGCCGAACCGCTGGCCGAAGGCGGCACCACGGCTACGAGCAAGGACCGCTTCGGCAAGGCGATCGAGGAAGCCAAGGCCGGCGCCCAGGCCGTCCGCGACGAGGCTTACGCCCGCGCCGGCGAATATCGCGACAGGCTGAAGGACACGAGCAGCGACTGGCTCGGCGAAGCCAAGGCCTATGGCGATCAGGCCAAGGAGCGCGCCGCGGAACTGGCGGTCGAAGGCAAGGCCAAGACCACCGAGGCGCTCAAGGGCCTGAGCTCGATCATCAACGAGAACGCCGCGGCGATCGACGAGAAGCTGGGGCTCAAATACGGCGACTATGCCCGCGGCGCGGCCAAGTCGATCGACGGCGCGGCCGCGAAGCTCGATGCCAAGGACCTCGCCGAACTGGGCGAGGACGCCAAGGAATTCGTCCGCCGCAGCCCGGGCCTGGCGATCGGCATCGCTGCCGTCGCGGGTTTCGCGCTGGCCCGCCTGTTCAAGGGCTCGGACGACTGATCCATCCGGCGGAGTTCTCGCCGATGGACGGAGAGAGTGTAATCGAGACGGTCCAAGCCGACGCGGCCGATCCTGCGGATCGGTCGCTGCTGGATGACCTGCGCCTGCTTGCGGGCGATGCGCGAACGCTGGCCGAGGCCGAGTTCGCCTATCAAAAGTCCCGCGCCCAGGTGTTCGGCAGCGGCATCGGCAAGATTCTCGGCCTCGCGGTCGGTGCGCTGCTGTTGGTCGGCCTCGCGCTGGTCGGACTGACGGTCGGGCTGATCATAGCGCTGACTCCGTCGATCACGGCCTGGGGTGCCACTGCCGTGGTGGTCGGCGTGTTGATCGTTTTGGCTGGAACGGCTGCGCTTTGGGCCAAGTCGCTGTGGACCAGGCTTACGGATCTGGTGGCATGAGCGGCAGCGAAACCAGCCTGGCGGCGAACCGCGCCAATCGCGAAGCCGCCCACGCCGCCTTTACCCATCGTCTCGGGGAGATACAGGCGGATCTCGCCGCGCGCCCGGTTGGCGCGCGCATGGCGCATTCGGTGAAGGAAGGAACGTCGGAGGCGCTCGACGCGGGGCTCGACGTAGCCAAGGAACGCAAGGGCTTGGTCGCTGGGACCATCGGCGCCCTGTTGTTTTGGACTTTCCGCGAACCGCTGCTCGCCGCCGCGGCGAGACTGGTCGCGCGGGTCCGCGGCAAAGACGAAGAAGACATCAAGGACGAAGCAAGTGACCAAAGCCAATAGCAAGCCGACCGGCACCGATCTCACGCCAGCCTCCCCCGCTCAGCGCTTGCCGGAAGGTGAGCCGCCGGAAGGCGTCGCCGGCCTGATCGCCGACTATCCCGGCCTGGCGATTGCCGCCGGCATGGGCATTGGGCTGCTGGCCGGGGCCCTCTTGCCCCGCTCGACCGGGCGCAAGCTGGCTCGCGGCGCGGTGTTCCTGGCCTCGGCCGGGGGTGAAATCGGCCTCGCGCTGGGCAAGCAGGCGCTCCAGGCTGCCGACGAAGCGACGCGCGAGAGCCGCCAGAAGATTTCCGAAACCGCAACCGAAGTGGCGAACAACGTTGCGGAGCGGGCCAGCGGTTTGGGCCAGAAGGCAGCCGAGGCAGGCCGCCATGCTGGCGCCAACGCTCAGCGCCTGGCCGGCGGCGCGACGGACCGTGCCCGCGATGCCGGCGCGGGCCTAGCCAAGCTGGCGATCGATGCGGTCGCGCGAATTAAGAACTGAGGCGCGATTGAGCGCTTGATTGCTGCACTTGCGAATGACTAAGGTGGAGGCGTCACTCCTCTCCCAGGACAGTCTTAGATGCAGAAACTACACCTCGTGATGGGCGGGCGCGTCAGCGACCCGCAAGGCCTTGATTTCGTCGATCTCCCCAATCTCGATCTGGTTGGAGTCTATCCCGATTTCGACACGGCCGAAGAAGCCTGGCGCGGCAAGGCACAGCAAACCGTCGACGATGCCGAGATGAAGTACGTGGTGGTCCACCTGCACCGGCTGCTCGAACCGGACCTGGAATCGTAATCGCTCGTCGCCCCGGCGTGCCGGGGACGACGGGCGAAAGCTCAGATGAACTCGATCTTCTCGACCACGTAGAATCGATCGCCCGCCGGCACGGTAACTTCGATTTCGTCGTCGACCTTGCGGCCGATCAGCGACTTGCCCAGCGGCGAGGCATAGGAAATCCGGCCGACCTTCGCATCCGCCTCGTAGGGTCCGACGATCTGGTATTTCACCGGCTTGTCATCGTCGTCGAGCAGGGTCACGGTCGCGCCGAAGATGATGCGGTCGCCCGAAAGGGTTGCCGGGTCGATAATCTGGGCGCGGCTGACCCGGTCCTCCAAGTCGCCAATCGCGGCTTCGACCTGGCCCTGACGTTCCTTGGCGGCATGATACTCGGCGTTTTCCGAAAGATCGCCGTGCGCGCGCGCTTCCTCGATCGCTTCGACGATCTTCGGACGTTCCTCGCGCAGCGCCTTCAGCTCGGCAGTCAGGCGTTCGTAGCCTTCTGCCAGCATCGGCAACTTCTCAACGCTCGCCATATCTGCCTTGTCCTCCTGAGCCCCGATTAACGACTATCCGGCTGTCCCGTTCCGGTGGGAACAGGGCGCCGGTATCACGATGTCGGGGAAAGCGTGATCAGCTAAGCATAATAGGACTGGAGCGAGCGAACATCAAGTTTTGCCCCCCGCAGCGCCGCAATCGCTTCCACAGCCGCCACCGAAGCTGCCGCCGTGGTGAAATACGGCACCTTGGCGTTCAGCGCAGAGGCGCGGATCGACTGCGAATCCTTCAGGCTCTGCCAACCCTCGGTGGTGTTGAAGATCAGCGCCAGATCGCCGTCGATGATCCGGTCGACCACGTGCGGGCGCCCCTCGGCGACCTTGTTGACCCGCTCCACCGGCACGCCGGCGTCGGCCAGGTATTTCTGCGTGCCGCCGGTAGCGATGATCGAGAAGCCAAGGCTGACCAGCTTACGCACTGCCGGCAGGATCACCGGTTTGTCGGTATCCTTGACCGAGACGAAGACCACGCCGCCGTCGGGCAGCAGGGTGCCGGCGCCAAGCTGCGACTTGGCAAAGGCCGTTGCGAAATCGCCGTCGATGCCCATGACCTCGCCGGTCGACTTCATCTCCGGCGACAGCACCGGATCGACGCCCGGGAAGCGCGCGAAGGGGAAGACCGCTTCCTTGACGGCCATGTAGTCCAGCTTGCGCTTGAACGGCGGGAAGGCGGAAATCTTCTCGCCGGCCATGACCCGCGCCGCGATCTTGGCCACCGGCTGGCCGATCGCCTTGGCGACGAAGGGCACGGTGCGGCTGGCGCGCGGGTTAACCTCGATCAGGAAGACCTCGCCGTCCTTGACCGCGAACTGGATGTTCATCAGTCCCTTCACGCCGAGCGCAAGAGCCAGCGCCTTGGCCTGGCGCTCCATCTCGGCGATCACGGTCTCCGACAGGTTGTAGGGCGGCAGGGTGCAGGCGCTGTCGCCCGAGTGGATGCCGGCCTCCTCGATGTGCTGCATCACGCCGGCGACCACGACTTCCTCGCCGTCGCACAGCGCATCGACGTCGCATTCGATCGCATCGCGCAGGTAGCGGTCGATCAGCACCGGGCTGTCGCCCGAAACGTTCACGGCCGTGGCAATGTAGTCGTCGAGCTGGGCTTCGGAATCGACGATCTCCATGGCCCTGCCGCCAAGCACGTAGCTCGGCCGGATGAGCACGGGGTAGCCAATGCGGTTGGCCACGCTGACCGCCTCGTCGCGGCTGCGGGCGATGCCGTTCTCGGGCTGTTTGAGCTTGAGATCGTTGACCAGCTTGGCGAAGCGCTCGCGGTCCTCGGCCAGGTCGATCGCGTCGGGCGAGGTACCCAGGATCGGGATGCCCGCGTCCTCCAGCGCCTTGGCCAGCTTGAGCGGGGTCTGCCCGCCGAACTGGACGATCACGCCGACCAGTTCGCCCTTGCTCTGCTCGACCTTGAGGATCTCAAGGACATCCTCGGCCGTCAGCGGTTCAAAGTAGAGGCGGTCGGAGGTGTCGTAGTCGGTGCTGACCGTCTCCGGGTTGCAGTTGACCATGATCGTCTCATAGCCGGCCTCGGCCAGCGCGAAACAGGCGTGGACGCAGCAATAGTCGAACTCGATGCCCTGGCCGATGCGGTTGGGCCCGCCACCGAGGATCGCGATCTTCTTGCGGTCGGATGGCGCGGCCTCGCATTCGGGTTCGCCGAAGGTCGGGGCCTCATAGGTCGAGTACATATAGGGGGTGATCGCCTCGAACTCGGCGGCGCAGCTATCGATGCGCTTGAACACCGGGCGTACGCCGAGCTTGTGGCGCAGCTCGCAGACTTCCTTCTCGCTCGTCGCTCCGGCCATCGCCTTCAGCGTATCGTGCAGCAGGCCCGAGCGGCGTGCCTGGGTTTCGCCCATGCCACCGGCGACGCCCACCGAGCGGACGGCCAGCTTAGCCAGGCGCTTGTCGGAAAAGCCCATCGCCTTCAGGCGACGCAAGCCCGCCGCATCGGCCGGCAGGCCGCCGGCGACGATCGCAGCTTCTTCGGCCACGATCTCGGCAATGTGACGCAGGAACCAGCGATCGTAATGCGTGACGGCATTGATGTCCTCGACCGAGAAGCCCTCACGGAAGGCCTGGGCGACGTTCAGCAGCCGATCGGGCGTCTGGCGCGAAAGAGCGGCAGTGATCTCATCGCGGCTCGCGCCCTCGAGTTCTGGCACCCGGTTGAAGCCATCGAGTCCGGTTTCCAGCCCGCGCAGGGCCTTCTGCATCGATTCCTTGATGTTGCGGCCGATCGCCATGACCTCGCCCACCGACTTCATCGCGGTCGAAAGCAACGGCTCGGAGCCCTTGAACTTCTCGAAGGCGAAGCGCGGGATCTTGGTGACGACGTAGTCGATCGAGGGCTCGAAGCTCGCCGGGGTCGCCCCGGTGATCTCGTTGGTCAGCTCGTCGAGCGTATAGCCGACGGCGAGCTTGGCCGCGACGCGCGCGATCGGGAAGCCGGTGGCCTTCGAAGCCAGCGCCGAGGAGCGCGAGACGCGCGGGTTCATCTCGATGACGATCAGGCGGCCGTCCTTCGGATTGACCGCAAACTGCACGTTCGACCCACCGGTTTCGACGCCGATTTCCCGGAGGACCGCGATCGATGCGTTGCGCATGATCTGGTATTCCTTGTCGGTCAGCGTCAGGGCCGGGGCGACGGTGATCGAATCGCCGGTGTGGACGCCCATCGGATCGACGTTCTCGATCGAGCAGATGATGATGGCGTTGTCGTTGCGGTCCCGCACGACCTCCATCTCGTACTCCTTCCACCCGAGGAGCGATTCCTCGATGAGGACCTCGGTGGTCGGCGAGGCGTCGAGGCCGGAGCGGACGATTTTCTCGAACTCGGCCTTATTATAAGCCACGCCGCCGCCGGTGCCGCCCAGGGTGAAGCTGGGACGGATGATGCTCGGCAACCCGGTGCGCTCAAGCACCGCGAAGGCTTCCTCGACCGTGTGGGCCACGCCCGAACGCGCGCTCTCGAGGCCGATCTTGTCCATCGCCTCGCGGAAGCGCTGGCGGTCCTCGGCCTTGTCGATCGCGTCGGCATCGGCGCCGATCATCTGGACGCCGAACTTCGCCAGCGTGCCGTCCTGTTCCAGCGCCAGCGCGGTGTTGAGCGCGGTCTGCCCGCCCATCGTCGGGAGGACCGCGTCGGGGCGCTCCTTCTCGATGATCCGCGCGACAATCTCCGGCGTGATGGGCTCCACATAAGTGGCGTCGGCCATTTCGGAATCGGTCATGATCGTGGCGGGGTTGGAGTTCACCAGGATCACCCGGTAGCCCTCCTCGCGCAGCGCCTTGATCGCCTGGGTCCCCGAATAGTCGAACTCGCAGGCCTGGCCGATGACGATCGGGCCGGCGCCGATGACGAGGATCGAGGAGATGTCGGTGCGTTTGGGCATCAGGTCTTTCCGGTAAGGAATTCAGTAGAAATCAGGCAGTCAGCGCGGCGAACTTGTCCGTCCAGTAGCTCTCGCCCGCTTGGGCGGCCTCCTGGACGAGAGGATCGGCGGCCTGGAGCGCTTTCAGTTCCGCGCGGAAAGCGTCCCTCTGCCACTGGTGCATGGTTCCGCCGTAGTCGTTCTCCTTGGTCGCCCAGCCGCCTTTGGCGATCATGTGCTCGACGAACCGGGTCGAGGCCGCCTTGGTCGCGGCCTTGGCCTTGAAGCCGAACTTGCGGACGGCGACCTGGAACTTGTCCTCGATGATCAGCAGCAGGTCGCTCTTGGGAAACCAGCGCTCGGCGATGTTGATGTCGTTGGCGGCGCCCGCGAGGAAATAGGCGAAGACGGTCTGCTCCAGCGGCGACAGGCTCATTTCAGCATCCCCACGAAGCGTTCGAACAGGTAGAAGCTGTCCTGCGGACCGGGGCTCGCCTCGGGGTGGTATTGCACGCCGAAGGCCTTCTTGCCCTTGATGGCGATGCCGCAGTTGGAGCCGTCGAACAGCGAGACGTGGGTCTCCTCGACCGTGTCGGGCAGCGCCGTGTTGTCGACCGCGAAGCCGTGGTTCATCGAGGTGATCTCGACCACCCCGTCCTCCAGCCGCTTGACCGGATGGTTCGCGCCGCGGTGGCCCTGGTGCATCTTGGTGGTCTTGGCGCCGGCCGCGAGGCCGAGCATCTGGTGGCCGAGGCAGATGCCGAAGATCGGAATATCTTGATGAAGTACACCCTGGATCGTCGGTACGGCATAGGCCCCGGTGGCGGCCGGATCGCCCGGGCCGTTCGAGAGGAACACGCCGTCGGGCTTGAATTCGAGGATCGATTCGAGCGGCGTTTGCGCCGGAACGACAGTAACTTGTGCGCCGGCCTTCACCAGATTTCTGAAGATGTTGTCCTTCGCGCCATAGTCGATAGCGACGACGTGCGGGCGCGGATCGCGCGGAGACCGGGCATAGCCCTTGCCCAGCGTCCAGACGCCGCCCTGCCATTCCTCGTCCTTACCGCGCGAGACGACCCGGGCGAGGTCCATCCCCTCCAGCCCCGGCCAGTCGCGGGCGCGCCGGATCAGCGCGGGAATGTCGAACTTGCCGGCCGGATCGTGGGCGATCACCGCGTTGGGCGCGCCGGACAGGCGGATCAGCCGGGTCAGCGCGCGGGTGTCGATCCCGGCCAGGCCGATCTTGCCCTGGGCCTTCAGCCAGTCGCCGAACTCGCCGCGGGCGCGGAAGTTGGAGGACAGGGTCACGTCCTCGCGCACCACGCAGCCCACCGCGCCTTCGACAGCGGATTCGAGGTCCTCGTCATTGACGCCGACATTGCCGATGTGCGGGAACGTAAAAGTGACGATCTGCGCCGCGTAGGACGGATCGGTCATCACCTCCTGGTAGCCGGTCATCGAGGTGTTGAAGCAGACCTCGCCCACGGCATTGCCGACATGGCCGAAGCCGTGGCCCCACAGGACCTGACCGCTGGCCAATACCAGAACGCCCGTCGCCCCCTTGGGTTGAGGTACGTGCGAAAGGGCGGCGTCGGCCATAGAGAGGGCGCTCCGTTAGTGGGTTCCGGCAGTAGGTGCTAAGGGGCGGCGGCTAGACCCGTCTTGCCCAAGCGTCAACCTAGGAAACCGCGAATCTTCGCGCTAGGATAGCGCCTTTCCCCCGCTTCGGCGATTATCTGCAGGAATCCGACACAAATGCTTCGCGACTCGATCAAGGCCGCGCAGGTTGCGGCAATGAAATCCGGCGACAAGGCCCGGCTCAGCGCGGTGCGCCTGATCCTCGCCAAGCTCAAGGATCGGGACATCGAGCTGCGCACTGCGGCTAACGCCCCAGACGACGACACCATCGTGGTCGAAGTTCTCCAGAAGATGGGCAAGCAGCGCCGCGAATCGATCGCGCTCTACGAGCAGGGCGGCCGCACCGAACTGGCCGAGGTCGAAAAGGCCGAGCTTGCGGTGATCGAGGAATTCCTACCGCAGCAGATGAGCGAGGAAGACACCACCGCCGCGATCCAGGCGATCAAGGCCGAACTCGGCGCGACGGGCGTCAAGGACATGGGCAAGGTCATGGCCGAGCTCAAGGCGCGCCACGGCAGCCAGCTCGACATGAGCAAGGCCAGCGGGCTGGTGAAGGCGGCGCTGGGTTGAGCGCTTAGCGCAATCTCCCCTCCCGCCTGCGGGAGGGGTCGGGGGAGGGCATGTTGGACAAGGGCTACAGTCGTCCCACGGCACGCTCCCGCGAATTGCGCCGCGATATGACGGATGCTGAACGTCTGCTCTGGGGACATCTGCGGTCGCGGCAAACCGCCGGCGCGCGCTTCAACAGCCAGTTCCCGATAGGGCAGTTCATCTGTGATTTCGTTTGCCGTGAGAAGCGGCTGGTGATCGAACTCGACGGCGGCCAGCATGCGGTGCAGGCCGAATATGATGAGCGGCGTACAAGGTTCCTCGAAGCCCAAGGGTACCGAGTGATCCGCTTCTGGAATCACGAAGTTGTCGGTAACCTTGCGGGCGTGTTGATGGTCATTGAGCAAACCTTGGCGGACATGCGCTCCCCCAGCCCCTCCCGCGGGCGGGAGGGGAGCCTGTGGCGCTCGACCGCTCATCGCGGCTCTTTGACATGAGCCTCTCCCCCCAATGGCTGGACGAACTGCGCGCGCGGGTCACGCTCTCGGGCGTAATCTCCCGCACCACCCGGCTGACCAAGGCGGGGCGCGAGTTCAAGGCCTGCTGCCCGTTCCATAACGAGAAGAGCCCGAGCTTCACCGTCAACGACGAGAAGGGCTTCTATCACTGCTTCGGCTGCGGCGCCCACGGCGACGTGATCCGCTGGATGACCGACCAGCGCGGGCTGGGGTTCATGGACGCGGTCAAGGAACTGGCGGTCGAAGCCGGGATGGAGGTCCCTGCCCCCGATCCCCGCGCGGCGCGGGCGGCCGAGCAGAAGAATTCGCTGCACGACGTCATGGCGGCGGCGCAGAAGTGGTTCGTCGAGAACCTCGCCTCGCCGGAAGGCGATAGAGCGCGCGCCTATCTGGCGACGCGCGGGTTCGACCAGCATACCGTAGCCCGATTCGGCTTCGGCTATGCGCCGGAAGGCCGGCAGGCCCTGGCCCAGGCGCTCCAGGGCTTCGAGGCCGGGCAGCTGATCGAGGCCGGCCTGCGGATCACCGTCGACGGCAAGGAACCCTACGACCGCTTCCGGGGCCGCTTGATGCTGCCGATCGAGGATGCCCGCGGCCGGGTGATCGGCTTCGGCGGACGCATCCTGAACAAGGACAAGACGGATGCGCCGAAATACCTGAACTCGCCGGATACTCCCCTCTTCGACAAGGGCCGCACGCTCTACAACCTGCACCGCGCCTCGCCCGCCTCGCGCCAGAGCGGCCGGGTGATCGTGGTCGAGGGCTACATGGACGTCATCGCCCTGGCCGCGGCGGGCATCCACGAATGCGTCGCGCCGATGGGGACCGCCCTGACCGAGCGGCAACTCGAGCTGCTCTGGCGAATGGTCGAGACGCCGATCCTCTGCTTCGACGGCGACGCCGCCGGCCAGCGCGCGGCGATGCGCGCGATCGGGCGCGCCCTCCCCCTGCTCCGCCCCGCCCATTCCTTGCGAATCGTCCGCCTGCCGACCGGGCTCGACCCCGACGACCTGATCAAGCGCGACGGCGTGCGCGGCATGGAGAAGCTGCTGGGCGAACCGCGCTCGCTTCTGGACACGCTGTGGGAGCACGAGCGCGATGCCGCCCCCCTCGCCTCGCCCGAGGACAAGGCCGGGCTCAAGGCGCGCCTGATGGCCCATGTCGAGGCGATCGGCGATGCCGACATCAAGGCGCTCTACCGCCGCGAACTGACCGAGCGATTCTCCGCCTTCGCCTTTCCGCCGCGCGAGGAGCGAGCCTGGAGCCCTCCCCGGCGCGGCGGGGGCCGTGCGCCTGCCCCGCGCCGTGAACCTCCCGCCAGCGGCCGGCTCAAGCGGGTGGCCGCGGGCGGCACGAGAGGTGCGCTGATCGATGCCGTCGTCGCCGGGCTGCTCCGCTGGCCCGCCGAGGTCGCGCGGCAGAGCGAGGCCCTGGCGACGCTCGCCGGTGAAGACCTGCGGATCGACCTGATGCTTGAAGCATTTGAGCGGGAAGGCGAACTTGAAAGCGCGGCGATGGCTTCCATATTGGCGGACAAAGGCATTTCGCCTCCCCCATCGGACGACCAGACCCGCTTGCGGTTGCCGTTCGTTCTCGACGGTCACGATGCGGAGGGAGCGCGCCATGCCTTGCGCGAAGCGATTGCGTTGCTGGTCGAGCAACCCGCCCTGGAGGCGGCCTTGGCGGGCGCCATGAAACGCTACGAGCAGGACCTCACCGACGAGGCCCGGCTCGAACATGAACGATTGCGAAAGAGAAAACTGGAATTCGATGCGCGTCTGCGGCAAATGGCCAGCGCGCGAGCGGCCGGACCTTCGGGAACGGCCCCCAAGACAATGGCGGAATGATGGACGAAGAATTCAACGACGGCGACAAGGGTGAAGGCGGCGACGCGCCGCTCATCGATCTCAACGAAGCCTCGATCAAGAAGATGATCGCCCGCGCCAAGCGGCGCGGCGTGATCACGGTCGACGAGCTGAACGAGGCCCTGCCGCAGGACCAGTATTCGACCGACCAGATCGAGGACATCATGTCCGCGATCTCGGAAATGGGCGTCAACATCGTCGAGAGCGACGAGGACGCGGTCGATCCGGACGAGAAGGAAGCCGACGAGCCGGAAGACACCGATGGCGTCGGCGAGCGGCCGGACCTGGTCAAGAAGAAGGAAACCGTCGAGCGCACCGACGACCCGGTGCGCATGTACCTGCGCGAGATGGGCGCGGTCGAGCTGCTCAGCCGCGAGGGCGAGATCGCCATCGCCAAGCGCATCGAGGCGGGCCGCGACACGATGATCCTGGGCCTCTGCGAGAGCCCGATCACCTTCCACGCCATCATCCAGTGGTCCGAAGCGCTCAACAACGGCGAGATGCAGCTGCGCGAGATCCTCGATCTCGACGCCATGCTTTCGAAGGAGCCCGCCCCCGAAGCCCTGACCGAGGACGGCGAGGAAGAGGGCGACGGCGAGATCAGCGAGAAGACCGCCGGCCCGTCCTACAAGGACGAGGATGAGGTCGAGGACGAGCCCAGCGCCGACGAGGACGAAGACGAGGACGGCGTTGAGCGCCGCGCCCGCCCGGCCGAGGAAGAGGAGGAGGACAACACCCTCTCCCTCGCCCAGATGGAAGCGCAGCTGAAGCCCGAGGCGCTCGAGAAGTTCGCCGAGATCACTTCGCTGTTCCGCAAGTTCGAGAAGATCCAGAACGAACGCCTCGAGGCGATGGCGGTCGGCAACGACTTCTCGGCGGCCAAGGAGAAGACCTACCAGCAGCTCCGCGAGGACCTGACTGCCCAGGTCGAAAGCGTGAAGTTCCACGCGACCAAGATCGAATACCTGGTCGACAACCTCTACGCCTTCAACCGCCGCCTGACCGCGCTGGGCGGCCAGATGCTGCGCCTGGCCGAGCGCCACAAGGTCCCCCGCAAGGACTTCCTCGACAGCTATATCGGGCGCGAGCTCGACGATACCTGGCTGGCCGAGAACGGCAAGAAGGACAAGAAGTGGGCGGCCTTCGCGGAAAACGAGGCCGAGCCCGTGGAGCGGATCCGCGCCGAGGTCTCGGACATCGCCGCCGCCACCGGCATGGCGCTCCCCGAGTTCCGCCGCATCGTCAACATGGTCCAGAAGGGCGAGCGCGAGGCGCGCATCGCCAAGAAGGAAATGGTCGAGGCGAACCTGCGCCTGGTGATCTCGATCGCCAAGAAGTACACCAACCGCGGCCTGCAGTTCCTGGATCTCATCCAGGAAGGCAACATCGGCCTGATGAAGGCGGTCGACAAGTTCGAGTACCGCCGCGGCTACAAGTTCTCGACCTATGCGACCTGGTGGATCCGCCAGGCGATCACCCGCTCGATCGCCGACCAGGCCCGCACGATCCGCATCCCGGTCCACATGATCGAGACGATCAACAAGCTGGTCCGCACGAGCCGCCAGTTCCTCCACGAGCAGGGCCGCGAGCCCACGCCCGAGGAAATGGCCGAGCGGCTGTCGATGCCGCTCGAGAAGGTCCGCAAGGTGATGAAGATCGCCAAGGAGCCGATCAGCCTCGAAACGCCGATCGGCGACGAGGAGGATTCGCACCTCGGCGATTTCATCGAGGACAAGAACGCGATCATTCCGGTCGATGCGGCGATCCAGGCGAACCTCAAGGAAACGGTCACCCGCGTCCTGGCCAGCCTGACCCCGCGCGAGGAACGCGTGCTGCGCATGCGCTTCGGCATCGGCATGAACACAGATCACACGCTGGAGGAAGTCGGCCAGCAGTTCTCGGTCACCCGCGAACGCATCCGCCAGATCGAAGCCAAGGCGCTGCGCAAGCTCAAGCACCCGAGCCGGTCGCGGAAGATGCGTTCGTTCCTCGATCAATAGTCAATAATTGCGCGGGGTTGGGAACCACCTCCCGCTCCGCGCATTTCTCATCCTCCAGACGATGAAAATCCCTGGAAAATGATAGGCACGTCGAGAAATCGACAGATGCCGTCAGGAGCCCCGACGCCGAACGGCGCCGGGGCTTTTGCTTGCCTGGTTCTCGAAGGAAAACCCGGCGACCAGGGAGACCACCTGATCGCCGGGCAGGATCCGGCGCGGAGCGGAGGGGGGTGGAACGCGCCGGGGATTAAAAATGAATGCCGACCGCGGCGTTGTAGGTGACGTCGCCGTTGCCGGTGTTGACCGCGGCACCTGCCCTAACGACCGGTGTGTTCGGGTGGCTGAAAGCCTTGCCGACACCAAAGGCGATTGCCGCCTGATTGCCCTTGCCGCCGATGCCCATCGCAAACATGCCCTTGCCGGGCACGAAGGCTTGCGGGAGACCGGCCAGCGCCGCCGTGCTAGCCGCCGCCGCGTTGATCTCTGTCCGCAGCTCCTGGTTGTTCTCGGCGATGCGGGCGAGGAATGAGTTGTTGATCCCGACCAGCTTGCCGTCGGTATAGTCCTGCGCCGCCGCAAGGGTCGCCACTGCACTGGTCTGAAGTTGGCCGACAGTCGCCGCATCGTTCGCCGAGACGCCGTCGGCGATGCCGGAAAGCCGGCGATTCCCCGCAGTGCCCGCAAACGACACGAAGTTCCCGCCCTGATTGCCGCCGATCGCCAGGCTACCGTCGGCCTCGGTCCGAACCAGGCCAACCCGGCCGGCCTCGATATCGTCGCGGACCTGGGTCGCCGTCGCGAGGGCCGTCGTGCCGATTTGCCGGGCTTCGGTAATGCGAAGATCGTGCTGGGCCAGGGTTGTCTCGTTGTAGGCGAGCCGGGCGTCCTGCTGGTCGTCGCGGGCGGTGTTCGCGGCGAGTCCCGTGGTCAGTCCGGCGATAGCCGTATCCTGGCCGTCATCGCGCAGAACGTTAGCCGCAAGGCCGGTGTTCAAAGCGGCAATGGCGCTATCCTGGCCGTCGTCGCGGACAACGTTCGCCGCGAGACCGGTGGTCAGCGTGGCGATCGCGCTGTCCTGCCCGTCGTCACGTAGAACGTTGGCGGCGAGACCGGTGGTCAGCGCGCCGATAGCGGAGTCTTGCCCGTCATCCCGCAGCGCATTGGCGGCAAGCCCGGTCGCAAGGGTCCCGATCGCGGCATCCTGACCATCGTCCCGCAAGACGTTGGCGGCGAGACCGGTGGTCAAGGTTCCGATCGCGGCATCCTGACCATCGTCGCGGATTCCATTCGCTGCGAGATCCGTGGTCAGCGTGGCGATCGCGCTGTCCTGCCCATCATCACGGAGCACATTGGCAGCCAGGCCGGTTCCCAGAGCGGCGATGGCCGCGTCCTGGCCGTCGTCGCGAACCAGTCCGCCGGCGAGGCTGGCGTTGATCGAGGCGATCGCGCTGTCCTGGCCGTCGTCGCGCAAGCCGTTCGCGGTCAGTCCGGTGTTCAGCGCAGCGATGGCCCCGTCGCGGACGAGGTCCTCGGCCGTATTGGCAGCCAGCCCCGCGCCGAGCCCCCCGATGGCCAGATCCTGCGCGTCGTCCCGAACGCCATTGGCCGCAACCGCAAGGCTCAGCGAGGAGAGCACCCCGTCCTGCGCCACATCATGCGCGGTATTTGCAGCCAGGTCGGCGGTGAGTCCGTTGATCTGCCCGTCCTGAACCCCGTCATGCGCAGTGTTGGCGGCGAGGCCCGCGGTCAGGCTGGTGAGCGCCGCATCCTGCGCGTCGTCGCGCAGGTCATTGGTGGAAAGGCCGAGTTGGAGATTGGCGATGTCTCCGGTGTTGGTCGCAACTTGTGCGGTCAAGGCGGTCAGGTCGGTCTGGAGCGCGGTTATGTTACCGCTATTGATGCCGACTTGGGCGTTCACGTTGCCAAGGCCCGTCTGCAGATTGGCAATGTCGCCGGTATTGGTGAGGACCTGTGCATCCAGCGAAGAGATCAGGCCTGCCTGGGTCGAGACGTCCGTCTGCAGGTCAACGACATCCTGACTGAGAACGGTTACCGTACTGTCGAGATCGAGTAGCGCCGTAATAACGTCCCCGAGCGTGATCAATTGCGCCGAGGCCTGATGCGGGTAAACGAGAATCGCAGCGGACGACAAGGCAGCGAACAGTCTTTTTCGGCGGACACGCATAGGCTTCCTCCCCATGCCCGCATTTTGGCCCCTTCCAGGAAAAGTTGAGTGATAAGAAATTTTCCCGTACTTACGTAATTTGCGGAACGAGAAAGGAAATTGGCGGCAGGCAGGCCATCCCAGCCCGCCGATTTGCGTGGGTTTCCGGAGCTCCTCCACACAGATAGTTAATTCAGGAGAAGTAAAACCGGACCACGCATTACGAATAATACGCAAGAGGGGGAAACCGATGACCGCGATGCCGTCGCAAGAAGCATTCCGAGCCACCTCAACGCAATTGGTAAGGGATTTTCCCGAGGTTCGGCGGCTCGCCGAACGTGGACCGGTCCAGATAACCTCACACGGCCGGACCGAGCTGGTCATGCTCAATCCGGACCACTTCGCCCAAATGTCCGATGTCGGGATCACCACCACGGCTCGACTCGAAGGCAAGCTGGCCATTACGCTCGACACCATCGATACGGCGGTCCTTATATTCGATGAGGAACTGCGGGTGCGCGGCGCGAACCAGGCAGTGTGCTCGCTGATCGATGCCGATGAAGCGCAGTTGCTTGGCCTCCACGCCACTGCCCTCGTCAGCCATCCCAGCCACCGCTACACGATCGAGCGCCTGGCCGAAGTCCAGCGTTCCGGCCACGCGGAGGTCATGACCGCCGCCTCGGCGCGCGACGCCACGCGTACTTTGCAGATCCAGCTGAAGCCCTGGCCCAACGGTGTAGCCCTCTTCGCCGATGACATCACCGATCGCATGCGCTTTGCCGACCTCCAGATCGCGAATGCCATGCTTGACCAGTCGCTCGCCGCGCTCAGCGGGCTCGGCACCGCTCAGGTGAAGTCCTGCGGCACCATCCTGGCGGCCAGCGGCGGCTTGGCGCAAATGGTCGGCGTTTCGGCAAAGGCGCTGGTCGGCGCGCGGCTGCAGAGTCTGCTCGCACCGCAGGCCCGCGCCATGGCGGGGGACGCCTTCCTCGCGGCTTCGGACCAACCCCGCCGCTATACCGTTGACTATCTTCGCAACGGCGTGACCGCCGCACCGGCAGCCATGGTCGTCACCTCCTATTGGACCGCCGAACACCACGCCTGCGCCGCCGTCGCCCTGCACGATGCGGACTGGCAGGGGAGCTGAGCGGGAAAAAGGACCGGTCGGGGGTGGCATCGGCGCCCCGAGGCTTCTATGGGGGCGGCATGACCAGCGCCCCCCTACGGATAGCGATCGCATCCGACCACGCGGCAGTCGAGCTCAAGGCGGAACTGCGCGAATATCTGATCGGCCTTGGCCACGAGGTCGCCGACCTCGGCCCCGAGACCGCCGATCGCGTCGACTATCCGGACTTCGGCTACAAGCTCGCCTCGGTCGTCGCCGAGGGCACGGCGCAATACGGCGTCGCCCTGTGCGGCTCGGGCATCGGCATCTCGATCGCGGTCAACCGCAACCCGGCGCTGCGCTGCGCCCTGGTGTCGGAGCCGCTCTCGGCCGCCCTCGCCCGCGAGCATAACGACGCGAATGCCATCGCCCTGGGCGCGCGCCTGACCGGCGTCGACATGGCCAAGGCCTGCCTCGACGCCTTCCTTTCGACCGAGTTCGGCGGAGGCCGCCACGCCGGCCGCGTCGACAAGCTTTCAAACCCCGTTCTGGACAGGGAATCCGCATGAGCACCGATACCGTCGCCGTCACGCCTGCAGGCTTCTTCACCGCCGGACTGGCCCAGCAGGACCCCGCGATCGCCGGCTGGATCGGCAAGGAACTCGGCCGCCAGCGCGACAAGATCGAGCTGATCGCCTCCGAGAACATCTGTTCGAAGGCCGTGCTCGAGGCCGCCGGATCGATCCTGACCAACAAGTATGCCGAAGGCTACCCCGGCAAGCGCTACTACGGCGGCTGCGAATACGTCGACGAGATCGAGACCCTGGCGATCGAGCGCGCCAAGGAGCTGTTCGGCGCCCAGTTCGCCAATGTCCAACCCAACTCGGGCAGCCAGATGAACCAGGCGGTGTTCCTGGCCCTGCTCCAGCCCGGCGACACCTTCATGGGCCTGGATCTCAACGCCGGCGGCCACCTTACCCACGGCTCGCCGGTCAACATGAGCGGCAAGTGGTTCAATCCGGTGGCCTACACCGTGCGCCCCGACGATCACCGCATCGACATGGACGAGGTCGCCCGCATCGCGCACGAGAACAAGCCCAAGCTGATCATCTGCGGTGCCACGGCCTATTCGCGGAGCTGGGACTTCGCCCGCTTCCGCGAGATCGCCGATGAAGTCGGCGCCTACCTGCTCGCCGACATGAGCCACTTCTCCGGCCTGGTCGCCGGCGGCGTGCATCCCTCGCCCGTGCCGCACGCGCACGTCACCACGACCACGACCCACAAGTCGCTGCGCGGTCCGCGTTCGGGCATCATCCTCTCGAACGACGAGGCGATCGCCAAGAAGATCAATTCGGCGATCTTCCCCGGCCTCCAGGGCGGCCCGCTGATGCACATCATCGCCGCCAAGGCCGTCGCCTTCGCCGAAGCGCTCCAGCCCGAGTTCAAGGCCTATGCCCGCGCCGTGGCCGAGAATGCCAAGGCGCTGGCCGCCAGCCTCCAGGAGCACGGCCTCGACATCGTCTCGGGCGGCACCGACAACCACCTGATGCTGGTCGACCTGACCTCCAAGGAGATCACCGGCAAGGCGACCGAAAAGGGCCTCGATCGCGCCTCGATCACCTGCAACAAGAACGG
>JBQCGM010000075.1:0-51488 GCA_051955585.1 Novosphingobium sp.
TGACGTTGTCGGAGGCGTTGGCAACGCCGAAGTTGGCGGAAATGAAGCCGCCGATCTGACACGGGCCCGTCGCCGGGCAATAGCGGCTGGGCACGCCGCGGATGCCGGTGACAGAAAGCGTGGCCAGCGACCGGGCGTCAGCGGTCTCGACCAGGCTGCGGGTGCGATATTCCCCGCCGAACGCCACGCTGACGTCGCCACCGGACAGCTTGAACAGCTTGCCGTTGATCTGCGCCGAGAACACCTGCTGCTCGTTGCGCACCTGCTGGATGCTGGTGCCGTGGGTATAGTCGCGCGCCGCCTGCGAAGGCGTGCCCTCACCGAACAGGTTGATTGGAACGCAACCCGGATAGAGACCGGGATTGGTGATCGTCACGCGGCAGACAATGTTATTGTTGGCATCCTTTACCGCGTCGGCGGCAGCATAAAAGTTCGCGAGCAGCAGGTTGTTCTTAGCCAAGCCGAGCAGGTTCGATCGTCCGTAGTCGTACTTCACTGCCCAGGACCAGCCGCCGCCGAGCTCGCCCTTCAACCCGACGGCGATGTCGAGGCTGTCGGTAGTATAGTCGTTGACTACCGGCCCCATATCACGTGTCTGCCGGCCGAGCCTGAAGGACGCAATGCCCTGGTTGGTCATCGTCGTCTGCAACGCTTGCGGAATGTAGGGATTGCCCGAAAAGATCGTGACCGCGCGCGATCCGATAGCACTGGAGTAATTGGCCGCCTGGATATTGTGCGACCGGGCGTAGTTCACGCGCAGGAAGGCACTGAGGCTGTCGGAAATTTCCAGGTCAGCCCGACCGAAGAAGCTCTTGATCGTCGAGCGGGCCAGGATGTACTGGTGGCCAAGCAGGTTGGCGCCGTCACCCCCGATGGTGAACTGCTGCGTATTGCCGGGAATTGCAGTGCCGAAGTTGAACGCTGCCGTCTGGGTCGCGGAGAGGAAGTTGATGCCCGCCAGGGGTGCGCCGGCATTGGCGATCGGCAGGTTCGACGAATTCAGGATGACGCCGCCGAAGGTCCCGTCGTTCTGCGCGACATTGCTCGCGAAGGTATAGGGCACGGTCGTGCCGTTGCCCGTCTGATACCAGCTCTGGGCGATGAACGGCACTTCGGTGCCCGACACGATGCCGTTCTGGTGCGAGATCTGCGCGCTGGCGATCACGTGGAGCCGGCCCTCGAGGAAGTCCTTACCGAAAGCGGCGCCGAACTTGTACGACGCGTCATAGCCGCGTTCGGCGATTCCGCCCTGAGCGATGAACTTCACACCGTTGAACTTGAGATCGGTAACGTAGTTGACCACGCCGGCCACCGCGTCGGAACCGTAGGCGGCAGAGGCGCCGCCGGTCACCACATCGACCCGCTGCGTCAGCAGTTCGGGCAGGATATTGGCATCGACGCCGCCCTGCTCGCGGGTATCGGTCACTCGATCGCCGTCGAGCAGGACGAGCATTCGCGTCGCGCCGAGACCGCGCAAGTTGAGATAGGCACCAGGCGAGACGCCCTGCACGGCGAAGGAGCGGCCGGTCACCGAGACGAACTGCGGCGACAGCGCCAGGCCCTCGGCCAGGGTGGTCGGCTGCTTGTCGAGCAGTTCGGTGGACGACAGGACCGTCACCGGCGTCGGCTGATCATAACCGCTACGCACGATCTTGGAACCGGTGACGATGATCTCTTCGGCGGCAGCCGCGGAATTCTCCTCCGCCATCGGACTGGCTTCATCGGCCGGCTCTGTCGCCTGGGCCAAGGCGGGCGTCGCGGCGACGAAGGAAGCGGTGGAACACGATGCCAGGAGCATCGCAGCACGGATGGTTGTCGAGTACTTCATGATAACTCCCCCACGGGCTGTCTTTTGTGTCGTCTTCCGGCGCGATCCCGCGCCGGCGCCTAGTGAATGTCTGTCGAAACCTCGGCCGCTCAGGCGGCCAGCCTTCCGCCCCCAGCAACCGCCGCCGGCGGCGCGCGGTGGAATTCGCCGTCCTTCATGACGGCGTGGATGCGGCTCTTGTCCTGCAGGATCGTCACGTCGGCGAGCGGGTCGCCGTCGACCAGGATCAGGTCGGCGAGATAGCCTTCCTGGACCTTGCCGAGTTCGCCCTCCATCATCATGACTTCGCCGCCGGTGGCCGTCGCGGCGATGATCGCCTCCATCGGCGTGAAACCGAACAGGTCGACGAAGTATTCGAGGTCCTTCGCGTAGGTGCCGTGCGGCGTCCAGGCGAAGCCATAGTCTCCGCCGGGCACGACCCGCACTCCGGCAGCCTTCATCTTCTTCACGCCTTGGATGCAGGCATCGAGTTCGCGGAAATAGCCCATCTGGCGAGCCACCTCAGGTGTCACGCCCCAGTCGGAAGCATTGTGGCAGGTCTGGTAGAGCCATGCCACGCCAGGTCCAACAAAGTGCCTGTCGTGCGTGGCCGCCAACTGCTCGATCGTCTCGTCGGTGACGTAGCTGGCGTGATAGATCATATCGATGCCGAACTTCAGGCACTGGCGGACGCTCTCGTCCGAACGCGCGTGGGCGCAGATCCGGGTGCCGGGCTTGCGGCGCGCCTCGGTCACGGCCTCGAGAACCTCGTCGTCCGCCATCGGCGTGCGTTCGGCCTCCATCCCGGTGATGTTCTCGCCCGAGAGGTTGAGCTTGATGTTGTCGACGCCCTCCTTCAGGAACCGCCGCACCGCCGCGCGCATCTCCATCGGACCGTTGATCACCTCGACGAAGGTATAAGCGGCGATATGGCTGGGATTGAGGTCGCCCAAGCCGCCAATCGTCGCGATCTCGGTGCTCGCCGCGTAGTAGCGGGGGCCCGGCAGCTTGCCGGCATTGATGGCGTTGCGCAGCACGACGTCCAGCCGCGGCTTGGCGGCGGCGGCCCCCATGCACATGGTGTAGCCCATGTCGAGATAGGTCGCGGCGGACTGCGCGGCGGCCAGGGTGTGTTCCTCGACCGGAAGCATCCCGATCGCGTCGAGGCTGGGTTGGTCGATCCAGCTGAAATGAGTGTGGGCATCGCACAGGCCGGACATGAGGGTGCGCCCATCGGCCTCGACCACTCGGTAGTTCTCCCCGGATAGCACGCCGGGGTTGCGCTCGATCCGGGCAATGCGATTGGCTTCGACGAGGACGTCGGCGCCGAACGGTTGCGCTCCCGTGCTGTCGAGCACTCGGGCGTTGCGGAATAGCGTGGTGGCCATTCTAATCCATCCTTCCCACTTCGGCCGTTTGCTTTCTTGCCGAATTATTTCTTTAATTAATTTGTAAAATCAATTATTTACCAACGCACTCGCAGGACTCTCAGCGCGGTTCGCTTCCGCACCCGACGTATTTTCCAATCGATTCGATGATGGCCGGGACCTGACCGGGTTCGACGTTGCTCAGTCGAATCTTCTCGCCGCCCAGCCTGCCGAGTTCCACGTTGCCAGGATTCTTGCAGCCCGACAGGCATGGCACCTTGCGCAGCACGATCTGGCCCGCGGCGATCAACGACGACCCCGCTTCTTCCAGCGCCGCCGCCAGCGCCGCACCGAGGCTGCCGGGAGGCCGTCCGTAACGGTCACAGGTCACGCAGACCTTCAGCCAGGAGGGCGAAAGAGCGTCAGCGCCCGGCACCGGCAGCGGCCTGGAAGAGAAAGTTCAAGATGAGTTCGGTGGTCTGGCGCGACTTCTCGATCGTGAGCCAGTGTCCGGCCCGGCCCACGATTTCGAGGCGCGCATCCGCAAACCTGGCGGCAAGCTCGGCGACGGCGGGCGCCGGCGAGGTGTTGTCCTCGTCCCCCGTCGCCAGCAGGGCCGGAACGGCGATCTTGGCGACGTCGGCGGCCTCGGCGCCGGCCAAGGCGTCGCAGTGGCGGGCATAGCCTTCGGGGTCCTGGCGTAGGATCAGTTCGCGCACGAAAGCTGCCACTTCGGGGCGCGCGGCCTTGGTTTCCGCCGAGGTGCCGCCCGCGACGACCTGATCGGCGATTCCCGCCAAGCCTTCGGCCCGCGCCGTGGCGGCACGCGCGCGCAAGGCGGTGCGGGCGCCCTCGGCCGGCGCGTGGATCGGGCCGATCAGCGCGAGGCTGCGCACCCGGTCCGGCGCGACGACGGCCAGATGCTGCGCGATCACGGTGCCCATCGAATGGGCCACCAGGTGAACGGGACGATCGACGCCGAGCCCATCGAGGACGGCGATCGTCGCAGCGACGAGGGCGCCAATCCCCTCCACCGGAACCGTTTCCGATCGGCCCGCGCCCGGCAGGTCGAAACGGTGGCAGGTGAAGAACCGCGACAGCACCGCGACCTGCGGTCCGAACACGTTCGTGCTGCCGCCCAGCCCGTGGATGAAGAGGAGCGGATCGCCCGAGCCCGTGCTTTCGATCGCGACGCCCATGTCAGCGCAGCCGGTTCGACAGGCGGCCGAGGCCGGAGATCTCGATGGCGACCTCGTCCCCAGGCTGTAGGTACTTGGGCGGATCGAACCCGATGCCGACGCCGGCCGGCGTGCCGGTGGCGATCACGTCACCGGGCTTGAGGGTGAGGCCCGCCGACAGCGTCTCGATCAGCGTCGCAACGTCGAAGATCAGGTCCGCGGTATTGGCATCCTGGCGCAGTTCGCCGTTCACCCAGCATTTCACGTCGAGATCGGTGCCGTCGACCGCGTCGGCGGTCACCAGGTAGGGGCCCATCGGACAGAAGGTGTCGAGCGACTTGCCGATGAACCACTGCTTGTGCTTCGATTGCAGGTCACGCGCGGTCACGTCGTTGATGATCGTATAGCCGAACACATGCGCGGCGGCCTGATCCCGGGCAATGCCGCGGCCGCCCTTGCCGATCACGACACCGAGTTCGGCCTCATAGTCGATACTGTCCGACAGCCCGGCGGGATAGCGGATGTCCTGGCCCGGACCGATGACCGTATCGGGCACCTTGGTGAAGACGATCGGCGCGGTCGGGATCGCCTCGCTCTGGTCCTTGGCCGAGCTATCGAAGCCGCTCTTGGTGAACTCGTGCGCGTGGGCGTAGTAGTTCTTGCCGACGCACATGATGTTGCGCTTGGGCACGATCGGGGCGGAGATGGCCGCCGGGTCCAGCGGCCGGCCCGCACCCGCGGGAACGAGCCTGGGCTTGAACGCGTCGAAGCCGGCGATCAGCGCCGTCATGTCGGCCACGGGGGCGCCGACGAGCTCCTCCACGGGCCAATAGGCCGTGTCGTCGGCCGAGACCAAGACGACGAGCTCGCGACCCGATTCCAGAACAGTTGCGAACTTCATGGCCTTGTCATCCCACCCCACCGGTTGTTCGTTTTGAAGACCGATCGCTCGATCCAAGAAGGATCAGCGCGCCCGCCGGGGCGGCATCAGCTCCTTCGTCCAGATGACATGACCACATCGGTGGCCCGGGGAGAATCGCCGAGTTTAGGTATCAGCCATCGCGTAGTCAGATGGCCCGGCGCGGGGCGCGCAAGCCCGCGTTTCCGGCCGTTTCGGCGCGGGCAACCGGGCGATGAGGCGGCGCGAAAAGCGTCAGGCGCAGGTGCGGTCGAGCACCCGCATCGGGGCCGAGCGCAGCAGCGAACTCGGCAGGGGATGGCCGACGATTCGCTCGGCCAGGCGTCCCGCCTCGATCATCGCGTCAAGGTCGATGCCGGTCTCCAGCCCCATGCGCTCGCACAGCAGGACCAGTTCCTCGGTGGCGATGTTCCCCGGCGCGCCGGGCTGGCCCGCGAACGGGCAGCCGCCCAGGCCGGCGACCGCGGAATCGAAACGGCGCACGCCCAGGCGCAGCCCCTCGTAGGCCGAGGCGATGCCCAGCCCGCGCGTATCGTGGAGATGCAGCGCCAGCGTCTTGTCGGGCCAGCGTTCGCCCACCGCGCCGACCAGTGCGGCCACGCGCTCGGGCGAGCACCAGCCCATGCTGTCGGCCAGGATGATCTCCTCGACCGCGACGCCGCAGTCCGCCGCGATGGCCAGCCCGTCCGCCACGGTCGCGACCACCTGCCCGGTCGCGATCTCCCCGGCAAAATTGCAGCCGAACGAGGCCATGATCACGAGCCGGTCGATCGGCACCCCGGCGGCCAGATGCTCGCCGACCATGCCGGTCATCATCTCGATCTGCCCGGCGCGGTCCCGGCGCAGGTTGCGCAGCGAGAAGGCTTCCGACGCGCTGAGCGCGATGGCGCCGCGACAGGAGAGGACATCGGCATGGGCCAGGGCGCGCTCCATGCCCCGGGCGTTCAGCCAGTTGGCGCCATAGGTCACCCCGGGCCGGGGCGTGAGGCCCGCGACCACCGCTTCGGCGTCGGCCCAGCCGGGCACCGCCTTGGGATTGACGAAGGATGCCGCCTGGATCTGCCGGACACCGGTACGCGACAGCGCGTCGATCAGTTCGATCTTGGCCGCCGTCGAGATCGGACCGGGTTCGATCTGGAAGCCCTCGCGCGGGCCTTCCTCGGCGATGCGTACGAAATCGGTCGTGCCGGTCATCCTGCGTGATCCATTTCCATTGCAGCGTGGTCACCTAGGCTTGCCGCCCCGCGGCACAAGCATAGACCCGCGATCGGACATATCTCGAAGTGCGATAGTCACACTTCGCTGTTCAGCATGATGCCCGGCCAGACCCCGTCGGCATGGGCGCGCTCGACCGTTTCGAGCAGGACGCGCCGCGTTTCCATCACGGCGCGCGAGGCGCTACGCACGCGCGTGCCGGAGAGGTAGACGGTGCGCTTGATCTCGGGTTCGACGATCGGACGGGCGATCAGGCGCCCGTCGCGCACCTCCGGCGCCACGAAGGCACGGGTGTGGATGCAGCAGCCCAGGCCCTTCAGGACGACCTGTTTCATGATCGAGAGGCCCTCCAGCTCGATGATCGACTTGCGTGCCACCCGCTCCTGCACTTCCGGGTCGGACAGGATGGCGTGCATCACGATCTTCCGGCCCGGGGCTACCAGCGGCAAGTCCAGGACCTCGGCAAAGGTGATCGGCGTGGGATCCGGGCCCAGCAGATCGGCGGTGCCGAGGCAGAACAGCTGCTCCTCCAGCACGGCCTCGGAAAGGATGCGTTCGTTGGCCGAAGGCAGGTAGTTCAGCGCCAGATCGATCTCGCCGGTGGCAAGCCAATAGTTCAGCGCCTCACTATGCCCCTCGAGGATCCGCAGGCGGACCGAGGTCAGGTCGGCCAGCATGGTCTCCACGAAGGGAAGGCCGATCGCCTCGGTGATCGAATAGCTCAATCCCACCATCGCCGGACCACTGGTCAGGACCGCCAGGGCGCGGACGTCGTTCTCGACCTGCTCGAGCATCTCCAGCACCGCCATGCCGGCGCTGAGCAGGCGCTCTCCCGCCTCGGTCGCCGATACGCCGCGCGCGCTGCGCACCAGCAGCTTGAGGCCTAGATCGGCTTCCAGGTTGGCGATGTGCAGGCTGAGCGCGGACTGCGCCACGTTCAGCACCCGCGACGCCTGGGAAAAGCCGCCCGCCTGGCAGACCCCGACGAAATAGCGCACCCGCCGCATGTCGGTGAGCTTGGAATTCAACAGCATTCGGCACGTCCCCGGGCTTTTGTCGGCATCGTTGTGCTCCCCGATAGAAGCGGGAGCAATCCATAGCAGCGCCGCCCCGCGCGGGGGCATCTGCTTTTACGAGAGAGCGTATCTGGCCTTTAGAATGTTCAGCCCGGCCAGCGATGATAATGCTCCGGCTTGATCGAAGGGGAGAGGATCGGAACGCCGCCAACCGCGGCGCCCAGGCTCGGCCCTTAGCTGCTTGCCGATAGGTGACCGAAGATGACAACTGACCAGCCCGGCCTGCCGCTCTCCGGCGTGCGGGTCGTCGAATTCTCGACCATGGTGATGGGGCCGAGCTGCGGTCAGATCCTGTGCGACCTGGGAGCGGAGGTAATCAAGGTGGAGCCCCTCGCGGGCGGTGATCGGACGCGCCACCTCACCGGCCTCGCCGCCGGCTTCTTCACCGCCTACAACCGCGGCAAGAAGAGCATCGCGGTAGACACGCGGTCGGAGGAAGGCGTTGCGGTGGTCCACAAGCTGCTGGCCGGATGCGACGTCGTCATCGAGAATTTCCGCCCCGGCCTGATGAAGTCGATGAAGCTCGACTATGCCAGCGCCAAGGCCATCAACCCGCGGATCGTATATTGCTCGCTGAAGGGCTTCCTCCCGGGACCCTACGAAAGCCGCACCGCGCTGGACGAAGTCGTGCAGATGATGGGCGGCCTCGCCTACATGACCGGCCCTCCCGGCAAGCCGATGCGCGCCGGCGCTTCGATCAACGACATCATGGGCGGGATGTTCGGCGTGATCGCCATCCAGGCTGCCCTTCGCGAGCGCGACACGACGGGCCTGGGCCAGGAAGTGCAAGCCTCGCTCTACGAGAATACGGCCTACCTGATGGGTCAATGGCTCCTGGCTCACGCCATCAACGGCGGGGAGGAAACGCCCGTCGCCGCTCTGCCCCGGCCCTGGCCGATCTACGACCTCATGACCCTGTCCGATGGGAGCCAGCTGTTCATTGCCGTCGTCGGCGATTCGCAATGGCGGTCGTTCTGCGAGGCATTCGAACGACCCGACCTGTTGGCCGACGCGCGCCTGACCACCAACGCCGACCGCGCGGCGCAGCGCAGCTGGCTGCTTCCGGTCATCCAGGAGACGATCGGCGGCCTGGCCGTCGACCAGGTCTTTTCGCGCCTGAACGCGATCGGCCTGCCCTTCGCTCCGGTAAGGCGGCCCAGCGAGCTCGCCTTGGACGAGCACCTGCTCGCTTCGGGAGGACTGATCGATGTGGACTTGCCGCAAGGGGTCAGCGGAAAGATGCCGGCCATTCCCATCATGCTGGATGGCCGCCGCCCACGCTCGACCGGTACGCCGACGGCTTTCGGCCAGGATACGGCCGAAATCCTGGAAGCGATCGGCCTGAGCGGAAGCGAGATCGACAAGCTGACCGCGGCCGGGGTCGTCGGCCTCAATAGCTGAAGCAAAACCGTTCGCGTTGAGGGAGGGGACGGGAATCGAAGATCGGCGGCCGTCTCGAAGCGTTCAGCGACGTCTCGGTCCTTGGAGACGACGTTTCAGCCATTCGGCTTCGACACCTCGTCAGGGGAACGGATCAGGGAAAGATGATCACGCCCTGATTGTGGGGGCCCTGGCCGTCGGAGCCAAGGGTCCGTTTAGAATGTGGTCGATCACTTGGCGTACCGGCCCGGCCTGCTCGTCCGCACGAGCGTAGAGGCACAGGTGCCGGTTGACGACGGGTACGACCAGCGGACGGGGGACCAGGCCCAGCGCTTCCGCCAAGGGGGCCACGTAGTCGGGCGAAAAGGTCACCCCCAGGCCGCTGGCGGCAAGACCCAGCGACGTCGTGATGTGCTCGACCACCTTGATCCGCCGCGGCACGGAATCGCGTGCCGCCAGTTGCGGCCAGACCCGCTGTTCGTGATTCCGGCCGGCGGCAATGATCGGAATGTCGGCCAGTGCCGCCCACTCGACCTGCGCCTGCGCCGCCAACGGATGGTCGGGCTGGCACCACAGGACCCACGGAGTGTCCATCAGCGGCATGCTCTGGATATGCGCCGGGGTTTCCCGGTCCGGCCCGACCGCAAGGTCCGCTTCGCCCATGGCGATCCGGTCCGCCAACCAGACCACGGGCGTATCGATGACGTTGACGGTGAGTTCGAGCGCCGGGTCGAGCGCGGCGATGATATTCGGCAGCAGGATCGAGGCAACCACCAGGGGCGCGGCGATGCGAACGATTTCCTGCCGACTCTCCCGGATGTCCGCGGCTGCGGCGGCGGCTTGTTCGATCTGGCGCTGGACCGCCGAAGCGGCGGGCAGGAAGCGGCGCCCCTCCTGCGTCAGCGAGACCTTGCGGGTGCTGCGGGCGAAGACCGCGAAGCCCAGCGAGGCCTCAAGCTCGCCGATCAGGTTGCTGACCGCCGACGGGGTGAGATTGATGCGGATCGCGGCCAGGCGGAAGCTCTGCAGCTCGGCCACGGCCAGGAAGGCATCGATCTGGCGCGGCGTGAAGCGCGGCGCGGCCGAGAGGTTGTGCGGTTTCGAAGAAGGCTGGCGCAAGGCGCGTCCGATGGTTGTGCGTGGCTATCCAGCTTGCGGGTATAGGCCTTTCGTCCGTGCGAACAACCGGGTCAGGCCGGTCAGAGCGCCGAGGTCGGGGGTCTCCACCCCGACCATGCGCGCGATCTCCAGCGGTGCCGAGAGCAGTTGGTCGATCTCCATCGGGCGGCCCGCTTCGGCGTCCTGCAGCATCGAGGTCTTGAAGGCGCCGAGCTGCCGCGTCACGGCATTGCGGTCCTCCCCGCGCTCGGCGATGGCGCAGCCGATCCGCGCGCCGATCTGCTGGGCCTCCGCCATCACGCGCAGGACGAAGTCGGAAGTCAGCGGATCGTCCAGCAGCCGATCGCAGGTTGCGCCGGTGATCGCCGAGATGGGGTTCATCGTCATGTTGCCCCACAGCTTGTACCAGATCTCGTAGCGGATCCGGGGGCTTTCCTCGACATCGAAGCCGGCGTCGCGCAGCACCCCCGCGAGCCGGGCCAGCCGCCCGGTTTGCGTGCCATCGGGCTCACCCAGGATCAGGCGGTTGCCGGCCTTGTGGACGACATCGCCGGGTGCCGCGCTCGCCACCGATGCGTGGACCACGCTGCCGACCACTTGCGCGAAAGGCAGGGCCGCGGCGATCGCGCCCTCGGGGTCGACCGAGGGCAGCGAGGTGGGCGGCAGGTCCCCGCCGCCTCCGAGCAGGAACCACCAGGGAATCCCGTTCATCATCGGCACGATCGTCGTCTCGGGACCGATCAGCGGCGCCAACCGAGGTGCGACCGCGGCGAGCGCCGGTCCCTTGAGGGTGATCACGACCGCATCCTGAGGGCCGAGCGACGCCGGCTCGGCCGATGCGGTCACCCGCTCGGAAAGCGTTTCACTGCCGATGTTGAGCAGCCACGGCCCCGTGGTCAATGCCCGAAGCGTCTCGCCCCGGGCGAGGACGCTAACCTCGTGGCCTTGCCTGGCCAGCCTGACCCCAAGCCACCCGCCGATGGCACCCGCTCCAACGATGGCGATCCGCATAGTCTTCTTCCTCAATAGCCGCCGGCGACGGGTGCGGTCGGACCGCATCCGGCCGAACGGGCAAGTTGGTCGGCCGATCCGGCCAGTAGGGCCACATCGGTGCCGACCGCAATGAACAGGCATTCCATCTCGATCGCCCGCTGCCGGGCGGCCTGGTCCATCGCCAGGGTGCCGACGGGCTTGCCTTGCGCCTGGACCGCCGCCGATGCCGCGGCGATCGTGGCGATCATCTTCGGATGGCCGGGCTGACCGCGATAGCCGAGGGCAGCGGAAAGATCGGCCGGCCCGAGGAATACCGCATCGACACCCTCGACCCCGGCGATTTCTTCGATGTTCGCCAGGCCTGCGGCCGTCTCGATCTGGACGATCAGGCAGATCTGTTCATCGGCCCCGTCGAGATAGCCCGCCACCCGGTTCCATCGTGCGGCGCGGGACAGACCTACCCCGATGCCGCGAACGCCACTGGGTGGATAGCGCACGGCGCGAACCAGGGTGCGGGCCTGTTCCGCCGTTTCCACGAAGGGGATCAGGAGCGACTGAAAGCCAAGGTCGAGGTATTGTTTCACCAGGTCGGTCGAGCCGATCGGCAAGCGCCCGACGGGATGCGACGGATAGGGCGCCACCGCCTGGAGCTGCGCGAGCAGCCGCGGAATGTCGTTTGGTGCATGCTCCCCGTCGAACAATAGCCAGTCGAACCCGGCACCGGCGCAGATCTCCGCCGTATAGGGATTGGCCAGCGCCTGCCACAAGCCGATCTGCCGGCGCCCTTCGCGCAGGGCCTGCTTGAACGGATTGACCAGGACCATGTCAGACGAACCGCGCCGCGATCGAGCCCAAGGGGCCGTAGTCGACATGGAACGTATCGCCCGGTGCGATCGGCACCGGGGCGGTGAACGACCCGCCGAGCACGATCTCCCCCTTCTCGAGCGGCACCTCGTAGCGGGCCAGCTTGTTCGCCAGCCAGGCCACGCCGTTGGCCGGATGGTTGAGTACGGCCGCGGCCACGCCCGATTCCTCGATAACCCCGTTGCGGTAGATGAGCGCGGAAACCCAGCGCAGGTCGATCGCATCGGCGCGCACCGGCCGGCCGCCGGAAATGATCGCGGCATTGGCGGCATTGTCCGAGATCGTATCGAGCACCTTGCGGGTCCGCCCCGTGACCGGATCGACCCGGCGGATGCGGGCGTCGATGATCTCCAAGGTCGGGACCACCCAGTCGGCCGCATCGAGCACGTCGAAGATGGTGACCCCCGGCCCCTGCAGCGTCTTGCCGAGGATGAAGGCCAGTTCGACCTCGACCCTGGGCTCGATGAAGCGGTCGAAGGGAATGTCCTGGCCGTCGGCCAGCTGCATGTCGTCGAGCAGCACGCCGTAGTCGGGCTCGGTAATGTTGCCCGCGCGCTGCATCGCCCGGCTGGTGAGGCCGATCTTGTGGCCGATCTTGTGGCGCCCGCCGGCGATCTTGGCGGCGACCCAGGCCTCCTGGATCGCATAGGCATCGTCCATCGTCATGCCCGGATGGCGCGCCGAGAAATGATCGAGTTGTTCGCGGGTCCGCTCGGCGCGGCCGAGTTCCTCCGCGAGGCCGGCGACGATTGCGGGGTCAAGCGACATCAGGCTCTCCTCACACCGGATTGACGTAGGCGGTCTTCACCGCGGTGTAGAAATCGGCAGCATAGCGCCCCTGCTCGCGCGGACCGTAGCTCGAAGCCTTCCGGCCGCCGAACGGCACGTGGTAGTCGACCCCGGCGGTCGGCAGGTTGACCATGACCATCCCCGCCTGGAGGTTCCGCCGGAAATGCGCCGCGTGGCTGAGCGAGGTGGTGCAGATGCCGCCGCACAGGCCGAAGGGCACATCGTTGGCGACGTCGAGCGCCTCGTCGTAGTCCGCGACGCGGATCACCGAGGCGACCGGGCCGAATACCTCCTCCTGGTTGATCCGCATCGCCCGGGTGGTCTCGGTGAACAGCGCGGGCTTGAGGAAATACCCATCGGTCGGCCGCTCGACCCGCTCGCCGCCCTCCGCCAGCATGGCGCCCTCGGCCTGGGCCAGGTCGATGTAGTCGAGATCGACCTCGAGCTGCCGCCCGTCGACCACCGGCCCGATCGTGGTCCCGGCCGCCAGCGCATCGCCGACCACGAGGCCGCGCATCGCCGCGGTCAGCCGCTCGACGAAGCGGTCGTGGATCCCCGCCCCGACCACCAGCCGGGACGAAGCCGTGCAGCGTTGCCCGGTCGCGAAGAAGGCGCCGTCGAGCGCGCAGCGCACCGCCAGATCGAGGTCCGCGTCATCGAGCACGACCAGGGCGTTCTTGCCGCCCATCTCGAGTTGCACCCGCGCCCCGTGCGCACTGGCCGCCGCCAGGATGCCGCGCCCGACGCCGGTCGAGCCGGTGAAGCTGACCGCGTCGACGCCGGGCCCGGACAGGACCTCGCCGATCACCGAGCCACGGCCCATGACGAGGTTGAACACCCCCGGCGGCGCGCCCGCGCGGTGGATCATGTCGGCCAGCGCCCAGGCGCAGCCGGGCGTAAGATCCGCCGGCTTGAACACCACCGTATTGCCGTAGGCGAGCGCCGGAGCGATCTTCCAGGCCGGGATCGTGATGGGGAAGTTCCACGGGGTGATCAGCGAGACGACGCCCACCGGCTCGCGGCTGATCTGGACCTCCACGCCGGGGCGAACGGAAGGCAGAAGTTCGCCGCCCGATCGCACGACCTCGCCGGCGAAGAACCGGAAGATGTGTTCGGCCCGCGTCACTTCGCCGCGCGCCTCGGGCAGCGTCTTGCCCTCCTCGCGCGCCAGCAGGGTCGCCAGCTCCTCGCGCCGCGCGGCGATCTCGCGCCCGACGCGGTCGAGGATTTCGGCGCGTTCCGCGATGCCCGACATCGCCCAGCCCGGCAAAGCCTGGCGAGCCGCTGCGATCGCGGTCGCGGCCTGCCCGCGGTTTGCCTGGTCGTAGTGGCCGATGACCTCGGCCGTATTGCTGGGATTGACGTTGGGCGAAGGGGTGCCGGCAACCCATTCCCCGGCGATCAGATTGGGATGGGACGTCATGCGAGCACCTTGCCGGGGTTGAGCAGTCCTTGCGGGTCGAGCGCCTGCTTGAGCCGGCGCATCAGCGCCATTTCGACGGGCGATTTCAGCCGGACGGCCTCATCCCGGCGCAGGACGCCCAGGCCGTGCTCGGCGGAAAAGGTGCCGCCGTGCTTCGCCGCGATATCGTGGACGACGAGGTTGATCGCGTCGGTCGCGGCCAGAAACGCTGCCGGATCGGCGCCCGGCGACGGCGAGAAATTGTAGTGCAGGTTGCCGTCGCCGAGATGGCCGAAAGTGATGAAACGCATGCTCGGCCAACCCGCGGCGACCGCGGCGTCCGCCTCGCCCACGAAGTCGGCCAGGCTGGAAATGGGCAGCGCGATGTCGTGCTTGATGGTCTTGCCGGCCACGGCCTGGGCCTCGGAAATGCTCTCGCGCAGCCGCCAGAACGCGGCGCGCTGCGCTTCGGATTCGGCGATGGCGGCGTCCTGGACGATCCCGGCCTCCAGGGCATCGACCAGCACGGCCTCGAACTGTTCGCGGCGGGCGTCGATCGCATCGAATACCGACAGCTCGACCAAGGCATACCACGGCGCGCGCTCGGCGAGGGGCGAACGCGCGCCGGCGATGGTCTGCTCGACCAGGGCGAGGCAGGCATCGGAGAAGATCTCGAAGCTGGTGAGCTGGCTGTCGAAGGCGCGGCGCAGGCGCGTGAGCAGGGCCGTGGCCACGTGCAGGTCGCGCACCCCGACGCAGGCGGCGATGTGCCCGCTGGGCCGGGGAAACAGCTTGAGCACCGCGCCGGTGATGATGCCCAAGGTCCCTTCGGAGCCGATGAACAGGTCGCGCAGGTCGTAGCCGCTGTTGTCCTTGCGCAGGCCGCGCAGGCCGTTCCAGACCTCGCCCTCGGCCGTGACGACCTCCAGGCCCAGGCACAGTTCGCGCATGTTGCCGTAGCGCAGGACGGCGGTGCCGCCGGCGTTGGTCGCCAGGTTGCCACCGATGGTGCAGGATCCTTCCGCACCAAGGCTCAGGGGAAACAATCGCTCGGCCTCCTCGGCCGCCTGCTGGACCGCGGCGAGCACGCAGCCCGCATCGAGGGTGATGGTGTCGTTGATGGGATCGACCGCGCGCACGCGGTTCAAACGGGCCAGCGAGAGGACCAGCGCCTCGCCGCCGGCATCGGGCGTGGCCCCGCCCGACATGCTGGTGTTCCCGCCCTGCGGCACGATCGGCACGCCGTTCGCCGCGCACCACCGCACCACGGCCGCGACTCCCTCCGTAGTATCGGGCTGGGCCACGGCGCGGGCGCGCCCGTGCCACAGGTCGCGCCAGTCGGCCAGGAACGGCGCCATGTCGTCGGGCGCGGTCAGGAGCCTGCCGGAAAAGCAGGCGGCAAGGTCGGCGAGATCCGCCATGGATCAGCCCTTGTTGCCCGCACGGTAGTTGGCCTTGAGGTCTTCGCGCACGCGCTCGTCGAAGCCCAGCGCGACGCGGCGTACCTCGGGCGTGTCCATCGGCGGATGGCCGACGCCTGCCACGCGGGGCGCCGGACCGGCCACCACGTCGCAGCGCAGCCGGCCCATATTGGTGATCTCGACCTCGATCGTGTCGCCCGGATCGAGCGAGCGCGAATGGGCCGGCGTGCCGGTGCTGAGAATGTCGCCGGGCAGCAGGGTGATGTGCCGCGAGATGTCGGCGATCATGTAGTCGGGGCCCCAGATCAGTTCTTCGCCGATGTTCGCTTCCTGCACCAGCAGCCCGTTGCGGTAGGTCCGCAGCGTTTCCTTGCGCGGATCGATGCCCGAGACGATCCCCGGCCCGACCGGGCAGAAGCCGTCCATGCCCTTGACCCGCAACATCGAGCCCTGGTCGGTGTCGCGGAAATCCTGCGCGCCCATGTCGAGCAGCGGCACGAAGCCTGCGATATGGTCCCAGGCATCTTCCTGGCGGACGTTGCGGGCGACCTTGCCGATCACCGCGGCCCATTCGCCCTCGTAGTTGAGGTACTTGATGCCCTCGGGCTTGATCAGCTGGCCGTTGTGACCGTTGAGCGCGGTGCTCGGCTTGGAGAAGTAGGTCGGCGTCTCGGTCGGCGCCGGCTTGTTGCGCGTCTCCATCGACCGCGACGAATAGCTGATGTGGATCAGGATGATCTTGCTCGGCTGGATCGCCAGCGGCGGCAGGTGGACCAGGTCGGTCGGATCGACCGTGCGTCCGTCGTCGAGCCGGAGCGTCCGCGCGCCGTCCATCGTGCCCCAGTAGGGCGTGCCCTCGACCAAGACCCGGCGCCGCTCGATCCGCGGCCCATCAAGAACGCTCATGCCTCTGCTCCCGCTTGGCTCGCGACATCGAACCAGATGTGGATGTTGCCCGTCCCGCGCGCGTTTTCGTATTCGGACAAGGCCTCGCCCGGCGCGCGGCAGTCCGCCCCGCCGAGCGCGCCGACCATCTGGAGGTAGTGTCCGCCCAGCCCCTCCCAGGGGATCTTCGCATATTCGGTGGGAAAGCGCTCGAGGATCAGGTCGTGCCGCCCCTGGCGGAAGAGCTCGATCGCCTCGCGGTCGCTGGCGTGGTTGGCCTGGCTCGACAGGTTGTCGGGGTGGAAGATCCGCTCGTGCTTCTGGACGAATTCGATGTCGCTGAACTTGTGGCTCAGCGCGCCGCTGGCGAGCAGCACGACCCGGTGATCCGACCGGCGGATCGCCTCGCCGACCACCCGGCCCATGGCGATGAAATGCTCGGTCCCGCAATTCTGGCAATTGCTCGCGGTCAGGATCTTTTCCTTCGCCTTGAGCAGGTTGACGACATTGATCGTCGCATAGTGGCGCGGCAGGTCGGGGGCATCGATGGCCAGGGCGGGAAAGTTCCGCTCCTCCGCCACGGCCTGGATCAGCTTCGCCAGGTCCGGCGCTCCGTCGTAGCAGTAGCGCTGCCCGTGCAGATACCACGGCATCTCGTCGGAAATGTAGGATCCTTCGTAGTGCGCCCCGGCGTCCAGCAGGTGGAAGCCCGTGGTGAACCAGTGCGTGTCGAAGATCAGCAGGACATCCGGGCGGACCGCGTCGACTTTCTCGCGCAGGCGCCGGTAGCCGGCGATCAGGTCGGAATCCCGGCCCGCCCCGACGTTCAGCCTGAATTCGTCCGTCTGCATCAACCCGGGGTGATGCGAAACGATGGCGGCGCCGACGATTTCTCCCATGGCGATTCTCCGATCGGCGCTCAGCGGTGGCTGAAGCTGGGCTTGAAGGGCTGCTTCGGCAGGATCACGTCCTTGATGTCGCTGAAGAATTCGAAGCTCCAGTCGCCGCCCTCCCGGCCGATTCCGCTGTCGCGGCACCCGCCGAACGGCGCGGCCAGATCGCGGATGCCGAAGCTGTTGACCCAGATGAAGCCGGTCCGGACCTGCTCTGCCACCGCCCGCGCATGTGCGGTCTCGCCGAAGCAGACCCCGCCGAGGCCGTAGCGGCTGTCGTTGGCGAGCGCGACCGCCTCGTCGTCGTCGCCGAAGGTCTGGAGGACCAGGACCGGGCCGAAGACCTCGTTCTGGACGATCTCGGAATCCTGGGCGACGTCGGTCAGCATGGTCGGCTGAAAGTAAAGCTCGCCGGCGTCGGAAGCCTGGCCGCCCCACAGCACGGTCGCCCCGGCGGCCTTCGCGCGTTCGACGAAGCCTGCGACACGCTCCACCTGGCGGGGATGGATGATCGGCCCGACTTCGGTCGCCGGATCGCGGGGGTCGCCAATCACGAGTTGCTCGACGACGGCGCGCATCTTGGCGACGAAAGCGTCGCGGATGTTCGCTTGGACCAGGAAGCGCGTGCCTGCCAGGCAGACCTGGGTGGCGTTGCGGTACATCAGCGCGCCGGTGGTGGCGGCGGCGTCGAGATCGGCATCCTCGAGCACGATGAACGGGGACTTTCCGCCGAGTTCGAGGCTGCAAGGGGTCAGGTTGGCACCGGCCACCTGGGCGATCGTCTTGGCGGTCTGAACCGAACCGGTGAAGGAAATGCGGGCCAGCCGCTCATCCGCGACGAGCGCCGCGCCCGTTTCCCCGCCGGTGCCCTGGACGACGTTGAAGACGCCCGCGGGGAGCCCGGCCGCGTGCGCCGCGTCGGCAAGCAGCGAACAGGTCAGCGGCGCCCACTCCGGCGGCTTGATGATCACGGTATTGCCCGCGGCCAGCGCCGGCCCCGCTTTCCAGGTGGAAAGCATTAGCGGCGAATTCCACGGCGTGATGATCGCGCAGACACCGGCCGGATCGTGCCGTACCAGGTGGGTCGCCTGCGCGCTTTCGATCACCTTGTCCTGCAGGGTCAGCGCGGCCTCTGCGAACCAGGTGATGTTGAGCATCGCCCGCGGAACGATCCCGTGCTGCATTCGCGACAGGAGGACGCCTGCGTCGGTCGATTCGGCCTGGCAGAACAGGTCCGTGCGCTTGCCGATCTCCTCGGCGAAACGCTGGAGATAGGGCAGCCGCCCTTCGGCTCCGAGCGCGGCCCAGGCGGGAAAGGCACGCACCGCCGCCGACACGGCGCGATCGACCTCCACGGCGCCGGCAAGGGCGATCTCGCCCAGCACCCGCCTGTCGATCGGAGAGAAGACCTCAAGGCGTCCTGGCGAGTCGACGCGCCGGCCGTCGATGTAGTGGAGACCCGAAATCCGATCGCCGCCTATCGCTATGCTGGTCATGCCCGCTCCTCCGTGAAGGGGCTTGGCCTAGCGGGCTGGGTTAGTTGAATTAAGCGAAATTATATCGATCACTCATCAAGATATTCGAACAATTAGGATTCGACAAACGGCACCATCGCGGATCGAGATAGCTTGGCCCTAAAATTCGGATTTCCGCGAAAACCCGCCCTGTGCTTTGTTGCCATCAGAGGTTCGAAATCCGCAATCCACGCGAGAGCGCGGACGAACCCGACGCATCGATCGGACGGTCCTGCGCCCGGCTGCGTCATCACGGAGAGGTCTGCAGATATGCCCGGCACCAAGCACGCGTTCGACATCAGCGGCCCGCTCGATGAGGGGCGCTGGAGCGGCTATCGCAAGTCGGTAGCGGTCATGATGGCCCTGGCCATCGTGTTCGATGGCCTCGACAATCAGCTGCTGGGCCTCGCCGTCCCCTCGATCGCCGCGGAATTCCACGTGGCCAAGCCCGATTTTGCCCATGTCTTCGCCGCCGGGACGATCGGCATGGCGGTGGGCGGCTTCTCCGCCGGCCTCATCGGCGACCGCGTCGGACGCCGACTGGCCGCCTTGCTCACGATCCTGATCTTCGGCGCCGCGACGGCCGCGATGGCCCTTCCGGGAGACCTTCAGGGCCTTATGATCCTGCGCTTCCTCGCGGGCATCGGACTGGGTGGCCTGATCCCCAACGCTGTGGCGCTCGTCGCGGAATTCACGCCTGCCCGCACCCGCAGCGGTGCCGTGATGACGGCTATGGCCTGCGTGCCGGTAGGAGGGTTCGTGGCCGCCCTGCTCGTCTCCAGCCAGATGGATGCGCTTGGCTGGCGCGCACTGTTCGTGATCGCCGGCGGGGGCGCCCTGCTGTTCGCGACCCTGCTGTGGTTCGTCCTGCCCGAATCGCCTCGCTACCTGATCCAGCGTCCCGAGCGGTCCGACCGACTGGTCTCGCTGCTGCGGAAGATGTCGATCGATCCCGGCACGAGTACCGAGTTCGTCGACCGTCACGAAAAGCCCGGCAAGGTGAAGATCGGCGTGCTGTTCCAGCAGCCCTATCGCCGCGACACGCTAGCGCTCTGCGGGGCTGCTCTGTTCGCTCACGTTTCCAGCTACAGCTTCATCAGCTGGCTTCCCGCGACCCTGTCGCAGTTGGGGCTTTCCTCCGGCCAACAGGGCCTCGCCACCGCGATCTTCAACGTTGGCGGGATTATCGGCATCCCGATCGGCGCCGTAGCGGTCACCCGGATCGGCTCGCGTGTTCCGCTGCTGACGCTCAATGCGGTGGGTGTCCTCGGCGCGATCCTCATGATGGAAGCCCAAGCCATTGCCGACTTCGGCCTTTGGCCGCTGATGCTGTTCCTGGCGCTGCTCGCCGCCGCGCTGGGGGTAGTCCAGACCGGAATGCTCTCGTTGGCGGTGCACGTCTTCCCCACCCAGGTCCGAACGACCGGTACCGGCATGATGGGCGCGGTCAGCCGGATCGGCGCACTGGCAAGCTCATTCACCGCGGCGATCGCCCTGCAACAGGGCGGCGCCCGGTTCTTCTTCCTATCCGTCGCCCTTGTGATGGCGATTTGTGGGATTTGCCTTTTCCTGATTCGCCAGCACATTCCTCGAATTCGCAAGGATCCGCTCGTCGAGGACGCCGCTCAGACGCTGCCCTGTTAGGACGCCGCCAGGGGCCTATCAGACCCAATTCACCGATCGGCGGTCACGGGAGTTCGCCTTGTGCGGAGCAATGCCCCACCCCCGCAAGCCAGCCCGTTCTGCTGCTTAACCAGCAGCGGCTGGGGCTCTAATGGCCGAGCACGAGTGGAGGGCCACCAGGGCGGAGCATGTCTCGAGTCACTCCGCCGAACAGGGCCTCACGCAGCCGGCTGTGGCCATAGGCTCCCATAAGGCAATACCCCGCGCCGAGCCGGCCGGCCGCTCGGCAGATCTCTGCGGCGACCGACGAAGCATTCGGCACTCGTTGGATGTCGGCCTTGATGCCGTGTCGCGAAAGATAGCTGGCGGCTTCTTCCGCCGCCACGACATCACGCGACAGCGTTCCGACCTCCAGCAAGGTCACCGATCGTGCCCGGACTAGCAGTGGAATGGCGCGTCGGACGGCCTTCATCGCCGCCGCCGATCCGTCCCACGCAATCAGGGCCGGCGCTTCTGCCGCAAAGCGATGAGCCTCAGCCGGCATAGCCACCGCGAGCACCTCATGCTCGCCGAGCAGATTGCCGATGATCATGCCCATATCGGGCACGGGCGCGCCGATGAGTTCGTGATTGAGCACCACGATGTCGGCGGAGCGTAATGCGTCGCCCAGGCAGCCCGTGTAGTCGCCTCGCAAGGCTTCGATTGACCACGCGACATCCTCGTGCGCGAGACGCTTCTCCACTCTCGCCAGGTTGGTCGCCTCCCGCGCCGTCTCGTCGTAGACGATCGTGCCCGATGCGACGCCCCAGAGGGGGTCTGCCGTGAGTGGCGGCGGCGTGACATCGATGCAGGTGAGATGGCCCGATAGGGCTCGGGTCAGATCGAGGGCGGCTTGCAGCCTGGCTTCCTGGCCTGGATCGTCGTGGATCAGCAAAAGAACGTTCTTCATCGCCTGTTCTCCTGAAGTGCCCGGCGAGTGGACACCTCCGAGCTCGGGTCCAGAATCAGGAATGTTACGGAGAGGCCAAGATGCCGGCCGTTCAGGGCGCGGGACGCTCCTCCCGGTCGGTCAGAGCCGCCGATCCCACGGCGAGCCGGCAAGTACGGAACGGACCCGTGAACAAGGGCGCTAGGCTGAACAAACCAGCGCCAGAAGCCTCCTTGGCGGCAGGCGAAAGAACCGGGCGAAGCTACCGACTCTCGGTGAACATAGCCGCTCTTCGCGGCCAAAATGTCCGGCACGGCTGCCAACCTTGACGACGATCAATTCCGCGGCGGGGTCCGCAAGGCAAAACCGCCCTATCAAGGAGGTCAGCCATGTCCGAATTCGTCACCCGCGATGTCCTGCGCACCGCCGCAACCATCGTTCCCGCACCCGGTGCCACCCCCCAAGTGCGCGCCGAGATCGACCGCACCTTCGAGCTGCCGACCGGAATCTATGTCGCCACGGCCGGGCTCTATCTCGGCTTCATCGGCGTGATGGCCGCCACCTTCGGGAATGCCGGACTGGCGATCCCGCTGGTCATCTTCGCCCTGTTCGTGGTGGCCGGCTTCGGCACGCCGGCGCTCTGGGCGAGAATGAACCCGGCCAAGACCCGCGGCGCGCTCACCTTCGGGCAGCTCGAGAGCCGCGGTATCGTGACGGCCACGGGCCGGCTCGGCGCGGGAGCGGCGGCAGCCCAGGTTCTGGTCCTGCCGGTCCTGATCTTCGTCTGGGGCCTCGCTATCGCCGTGATCGCCGCCCTTACCTGAATCATCGGCTGCCCCATCGGTCGGGCCGCGAACCGCTCCGCCGATCGGTTTGCTTGATCCTTTCGCCGCGCTAAAAGGCTTTCGTGGACAAGGGAGCCGATCATCCGCAGCGCGGCGAAGCCCGCGTCTTCGCGCACGAAGCGCACCTGCGTTCGATCCTGGAGACCATCCCGGACGCGATGATCGTCATCGATGGCAATGGCGCGATCCTCTCCTTCAGCGCCGCGGCGGAGCGGATGTTCGGCTACCGGGAGGACGAGTTGCTCGGCGAGAACGTCAGCGTTCTGATGCCCTCGCCCGATCGCGAGCAGCATGACCGCTACATCCACGACTATTCGGGTACCGGCCAGCGCAAGATCATCGGCATCGGCCGGGTCACGAACGCCCGGCGCCGCGACGGCGCCACCTTTCCGATTCACCTCCACATCGGCGAGGCGCTGATCGACGGCGAGCGGGTTTTCACCGGTTTCATCCGCGATCTTACCGAACGCCAGCAGACCGAGCTCAGGCTCCACGATCTCCAATCGCAGCTGGCCCATGTTTCGCGCGTGACCGCGATGGGCACGCTGGCCACCTCGATCGCCCACGAGCTCAACCAGCCGCTGACCGCGGTGGCGAACTATGTCGAAACCTCTCGCGACCTGCTCGAGCATCCCGATGCCGAGACGATCGAAATCGTGCGGGAAGCGCTTCAGGAGTGTGCCGAACAGTCCGTCAGGGCCGGACAGATCGTCCGCCGGCTGCGGGACTTCATTGCGCGCGGAGAGAGCGAGCGCCGGGTAGAAAGCCTGAGCCGGGTGGTGAACGAGGCGAGCGCCCTTGCCCTCGTCGATGCCGGCGCCCGGGCCAACGAGGTCGAGCTCCGCCTCGACCGCAACGCCGACAAGGTGCTGATCGATCGGATCCAAGTCCAACAGGTTCTGCTCAACCTCATCCGCAACGCGATCGAGGCGACGGCCGGCAGCAAGATCCAGCGTCTGCGCATTACCTCGCGGGGCGAGGGAGAGGAAGTCCACGTGACGATCGAGGACAATGGCCCGGGCCTGGCGCGTGAGGTAGCGGCGCAGCTGTTTCAGCCCTTCGTCAGCACCAAGGCGGCAGGCATGGGGCTGGGCCTGTCCATCTGCCATACGATCATTGCTGGACATGGCGGACGCATCTGGGCCGACGGTTCCGCGCTGGGAGGCACCGCCTTTCATTTCACCCTAATCAATGCCGAGGAAGCGGCCGATGACTGACGCGAAGCAGACCGTGCACCTCGTGGACGACGATGAAGCAATCCGCCGGTCTGCCAGCTTCATGTTGCGCACGTCCGGCTTGACGGTGAAGACCTACGCCTCGGGTCCCGAGCTGCTCGCCCCAGGCAAGGCCCTCGATCCCGGCTGCGTCCTGCTCGACGTGCGGATGCCGGGAATGGACGGGCTGGAAGTTCAGAAAGCGCTGAGGCATAGCGGCATCCGCCTGCCGGTGATCGTCATGACGGGTCACGGCGACGTTTCGGTCGCGGTCCAGGCGATGAAGAACGGTGCGATCGATTTCATCGAGAAGCCATTCGAGAAGGCCACGCTCCTGGCTGCGCTCGAACAAGGGTTCGCCCAGCTCGAACGGGCCGGCAGTAGGGCGCAGCGCGCCGAGGAGGCTTCCGCCCAGCTTGACGTCCTGACGCCGCGCGAGCGTGAAGTGCTCGAAGGGCTGGTCAAGGGCCACCCCAACAAGACGATCGCCTTCGACCTCGGGATCAGCCCGCGCACCGTTGAGATCCATCGCGCCAACGTGATGAGCAAACTGCGCGTATCCAGCCTGTCGGAGGCCTTGCGGATCGCGTTCGCCGCCGGCCTGGGCGAACAATAGGAAGAGCCGTCAGCCGAGCGCTTCCAGCGCCGCCACCCGGAATGGCAAGCGCCTGCCGTCGGGTTCGGTCATGGTGATGCATTCGCCCAGGCGGAAGGCGTTGCCTTCCAGCTTTCCGCTGTCCCCGCCCGGCAAAGCTCGGTCGTAGTCGAGCAGCCAGCCACCCGGGCTTGGAATGACATAGCCGGCGAGATCGGGCTGGCTCGGCCAGAACCGGCGAACGGTCGCCTGGTGCGGCATCGCCTGCAAGGCGGCACGGTCGATCGCGCCGTCTTCCGCCAGAGGCAAGCGCAGAAGATAGGCGCGGCTCGGCGAACCGCGCGGAAAGTCCGGCGTCGTGGCCAGTTCGAGACGGATGCTCTTCCAGATCATGCCTGCATCATCGATCTCTGACGCCGCTCAATCCCCGGCAAAATCGCTCAGCCAGTCACGATCGAGCACCACGACGCCGCGCCGATCGGGCGTGGCGATAACGCCCTCCTCGCGGAGCTTGGTGATTTGGCGGCTCACTGTCTCGATGGTGAGCCCGAGCAGGTCAGCGATGTCCTGGCGGCCGAAGGGCAGCTCGAAACGGATGTTGCCCTCCGCATCCTCGGCGCCCAACCGATCTGTCATGTCGAGCAGGAAGGCGGCGAGCCGTTCACCGGCGCTCTTGCGGCCAAGCAGGACCATCCATTGCCGGCTACGGTCGAGCTCGGTCAGCGTCCGCTGCAGCAGCTTGTGCTCGAGGTCGGGATGTTCCTCTGCGAAGCGGTCGAAGCTCGAGCGGGGGAAGGTGCAGACCTTCGCTTCCGACAGGGCGACCACCGAGTGGCTGCTGGTCCTTCCGAACGGCCGGCCGATGAAGTCGCTGGGATAGACGATCCCCAGCGTCTGCTCGCGGCCATCGGCGGTGGCGGCGGAAAGCTTGAGCACCCCTTCGATGACGTTGCCGACGACCATTTCCTCGTCGCCCTGCCACATCAGCGCCTCACCGGGAGCAACCGTGTGCCGCCGCCCCATCTGGCTCATCGTCTCGAGATCGCTTTCGCACAGCGATTGGCAGATCGCCCTCTCGCGCACGCTGCAATTGGTGCAAGCGGTCATCACCCGAACTCCCGACTGTCTTCATCCGATATACGATCCTATCGGCCGGCGAGCGTCAGGGCCGATATCCGTAATGTACCGGAGGTCGGGTCAGACCGCCGAGCTGAACTTCCTGGCAGATTGCTGGCGGTACGGATCGAAGACTGCGGCGATCACCCGCGAATAGGGCAGCCCGAGCTCGGTGACGACGAGCTGCGTGCCCTCGATCTGCGCCAGGCGCCGCGCCACGAGAGGTTCGAGCCGCGCTGCTGTCCGGGCGTCGAGCGACAGACCGAGATCGGCCCGTCCTTGGCAAAGCAACCGCTCGATGATCTCTCCGCGGCGGCGGTCGTCCGCGCTGCGGCGCAGGCCGAGGCCGGCGGGCAGCCGGCCCTGCGACAGTATCATCCGGTAGCGGCCGCTGTTCTTCTGGTTCTGCACCAACAGCTCGGGAAAGCTGCTGATCGCCGAGGCACCCAGGCCAATCACGACCGGGGCGTCGTCATCGGTGAAGCCCTGGAAGTTGCGATGCAGCCGACCGGCGCAGGCCGCCTGGGCCAGCGGATCGCCAGGGAGCGCGAAATGATCGAAGCCCACAGCGGCATAGCCGGCGTCGATCAACTGTGCCTGGCCGAAGGCCGCCATCCGGAACCGGGCGAATGTTCCCGGCAATGCGGCATCGTCGATCCGGCGCTGACGCGGAATCAGGTGCGGGACATGGGCATAGCCGAACAGGGCCACGCGGTCCGGCCCGAGATCGACCGCCCGGGCCAGGGTATCGCGAAGAGCTGCCTCATCCTGTCCGGGAAGGCCGTACATCAGGTCGAAGTTGAGCGAGGTCACTCCCGCCTCGCGCAGCCAACGAGTGCCGCGCTCGATCAGTTCGGCCGGCTGCTCGCGCCCGATCGCCGCCTGGAGCGCGGAATCGAAGGTCTGGACTCCCAAGCTCGCGCGGGTGACGCCGACCCCTGCCAGCGCATCGACCCAAGCCTGGTCGAGCGTGCGCGGATCGAGCTCGACCGAAACGACCGGGTCCAGCAGCGGCAGTGCTTGGGTCAGGCACAGCATCAGGCGGACGAAATCGGTAGGGCGGATCGAATTGGGGCTGCCTCCGCCGAAAGCGATGCGCCGCACGCGAGCCGAAGCGGGAAGCCGTTCCCCGATCAACCCGATCTCGCGATGCAAGGCCTCGAGATAGCTCGCTAAGCGTTCGCTGCGGTTCGACTTGCCGGTGTTGCAACCGCAGTACCAGCAGATCGATTCGCAGAACGGGATATGGACGTAGATCGACAGGTTCCCGTCCGCCCGCTCGAGCGCATCGGAAAGATCTGCCGGCCCCACCCCCGCACCGAACTCCGCTGCGGTGGGAAAGCTCGTGTAGCGGGGCACGGGCGCGGCAAGCAATTCGGGATAGTAAGGCCACATGCTTCCGTCATGGCGGGATCGGGCTCCCGCGGCATTGCGGAAAGTCAAAGAATCAGGCGGTCGCGAAAAGAAAGGGCGGCAGGCCAAGAGGCCTGCCGCCCGATAGTCGTGGAGTGAGGAAGCCGCCGGGCGGGGGGACGTCAGCACGGCTCCGGAGAACGGGTATCGCCGCGATCGACCATGGCGGCATTGACCACGGTCAACGCGCCCGCCGAGCGAACGAGGATTATCGGCGCATCCGAAACCATCTCTGCAGGACGCCATGACGACAGCCCAGCTTGCCCGCACGCCCTACGACATGATCGGCGGCGGCGGTCCGATCCGCGAGATCGTCGACCGGTTCTACGACTTGATGGACACCGACCCGGCTTATAGCGAGCTGCGCGCCCTTCACGCGGCCGACCTTACCCCGATGCGGGCGTCGCTGGGCTCGTTCCTGGCCGCCTGGCTGGGCGGCCCGCGCGACTGGTTCGAGCAGCGGCCGGGCAGATGTCTGATGTCGGCGCACCGAGATACGGTCATCGTGCCCGAGACCGCCCGCCAATGGGCCGAAGCGATGCGCCGGGCGATCGAAGGGTCGAGCATCGACCCGCAGTTCGGCGCCAAGCTGGCCGGGGCCCTATCGGACCTGGCGCTCAGGATGGGATGAAAGGCGGGCGAGAAACTGCTCTAGAGCCCCAGGTCCAGGATCGGCCCGTCGAAGTTCCTGCCCAGCTTCGCCGAGGCCGCCGCCAGCTTGTTCTTGGCCACGCCTGTCAGGTATCCGTCGATCACGCGCTGATAGTTGCCGATCAGCCCCTCGACCTCGCGCGCCAGGCGCATGTGGTCGAAGCCTTCGGCGCGCAGGCCCTTCTGCTGGATCGGAATGTTGGAATAGTCCTGGCGGGGGATCTGCGGGAAGTCTTGGCTGTCGAAGGGCAGGACGATCGGCTCCATCGGTGGGGCCGGCTCCTCGCCTTCGGGAAACTGGGTCAGCGACCAGATCTCGAACAGGCAAGATTCGGGGCCCAGCGGACGGATCCGGTAGCTCGACATCGAGGTGAAGTAGGTCAGCAGGAAATAATGCGGGAAGAGGTAGCTGACCGCCTCGACCGGGTACTCCACCGCAACCCGGTTGAGGTCGGGCACGTCCTCGCCCCGGGCGCGCAGCTGCTCGGTGATCGCGGCATTGACCATGTAGTACCAGGCCGCGATCCCCTGCATCGGATCCTTGGGCAACTCGACGTCGCTGAACCGCCGGGCGATCTCGATCTCCTTGGCGTGGACCAGACCGGACATCCCGGAGCTCAGCAGCTCAAGCGTCTTGATCAGCTCGGCGATGTTCTCCTTGATCGACAGATTGGGGTTGATCTGGGGGGCAAGGCCGCCGGTCTCGTTGCCGTAGCGGTTGTTGTAGAGCCCGGGCTGCGCCTGCTGTAGTTGTGGGTGAGTCTTCATCACGTGGTAGCCTTCCATGAAGGCCTCCATCGCGATCTTCCAGTTCGCGGGCAGTTCGGTCGCGTACCACCATTCGGCGCGCAGCTTGTCCACGCCGCGGGCTTCGAGCGCCCCGAGCACGGGCCCCATGCTATCGCGCAAGGACGGGGCTTCGGGATCGTGGTTGATGAAGGCGCATCCGCCCCAGGTCTCGACCCGCACCGGCTTCAGCGCCAGTTCGCCCTTCTCCAGCAATTCCTCGCGGAACAGGTGCTTGCCATAGACGAAAGTGTTTTCGCCATCGAGGTTCCAGCGCCAGCCGTGAAACGGACAGATGAAACCGCTCTTGGCGCAATTGCCGTGCTCGTTCCCTTTCCCGCCGGCAATCGGCACGCCGCGATGACGGCAGGCGTTGTGATAGGCTTTCACCCCGTCCCGGGCCCGGACAACGATCACCGACTTGCCGACGTTGGAATATTCCACCCAGTCTCCCACGTTGGGGATCTGCTCAAGCCGGCAGGCCATCTGCCAGACGTGGGGCCACAGCTTCTCGACCTCCAGGTCGTAGAATGCGCGATCATAATAGCGCGCCGCGGGGATCAGTTCAGGGTCATGGATCAACAGCGGGTTTGCCGCGGTTAGCAGATCGGCTGCATCCATCTCGGCCATGTTATTCGCCTTTCGATCGGGGTTGTTCAGGCCAGCGGCTTGGGCGCGCCTGTGCCCATGTACTTCGCCAGGCCGCGGTGCAGGTTCGTCACCTTGCGCTCCTGCCAGGGATTGGGCTGGCAGCCCTTGAACCCGCGTGACTTGTAGCCGCGCTGGACTTCGACCATGTTCGAGATGTCCTGGCCGATCACGAAGGGCCACTCGTCGAGATCCTGCTCGACAAAGGTCCATTCGGTCTCGGGCTCCTCCCCTTCGGGAAAGCGATCGAGCGCGACGGCCTCGAACAGGCACTTGTCGGGGTCGGTGCCCCAGGGGCGCACCCGGTAGGCGAGCGAGAAGGTCGGGCCCGGAATGAAGTTGACGTTGGGGAAGATGGACAAGGCCAGGCCCGCCGCGGCCATCTGGGCGCTGCTTATCTCCGGCCAGACTACCCCCCGCGCGGCGTCCTCTGCCTTCGCCGTGTCAAGCCAATGCCGGTGGACTTCGGCGGCCGGGGTTCCTTCGGGCAGGTCGAGCGGCAGGCGCTGGGCGGTGCGAACCAGGGTCTCGGTCGTGCTGGCGCCGATGGTCTCCCAGTATTCGAGCTGCATCCGCGCGATCGTGTGCCGCGGATCGCCGTCGCCAGCGGCGCGGTGGACACTGGTCTCGGCCATGGACTGCTCGCCGCGGTGCTCCTTGCTGTCGAAGCCGGTTTGGCCGTGGAGGCCGAAAGCCTTTGAAAAGCCGTAGAAGTCGCCGTACTTGATCAGCTGCGGATGGGTTCCCTGGACATGATAAGGCTCCAGGAAAGCCTCGAGCGCGACCTTCCAGTTGCAGTCGAACAGGCCCCAGTAGCGGAAACGGTAGCGCATCTTCTCGAATTCGAAGGGGTCGATCAGCGTGGCGACCGGTTCCAGCCATTCGCGCAAGGGCCCGGCTTCGAGGTCCATGTTGACCCAGATCCAGCCGCCCCAGGTATCGACCTGTACCGGCGTCAGGCTGGTGCAACCGAGTTCAAGCGCGCCTTGCCAGTCCTCCCGGTCGGGGATGTACGTGGCTTCGCCGTCAAGACCGAAGGTCCAGGCGTGATAGTTGCAGCCGAACTTGAGCTGCCGGCCCTTGGCGCTGTGCGCCCCGGCATCCTGCGCCACCGTCTTCGGTCCGCCGCCGGTATTATTGCCGACCAGACGCCGTCCCCGATGGGGGCAGACGTTGTGAAAGGCCTTGAGCGAAGTGGGTGCGTCACGAACGATCAAGATGGAATCGTGGCAGATATTGTAGGTGATGTAGCTGCCGACCTCGAGCAATTCCTCCACCCGGCCGGCCTGCTGCCAGACCTTTGACCAGAGCCGCTCGGGTTCGGCCTCTGCGTATTCCCGGCCGATGAAGGCCTCGACCGGATAGGTCAGAGCTTCGGCGAGGTCGTCGGAGACGAGCGTGGCAATCTCGTTCATCGCCCCTACTCCGCCGGTTCCGCGACCTTGTCGTAGGTCAGGTCGAGCCCCGCGAGATCGCCCTCGTCGCGCCACTTCGCCAGCATGGCCTCGAAGGCGTAGTAGCCTTCACCCCATGGCTCGCCGAAAATGCCCCGCTTCTTGGTCTGGTCGCCCTCGTTGTTGAAGTAGGAGGGGGTGCACTCGTCGACATAGGCAGAGTTGTCGACGGCGATGGCGCGCAGGTGCCGGATATAGGCTTCTTGCGCCTCGACGCTCGGTTCGACGCGCACCGCGCCCCGCTTCAGCGCTTCGCTGGCAATATAGCCGATATGAAAGCCCTGATCGATGAAAGTCTTGGAATTGCTGGCGTTCGCCGCTGCCTGGGTGAAACCGGTGAAGAACATGTTGGGGAAGCCGTGCGCGGTCATGCCTTGGAAGGTCCGGTAACCGTCGCGCCAGTAGTCGTAGATCGAAAGGCCGCCCTCGCCCTCGATCCGCGCGATTCCCCAGCGCCGATCGAGGTCGTTGGTCACCTCGTAGCCCGAGGCGAGGATCAGGCAATCGATCTCGTACTCGGTGCCCCGGTGGATGAAGCCGGTCTCGGTCAGCCGTTCGAGCCCACGGGTCTCGGCGACGTCGATCAGGTGGACGTTGTCCTGGTTGAAGGCTGGGTAATAGTCGTCATTCGATGCCGGCCGCTTGCACAGGTAGCGGTAGTATGGCTTGAGCGCCTCGGCCACAGCCGGGTCCGCCACCACGTCGCAGCGTGCGCGCAGGCGCTCCATCACGCGGTAGTCCATCACCTCGCGGCGGGCGGCATAGTCTTCCGCCGAGATGTCCGGCCAGCCCTCGGTCTCGAGCTCGGCGGATAGGTTGCGGCTGATCTCGGTCCAGATGTCCTGGACCAGGTCGGGCTCGCCGGGGGCCAGGCGCTCCATCGCCGCATGATGGAAATTGCGGATGCGCTCCTGCTGCCAACCGGGCTTCAGCGAGGAATACCAGGCGGGGTCGATCGGACGATTGTCGCGCCGATCTATCGTGGAGGGGGTGCGCTGCACGACGTAGGTCTGACCGGCATACCTGGCGAGATAGGGCACGACCTGAATCGCGGTCGCCCCGGTGCCGATGATGGCGACCTTCTTATCGGCCAGCTTGTCCAGCACCGGTTTGCGCCATTCACCCCCGGTGTAGCCGTAGTCCCAGCGGGCGGTATGGAAGACCTTGCCCTTGAATTGGTCGAGACCGGGGATGCCCGGCAGCTTGGGCTTGTTGAGCGGGCCCATCGCCAGCACCACGAACCGCGCCTTGATCGCATCGCCGCGGTTGGTGCCGACGTGCCAGCGGTTCTCTTCGCCGTTCCAGACCAGGCTCTCGATCAAGGTGTGGAACAGGGCATTTTCACGCAGGCCGAAGGTGTTGGCGATGATCTGGCAATGGTCGTGAATCTCGTGGCCGTCGCAGAACTTCTTCGACGGCCTATAGCCGGTCTCTTAGAGCAGCGGCATGTAGACCAGGCTGTCGTTGTCGCATTGAATGCCGGGATAGCGGTTCCAGTACCAGGTGCCGCCGAAGTCGCCGCCGTGGTCGATGTTGTAGAAGTCCGTGACGCCGGCGCGCTTGAGCTGGGTCGCGACCATCATTCCGCAATAGCCGGCGCCGAGGATGACGACGTCGGTCTCGCCGGTGATCGGCTCACGCGGCGCGACGGGGGTGTAGGGATCGACCTCGTAGACGTCCTTCCACCTGCCGCTCGCCGGGACATACTGATCGTTGTGCTGCCGGCTGATCCGGCGATCCCGCTCGCGCCGGTACTTCGCGCGCAGGGCCGGAATGTCGATCGCCTCGGCGGGCGGGCAGTCGCTGGGCGTGCAGACGGTCATCGGGACTCCTCTCGTTGGAGAAGCGCTATCGCCCTCGCGGAGCCCCTGCGTTGATCGCGGTCAATGTCGGCGCAGGCCGAGGCGCGGACAGCGGGGCGATCCACTGAAAGGACCCGCGCCATGCAAAAAGACGACATGGTGGTCATCTCCACCGACGACCACATCTGCGAACCACCGACCCTGTTCGACAACCAGCTTTCGGGCGACCTCCTCGCCTCGGCGCCGAAGCTGCGGACCGATGCCGAGGGCAAGAACTTCTGGCAGTACCAGGGCTACATCCGCCCCTCGGTCGGCCTCAACGCGGTGGTCGGCCGGCCCTTCGAGGAATACGGCATGGAACCGACCTCGCTCGACCAGCTGCGCGACGGCTGCTGGGACGTCCACGCGCGGATCGACGACATGGACGTCAACGGCATCGCCGCCTCGATGTGCTTCGGCAACTCGATCGGCTTCGACGGCCAGACCTTCCACAAGGCCGCCGACAAGGCGCTCAGCCTGCGCCACATGCAGGCCTACAACGACTGGCACCACGACGAATGGTGCATGGCCTATCCCGGCCGCTTCATCCCGCTGGGCATCCTGCCGACCTGGGACGTCGCCGCCACGGTCGCGGAGATCGGCCGCCTGGCCAAGAAGGGGTTCCGCGTCGTCTCGATGAATGAGAACCCTACCGTCCAGGGACTCCCCTCGATCCACAACGACTACTGGGACCCGATCTACAAGGCCCTGGTCGACCACGACATGACCGTCGCGCTGCACATCGGCAGTGGCAACCCGGCGCCCCACGCCTCGATGGAGACGCCGATCGAGGCGTGGATCAGCACGATGCCCCTCTCGGTCGCCCAGGGCGTGGCCGACTGGCTCCAGCTGGAGGAGCTCCACCAATATCCCGACATGCGGATCATCGTCTCGGAAGGGTCGATCGGCTGGGTCCCCTACCTGATGGAACGCGCCGACTTCTCCAACTGGCGGCACAAGGCCTGGACCCGCTCGCGTTTCCAGGACATCAAGCCGAGCGACTTGATGAAGCGCCACTTCGCCCACTGCTTCCTGTGGGATCCCTACGGCATCAAGAACCTGTCCGAGATCGGCGAGGACAACGTGACCTACGAGGTCGACTACCCGCACTCCGACGCTCTCTGGCCCGACGCCGCCGAGTTGCTCTGGGAACAGGTCAAGGGGTTGAGCGACGAGCAGATCGACAAGGTCACCCACCTCAACGCGATCCGCTGGCTGCGCCACGACAGCCTGTTCGAGCACAACAAGCGCGAGGACCTGACCGTCGGCGCCTGCCACGCCCGCGCCGCGGCGAAGCGGGTCGACACCAGTCCCAAGTCCTCGGGCGGCTCGGTTCCGACGACCGAGACCCGGCCCGTCACTTCGGGCGACGTGATGACCATGTTCAAGGCCCATGCGGAAAAACGCGAGAAGGAGGCCGCCTGACGCGGAATCCGCGGAAAAATGGGAAGCGTGGCAGGATCGATACGGCCACGCTTTTTATTAAATATCAGTATTTTATTTAAAGCACGTCGGGCGAATTTTAGCAAAATCGCGCTCAAAAGGCATGGTGCGGCGAGTTTCGGTAAAGTTTGCCGGCTGCAGATATGCCGAAGGCCGCGCTTGGGGCGCGGCCTGCCGAAGGAACGCCTGCACGGTTCAAGGAACGGGGTGGACCGTGGCAGGTTTGCACGATGCAGGAAAGCGCGCCGACGTCCCACCAACTTGCCCCCGTTTTCCGAAGCCTCATGACCAAGCGGCGGAGGCGCGGGAGAACAGCATGGCGATACCGGCGGCAGCCAAGCGCCGGTAGAGCTTCAGAGGAAAGGCGCGATATGCCGGGGCATCTTGGGGAAGGGGCAGATCGGACTGACGCCTGGCGACTTTCGTCCGCATTTCGATCGGTGGCAACTCACCGCCGAACCGCGAGCGATAGGACGATGTCCAATGCCCCGGCGCGAATTTAATGAACAGGCCCGTGTTGCAACAAGAGGCCACGAAGCGCTGCGTTGGAGCGTCGGGCCTGAGCTTGTAGCCGACGAGCAATTCGGCACCTTCGACGCAAGCGAACCGATCGTCACGATACGTAAGGTATGCCGTCCCGCCGTCTGGGTCGAGAACGCCATCTGCACCGGCCAAGGCTTCGATCTGACGCCCCCCGGCCTGGCAATCGCTGCAGTAGCAGACCGTGCTCAGGATCGGTGGGCCAATGCCCTCGCACCGAACGCGGCCGCAGGAACAAGTGGCCGCTCGTACCGCCAACCCCATACGCCGCTCCTCCGCCATTCGATCGCGCGGACGCCTGATAGCCGACTTTTACGTACCCGCTTCGTAGGGTCAATGATTGCCGGCCCGGCTTCAAACTTGCCAAGATCCAGGCCGCCTTATCCCACCTCACCGCCGCCCTTTCCGCTCGCCGCCATAGTCCAGCGTGCCGAACAGCCAATCGTAGAGCAGCGAGATCGTGGCGAAATTGCCGCCGGTGAAGCGGGCGTGGTGGTTGTGGTGCATCACCGACATCGTGTTGAGGTAGGCGAAGGGAAAGCGGCTCTCCTCCCACAGGTCGTGGTTGTGGTTGTTGATCTGCGAGAAGGCGACCCAAGTGATCACCACCGTGGCGACAGGGAACCGCCCCATCACCAGGCTCAGCAGCAGGATCGTGCCGACGTAGAGTCCCAGCCCGATCCCCACCTCGATCGGGTGGATGTAGCTGGAATCGCCGCGGCAGGGATTGTGCTGACGGTGATGGATGGCGTGGACCCGCAGCAGCGTGCCGCCGAAAAAGCCCTCGTCGTGGAACAGGAAGCGGTGGGCCAGGTAGTAGAAGAAATCGTAGACCATTAGGATCACGAAGGAGTCCAGTGGGATCCGCCACCACGGCCGGGTCTCCAGCGTCAGGCAGAACGGCAGGATGCCGATGAAGATCACCGCCAGAAAGACCGGCCCCCAGCGCCGGTTCCAGCGTTGGTTGGCGGCATAGCGGGGGTTTTCCATCTTCGCCGCATAGGCGGCGGCGTTGAGGTCGCGCGCGGCGCGGATCGTCGGGCTGACGAGCAGCAGCACACCCTTGCCGAGCAAGGTAACGGCGACGATGCCAAGCGCGGCGAGCAGCGAGAGCTGCCAGTGCCAGCCGGCGGCAAGTGAGGTCAGCAAGCTGTCCATCCGGGCGGTCCCTTCGAACGTTGAGAACTTTGTTCTCACCGGGTTAGCGGGGGATCGCCGGGCGGACTTTGATCTGGGGCAAAGTTGCGTTCGCCCAGGTCCCCCTATCGACTTGCGATGGGGGACCTGGGTCTGGTCAGAACCGCAGGTAGAGTCCGCCGCTGACCACCCAAGGATCGAGCTTATGCTCGGTCGTGAGCACTTCGGTACCGGCGGCGTTGGAAAAATGGGCTTTGGTGCCGATGAAATACTTCTTGGCATCCAGGCTCACGCCCATGCCGCGATCGTTCACCGGAATATCGAGCCCGGCCTGGAGCGCGACGCCGGCCCGGTTGTCGAGATGGACCCGGTTGGCGAAGGTCGCAGCCACGGCGCCCGGCTTTTCGTCGATGAAGAAGAACACGCTCGGTCCCACCCCGACATAGGGTTTCACCGGGCCGGCATCGAAGTGGTACTTCACCGTCACCGTCGCCGGCAGGATCATGATGTGATCGACGATTCCGGCGCCCGAGGGCAAGGCCCCGGCCCCGCTGGCGTGGTGCTGGGTTAGGCAGCAGATCGTCTCGATCGAGAGGTGCGGCGTGGCATAGTATTCGATCGCCACGGTCGGCACGACGTTGTCGTTGATGTCGGTCTGGCTGCCCCCCGGCAGCCCGACCGTGTCCTTGTCCACCTGGGTGATCTTGCCGTCGACCAGGACGCCGGTGCCCAGCAACTTGACCTGCCAGCGTCCTTCGGCGCTGCCAGCCAGTGCGGGCGAAGCCAGCGCCGCGGCGGCCAAGACGGCGGCGAGTGCGGTGATCTTGCGCATGGATTGGTCCCCTTTGCCGCGCGCGGTCCGCCCCGTGCGGACCCGCGGCGCGCGGCCTGGCGCAACCTGGCGGCGGCGCTGGACCGCGCTTTGACCCGGCGCAATTTCCCGGAGATTTCCCGCACTTTACGAAATTTGACCCGGGTCAATGCCGCATCGCGCCCGCAGGCCCAGAATGCGCCCATCATTCGCATGAGAGGGAAGGCTCATGGTTACCCTGCTTTCGCGCGCCGGCTTGTGGCTGGTCGTGCTTCTCGCCGCCGTCATGGCCGTCGCCGCGGCCGCCGACACCGGCTTCGCCGTCCACATGGCCATCGTCGCCGTCGCCGCGGGCATCTGCCTGTGGGTCACGCTCGGCCGCGCCGATTACGATGCGATCGCGCGCGGTGTCCTGCGCGCGCCCGCCGATCGCTACGGCGCCCTGGAACGCTATGACGACGAGCCGGTGCGCTGGGGCATGATCGCCACGGTGTTCTGGGGCATGGCTGGCTTCCTCGCCGGCCTGTTCATCGCGCTGCAGCTGGCCTTTCCGGCGTTCAACCTGGGCCTGGAGTGGACCAGCTTCGGCCGCCTCCGCCCGCTCCACACTTCCGCCGTGATCTTCGCTTTCGGAGGCAACGCGCTGATCGCGACCTCGTTCTACGTGGTCCAGCGCACTTGCCGGGCGAGGCTGGCCTTCCCCCGCCTCGCCCGTTTCGTCTTCTGGGGCTACCAGCTGTTCATCGTGCTCGCCGCGAGCGGCTACCTGCTGGGCGTCACCCAGTCGAAGGAATATGCCGAGCCCGAATGGTACGTCGACTGGTGGCTGACCTTGGTCTGGCTGGCCTACCTGGCGGTCTTCGTCGGCACCGTGGTGCGCCGCCGCGAGCCCCACATCTACGTCGCCAACTGGTTCTACCTGGCCTTCATCCTGACCGTGGCCATGCTCCACGTGGTCAACAACCTGGACATGCCGGTCAGCCTGCTCGGCTCCAAGTCCTATCCGCTGTTCGCCGGGGTGCAGGGCGCGCTGGTGCAGTGGTGGTACGGCCACAACGCGGTCGGCTTCTTCCTGACCGCCGGCTTCCTGGCGATGATGTACTACTTCGTGCCCAAGCAGGCCGAGCGGCCGATCTATTCCTATCGCCTCTCGATCATCCACTTCTGGGCGCTGATCTTCCTCTATATCTGGGCGGGCCCGCACCACCTCCACTACACCGCCCTGCCCGACTGGGCGCAGACGCTGGGGATGGTCTTCTCGGTCATGCTGTGGATGCCGTCCTGGGGCGGGATGATCAACGGCCTCGCCACGCTGAACGGCGCCTGGGACAAGGTCCGTACCGACCCCATCATCCGCATGATGGTCATGGCCCTGGCCTTCTACGGGATGAGCACCTTCGAGGGGCCAATGATGTCGATCAAGTCGGTCAACAGCCTGTCGCACTATACCGACTGGACCATCGGCCACGTCCATAGCGGCGCACTGGGCTGGAACGGGATGATCACTTTCTCGGCGATCTACTACCTCGTGCCCCGACTGTGGGGACGCCAGCGGCTCTACAGCCTGCGCTGGGTGAATTGGCACTTCTGGCTCGCGACCGTGGGCATTGTCTTCTACGCCGCTGCGATGTGGGTGTCGGGGATCACCCAGGGGCTGATGTGGCGTGAATACGGGGCCGACGGCTACCTGGTGAACACCTTCGCGGACTCGGTCGCGGCGCTCCACCCGATGTTCCTGCTGCGGGCCTTCGGCGGGCTGCTCTACCTGATCGGCGGGGCGATCATGACCGCCAACGTCTGGCTGACCATCGCCGGCAAGCTGCGCGAGGAAGCCCCGCTGCGCCAGGCCGCCTTCGATCCCGCGAAGGATCGCCCGCTCACTGCCGTTCCCGCCGAATAAGGGCGCTTTCCGATGTCCAAGGTTCTGACCAACCACAAGAAGCTCGAGCGCAACGTCTCGCTGCTCGCCCTGTTCGCCTTCGTCGCAGTCGCCATCGGCGGCATCGTCGAGATCGCCCCGCTGTTCTGGATCGACAACACGATTGAGAAAGTGAAGGGCATGCGGCCCTACAGCCCGCTCGAGCAGGCTGGCCGCGACATCTACGTGCGGGAAGGCTGCTACACCTGCCACAGCCAGATGATCCGCCCGTTCCGCGACGAGGTCGAGCGCTACGGGCACTACAGCCTGGCGGCGGAATCGATGTACGATCACCCCTTCCAGTGGGGTTCTAAGCGGACCGGGCCGGACCTTGCCCGCGTCGGCGGCCGCTATTCGGACGAATGGCACGTCCAGCACCTGAAGGATCCGCGCTCGGTCGTGCCGGAATCGGTGATGCCGAGCTATGCCTTCCTGGCCGACCGCGACCTGAGCGTGCCCGACATGCAGGCGAGCCTGACCGCGCTCTACCGGGTCGGCGTGCCCTATACCAAGGCCGACCTCGCCAAGGCCGGCCAGGACCTCCAGGCCCAGGCCGATCCGCTGGCCGACCAGGGCGATTTCGCCAAGCGCTATCCGGGGGCTCAGGTCCGCGATTTCGACGGCAAGACCGACCGCCTGACCGAGATGGACGCCTTGGTGGCCTACCTCCAGGTGCTGGGCACGATGGTCGACGTCAATGCCGCCGCCGCGCAGGAAGATCTTGCGAAGGAGAAAGGCCGGTGAGCCTCCATTCCACCTACGAAATGCTGCGCCACTTGGCCGACAGCTGGGGTCTTCTGGCGATGGTCGTGCTGTTCGCCCTGTTCGCCCTGTGGCCCTTCCGGCCAGGCGCCCGGAACCGCAACGACCAGGCCGCAACGATGATCTTCGAGGACGATCCCGATGGACAATAAGCGCATCGACGAGCCCACCGGGGTCGAGACCGTCGGTCACGAGTGGGACGGCATCGAGGAACTCAACAATCCGCTGCCCCGCTGGTGGCTGTGGTCGTTCTATGCCTCGATCGTCTTCGCGATCGGCTATGTCGTGGCCTATCCGGCGATCCCGCTGCTCTCCAAGGCGACCGACGGCGCGTTCGGCTGGACCAGCCGGGGTGAGCTCGCAGCCGAGACTCGGGCCGAGGCGAAGCGCCGCGCACCATTGATGGCCGCGCTCGCCGCCACCCCGATCGACCAGCTCCAGCGCAACCCGGAGTTGATGCGTCAGGCCGTGGCCGGGGGCCGCGCCGCTTTCCGCGTAAACTGCGTGCAGTGCCACGGCGCGGGCGCGGCGGGCGGGGCCGGCTATCCCAACCTCAACGACGACGATTGGCTGTGGGGCGGCAACCTGGCCGAGATCGAGCAGACCATCACCCACGGCATCCGCCAGCCCGGCGATCCTAATGTCATCGGGCCGACGCGCACCAGCCTGATGCCTTCGTTCGGGCGCGACGGCATCCTCAAGCCCGATCAGGTGAGCGACGTCGCCACCTATGTCCGCACGCTGAGCGGCAAGGACCGGCCGAGCGCGGCCTCGCTGCGCGGTGCCGCACTGTTCAGCGCCAACTGCACGGTCTGCCATGGCCCGGCGGGTAAGGGCCTGCGCCAGTTCGGCGCCCCCAACCTGACCGACGCGATCTGGCTCTACGGCAGCGGCCAGGACGCGATCGAGGCCAGCGTGACCAATGCCCACGCCGGGGTAATGCCCGCCTGGGGCCACAAGCTGGACAAGGCGACGATCCGCATGCTCGCCGCCTATGTCCACTCGCTCGGCGGCGGCGAGGACTTCGCGCCTCAGGCGCAGGCCGATGCGCGCCCCTGATCCGGCAGCCCCGCTGTACGAAAAGCGCCGGGCGGTCTTCCCGAAGGCGGTCCGGGGCCGCTTCCGCACGTTCAAGTGGGTGGTCATGGCGCTGACCCTGACGATCTACTACGTCACCCCGTTCCTGCGCTGGAACCGCGGCCCCTACGCGCCCGACCAGGCCGTGCTGGTCGATCTCGCCAATCGCCGCTTCTACATGTTCGGCATCGAGATCTGGCCGCACGAGTTCTACTTCGTCGCCGGCTTGCTGATCATGGCGGGCATCGGCCTGTTCCTGGTGACGAGCGCGGTCGGCCGGGCCTGGTGCGGCTATGCCTGCCCGCAGACCGTCTGGACCGATCTGTTCCAGCACATCGACCGTCTGATCGACGGCGACCGCAACGCCCAGATACGCCTCCAGAACGCCCCCTGGACTGCGGGAAAGATCGGTCGGCGCGCGCTCAAGTGGGCGATCTATCTGACGATCAGTTTCTGGACCGGCGGTGCCTGGATCATGTACTTCGCCGACGCGCCTACGCTGACCCGCGAGTTCTGGAGCGGCCAGGCCGCCCCCGCCGCCTATGCCACGGTCGCGCTGCTCACCGCCACGACCTTTGTTCTCGGCGGCTTCCTGCGTGAGCAGGTCTGCATCTACATGTGCCCCTGGCCGCGCATCCAGACGGCCATGCTCGACGAAAAGTCGCTGATCGTCACCTACAAGGCCTGGCGGGGCGAGCCGCGCGGCAGCGTGAAGGCGGCCAAGGACGCGCCCGTGCCACTGGGCGACTGCATCGACTGCAACCAATGCGTCGCGGTCTGCCCCACCGGCATCGACATCCGCGAAGGGCCGCAGATCGGCTGCATCACCTGCGCGCTGTGCATCGACGCCTGCGACGCGGTGATGGCCCAGGTCGGCCGTCCGCGCGGGCTGATCGACTATGCCACGCTGGAGGACAGCGCGCGCGAGAAGGCCGGGCGGCCGCCCGCCGCCTTCGCCAGGCTGGTCTGGCACCCACGTACGCTGGTCTACCTCGGCGCCTGGTCGGCGGTGGGCCTGGCCCTGCTCTTCGCGCTCGGCGCGCGCCGCCACCTCGACATCTCGGCCGCTAAGGACCGCAATCCGCCCTTCATGCTGCTCAGCGACGGCTCGGTGCGCAATGCCTACACGCTCAAACTGCGCAACATGGAAGCGCGCCCGCGCCGGTTCACCGTGACGCTGGATGGCTTGCCGGCGGCGCGGATGTGGAGCGACGACATGCCGCGCGCAGCCGCCGGCTCCAGCCTGGTCCGCCAGGTCGCCGCCGACCGGACCGAAACGCTGCGGGTCTACGTGGCTGCCCCCGCCGGCACCGCGGAGCGCGACATCGGCTTCCTATTGCGCGCCGAAGACGGAGAAGGCGGCGGCGATCTTGCCAACACCCGCTTCGACGCACCGGGAGAAGACGAATGAACGGCACTTTCACCGGCCGACACATGGCCGGCATCCTCGTCGCGTTCTTCACCGTGATCATCGCCGTCAACGTGACCATGGCTTGCCTCGCCGGAGGAACCTTCGGCGGAATCGTGGTGGAGAACTCCTACGTCGCCAGCCAGCAGTTCAACCGCTGGCTGGACGAGGCCGCCAAGGAGCGCACGTTCGGCTGGGAGGCCAAGCTGGCGCGTACCCCGGACGGCCGCGTCGCAGTGACCCTGACCAGCGGCGAGCCCGCCTTGCGCCTCGTTGCGACGGCGCGCCATCCGTTGGGACGCCTGGCGGACCGCGAGCTTACCTTCACCGCCCTCGGCGCCGGCCGCTTCATCTCGGTCCAGCGGCTGTCCGCCGGCCGCTGGCGCCTTCGCTTGGCGGCCGCGGGCCATTCCGCGACTTGGCGCACCGAACAGGAGCTGTTCTGATGGCCACCATTCCCCTGCCTCGCGAGGAAACGGCGGAAACCGTGCTGGTCGTGCCGCAGATGCACTGTGCCGGTTGCATGGCCAAGGCCGAACGTGCGCTCGGCACGGTGCCCGGCGTCCGTTCCGCGCGCGCCAACCTGACCGCCCGGCAGGTCCGCATCGCCCACGCACCCGGCCTTGCCGCCGACCGCCTGATGGACGCGCTGAACGGCGTCGGCCTGGTCAGCCAGCCGCGCCTGGAGGAGTTCGAAGCGCCGGCTTCCACGGTCAGGCCGCTGCTGCCTTCACTGGCCGTCGCGGGGTTCGCCTCGATGAATGTCATGCTGCTATCGGTCGCGATCTGGTCCGGCGCCGACGGCGCCACCCGCGAGCTGTTCCACTGGCTGTCGGCACTGATCGCGGTACCCGCTACCGCCTTCGCCGGGCGGCCGTTCTTCGCCTCGGCCTGGCAGGCGCTGCGGCGCGGGCGGACCAACATGGACGTACCGATCTCGATCGGGGTGATCCTGGCAACGGCGCTAAGCCTTTACGAGACGATCGTCGGCGGCCCGGTCGCCTGGTTCGACGGCACGGTCATGCTGCTCCTGTTCCTGCTTGCCGGCCGCACGCTCGACGCGGCGATGCGCGACCGCGCCCGCCTGGGGGTCGACGCGCTGGTCCGCCAGGCCGCGGCGGGGGCGACCGTGCTGGGCGAGGCGGGCGACCTGACCTGGGTCGCGGCGCCCGATCTCGTCCCCGGCATGGTCATGCGGGTGGCCGCCGGAGAACGCCTGGCGGCCGACGGCACCATCCTGCGCGGATTCAGCCGCTTCGACCAGTCGCTGCTGACCGGCGAAAGCGCGCCGATGGCCGTATCGGTTGGCGGCGTGGTCTATGCCGGAATGCTCAATCTCGAGGCGCCGGTCGACGTCACGGTCAGCGCAGCGGGGAACGGGACCTCGCTGGCCGAGATCGCGCGACTGATGGAGGCCGCCGGCCAGACCCGCTCCGCCTACGTCCGCATCGCCGATCGCGCCGCGCGGTGGTACGCTCCGGCGGTCCACACCCTGGCCCTGGCCAGCTTCATCGGCTGGATCCTGGCCGGCGCGGGGCTCCACCACGCGCTGGTCATCGCCATCGCCGTGCTGATCATCACCTGTCCCTGCGCGCTCGGCCTGGCCGTGCCAGTCGCCCAGATCGTCGCCAGCGGGGCGCTGATGCGTGCTGGGGTCATGGTCAAGGACGGCAGCGCGATCGAGCGCCTTGCCCAGATCGACCGCGCGTTGCTCGACAAGACCGGAACCCTGACCCTGGGCAAGCCGGTGCCCGATCCGCTCGCCCTTGCCAACCTGCCCGCCGAGACCGCAGGCGTCGCGCTGGCGCTCGCCTCACACAGCCGTCATCCCCAGTCGCAGGCCCTGACCATGGCCCTCGCCGCCGCCGGCCAGCGCAGCGCCGACCTGACGGAGGTCGCAGAGATCCCCGGCCACGGAATGACCGCGCTCTGGCGCGGCCAGCCGGTTGCCCTGCGCCGTCCCGAGGCAGGCAGCGGCATGGCGACCGCGCTCGACATCGCCGGCGAGCCGGTGCACCTGATCCCCTTCGCCGACCGGCTGCGCCCCGATGCAGCCGCCGCGCTGGCGCAGCTCAAGGCGCTGGGCATCGAAACCTCGATTCTGTCGGGCGACAGCGGCACCGCCGTGGGCGAGGTCGCGCGGGCGACCGGCCTGTTCGCCCAGAGCAGCGCCACGCCGATCGACAAGCTCGAGGCCATTGCCGCGCGGCGGGCGGGCGGGCACAAGGTGCTGATGGTCGGCGACGGGCTGAACGACGGTCCGGCCCTTGCCGCCGCCGATGCGGCGATCGCGCCGGGCTCGGCCAGCGACGTGGGCCGCCAGGCCGCCGACATCGTCTTCCTCGGCGATTCCCTGCTCGCCCTGCCGAAGGCCGTTCGCGCGGCGCGGCGGACCATGCGTGTGGTGAAGCAGAACTTCGCGCTGGCGGTCGGCTACAACGTACTGGCCGTGCCGCTCGCGATTCTGGGCCAGGTCACGCCGCTGCTCGCCGCGGTGGCCATGTCGACCAGCTCGCTGATCGTGATCGCCAATTCGCTCCGTCTCGCGAAGGCCGCACGATGACCAGCCTCGCCGTTACCATCCCGCTGGCCCTCGTCATGGGACTGTTCAGCCTGGGCGTATTCTTCTGGGCGCTGAAGAGCGACCAGTTTGCCGACCTGGACGGCGCCGCCAACCGCATCCTGATCGACGAGGAGGGAGAAAGCCTGCCCGAACCGGGAGAACACCGCTGATGCGTCTTACCGCAGCCTTTGCGCTGGTCGCCCTGGTCCCAGCGGCGCTCAATGCCGCGCCTCCCATGGCGATGCACCTGACCATGCCGGTGTGCGGCGGGGACGCGGGGACGGTCGATCTGCCCGGCCCGCGGCCGGCACACGAGCGCGAGGACTGCCCGAAGGCGTGTCACGCCGGCTGCTCGCGCAAGCGGGGGTTGGGAGATGGAACGCTCGGCTGAATCCACGCGAGCGCAGGCAATACCAAAGCAGGGCTTTCCCTTCGGAGGAGAGAGATGAAGACCTGGCGCGCAGCGCCTAGCCTGCGTTGAGAGGGGCACCGCGCGTTCCCCTCTCCACCCCCTCCCTTCCAAAGGGGGCCTACGCGGCCTTCGTCAATGGCGCGGCTCCCAAAATCGCAGCGCGCCTGCCGTCTTCAGTAGTGCTGGCTCTCCGGCAGATCGACCATCATCCCGTCCATCGCGGCGCTGACCTTGGTCTGGCAGGCGAGGCGGACGCCCTCGGTGGTATCCTGGGAGAAATCGATCATCTCGGCCTCGGAGGCGCTGGGGTCGGCGAAACAGTGCCGCCAGTCCTCGGGCACGTAGATCCGGCAGGTGCCGCAGGCGCAGTTGCCGCCGCAGTCGGCGGAGATACCCGGAACGCCGCCATAGGTGGCGGCTTTCATCAGCGAGAGGCCGGGCTCGGCCTCGACCTCGGTGCGAGCGCCGTCATGTTCGACGAAAGTGATCTTGACCATCTGCGCTCCCCTCAGGCCGGCTCGAAGTCCATCCACTGCTCGGTCACGCCGTAGAGCGAATAGTTCGGCAGGAATTCGAAGCGGCGCGCGCCTTTCGGCCCGTGCTGGGCCTCGCTGAGCCGCAATGTCTTCATCCGCGCCAGCAGCCGCTCGACCGCGACGCGGCCCTCGGCCCTGGCCAGCGGAGCGCCGGCGCAGGCGTGCAGGCCGCGCCCGAAAGCGACATGGGTACGGCCATTCTTGCGGTCGATGTCGAACTTTGCCGGGTCCTCGAAGCGGCGTGGATCGCGGTTCATCGCGGCGGTGTGAAGCATAACGTGCTGGCCGGGCTCGAAGTCGAACCCGCCGATCGTCACCGGCTGCCGGACATAGCGGAAGGTGCTCTTCGAGGTGCCCTCCATCCGCAGGTTCTCGTCGACGAAATCGGCGATCTTGTGCGGCTCGGCGCGGAGGCGGTCGGCGATGCCGGGCTCGTCCGACAGGCGGCGCAGCATGGCGGAGAACAGCTGAACCGTGGTGTCCTGCCCGGCGCCGAACAGGAAGGTCGCGAGGCTGACGACGTCGGCGATCTCGGGCAGCGAGCCGTCCTCGTAGGTCTGCTGGGCCATGAGCGTGAGCACGTCGTTCCTCGGCTCGGCCCGGCGTTCGGCGATGTAGCCGAAGAACTTCATCCCCATGCGGGCGAGCGGGTTGGTCGCCATGTCGAACCCGCCGCCAAGGTTGCCGGGCAGTTGGGTCGAGGGAGCGACGAGACCGCGAATCTCGTCATTGTCCTCCTTGGGCACGCCAAGCAGATCGGCCACGGTCAGCTGGGCGAAGGGCGAGCCAAAGTCGGTAATTACGTTGAAGGTTCCCTTGTCGATGAACTCGTCGATGATCTGGTCGGCTAGCCCGTACATGTACTGCTCATTGGCCTTGAGCCGAGCGGGGGTAATCATGCCGTTGAGGATCGTCTTCGACTTGGCATGCCGCGCCTCGTCCTCCGACATGATCGTCCCGAGGTAGGGATTGGCCTCCCGGCAGGCCTCGATCTGCTCGTCGATCGGTCGGCTCTTGTCGTAGTCCAGCGGCAAGAACGGGCCAGTGACCGTGTTGATCGCCGAAAAGTGCACGTCGTCCTTGTAGATCGCGACGCCCTCGTCGTAGCCGGTCACCGCGACCACGTTGCTGTAGCCGAGCGGCGCGATCGGCCCGGAGGCGCGCAGGAACTCGTAATACTCGAAAGGATGCCGGGCGATCTCGTAGTCGGTGAAGACGTTGGCACTGGCGAAGTCGATCATCCTATCCTCCCGCGGTGGAACCTTTGCAGGTCCGTTACGGGAGGGCGCGCGGGCCGCCGTTGATATGGGTCAAAAGCGCATCGTCAAACCAAAGACCTATTGGACCTAGGGCGCCGATTGGCGGTCAGAGGAGTTCGGGTTGGGCGCAGTGGTGTCCCCCGGCAAAAACCAGCTGCGCCAGGCTAGGGTTTAAGACGCGGGATTTAGAGGCAGTGATCGATGACGATTGCTAGCGGGTCGGCGCGTAGGCGTAGGGACCGATGGTTGTCCCGACGAAGCCGCCCGAGGACTTGGTGGATAGGCCCCTGCCATCGACCTTGTCGGCCAGCTTCGACCAACGCCCGTTCACGGCATATGCAAAGCTGTATCGGCCCCCTTCTGCGGTGATCCGCAGGTCGACGGGCCGGTTCGGAGCGAGCGGTGCGCTGGCGACCAGCGGGGTAGCGGCAGGGTTGCTCCCAAAGCGCCGCTCCAGCTTCACGACCTTGTGACCATCCTGCTCGCCGATGCCGAAGAAGAAATAGGCGCTTTCGCTCTGGAACACGGCCAGTCCGGCGCGATCCTCGGGTCCGCTCGGCGCGAAGTGGACACGGGTTTCGAAAGTGGCGTTCACATGCTGCTGGCGGCGGGCAAGATAGGAAGGCTGGCCCCTGCCCCCCAATACCACGGGTTGGGCATCGAGCAGCAGGCTGCCGCGAGAAATGCTCCACCAACGCCGCTCCGGCGAACGGAGCATCATCCAGTAGGGCGCCAGTACCGGTCTGTCGAACTCGTCGCGGATCCGGAAATTGCCCGTGGTCGGCACGGCGGCCCCGCGCTGCCGGGGCAGACGCGGCAGCGCGGGCGTGCGCGTCACTGCCTGGCCATGCGGCAGGATCGTGGGCCAGCCATCGGCGGTCCAGCGAACCGGCAGCAGGAAGGTTTCGCGACCGGTGTTGTAATAGTCCCCTTCGTAGGGCTGGGTGCCGAGAAAGACCGCCCACCATTCGCCCTGGGCGGTCTGGACGAAGGAGGCATGGCCGGTGGAGGTGACGGGCGAAACCCGCGCAGCGCCTTCCGCCCCGACCTGGGTCAGCACCGGGTTCCCGGCAAAAGCTTCGTATGGCCCTTTCACGGCCTTGGAACGCAGGATGACCTGGGCGTGCTCTGCCCCCGTGCCGCCTTGCGCCACGGTCAGGTAATAGAACTCGCCTCGCCGGAAGACGTGGGGCCCCTCGGCGTAATAGGGATCCTTGCCCACACCCTTGTCGAGCACCAGTGTCGGGGCATCGATCGGCTGGTTGGCCGCCATATCCCACTGCTGCACCCAGATACCGGTATGCCCGTTATAGGCCTGCTTGGCCGGGCGCTGGCTGTAGACCACATAGGCCTTGCCGTCGGTGTCGAAGAACAGCGACGGATCGAAACCGCCGATCGAGGGCATCCAGTTGGGATCGGACCAGGGGCCGGCAGGGTTCTTGGCCGACAGCCAGTAGTTGCCCTTGCAGCCTACACACTTGTTGATCAGGTAGAAAAGCCCATCGCGGTAAGCGAGCGCGGGGGCATAGGCGCCCGAAGAGACCGGAACGGTGCGCAACGGCAACTGATCGGGCCGCGAGATCGCATTGCCGATCTGGGTCCAGTTGACGAGGTCGCGGCTATGGAAGATCGGCAGGCCCGGGAAATAGCCGAAGGATGAATTGACCAGATAGAAGTCCGCGCCCACCCGCAGGATGTTGGGATCAGGGTAGAAACCGGCGAGAATGGGATTGAGATAAGTCCCGGCACGAGGAAGTCCGACATAAGCCGGATTGCTGCCGCGATAGTCGAACCAGTCGAACCGAGCCTGGGGGGCGGGCCCGGCGGCCTGCGAAGCTGCCGGAGCGACGAGCGCAAGCGCGGCGGTAGCCAGCGCGCGAGCCGTCTGCTTTCCAAGCTTGCCTCGCAAAATCGCCATACCTGCTCCCATGCCTTCGCCTGTGCCGGCCGCCTGTCGAGCATATCGTGCAGCCGGCGATCCATTTTTGTTAGCGCTATCGCAGCAAAGCTCAAGACTAGTCTGGCAAATGGCGGACCCGTGCCGAGGGTAACGAGAGAGAAGAGGACAGCGCGGGGTCGCGATAGTGCGATCGCGCTTGCCAATCCGCACCGATGCTGGGCTCGAGGCGTAGCGCGCTAACCCGCGGGCATGGATTTCAAACGGCATGGCCGCCACCCGACGATCGAGTTCGCCCTAGGCATCCGATTCGCTAAGCAACATGCGCAAGGAAAGCCGGAACGCCACGATCAGATCCTCCGGCTTGACTTTGTGATCGGCGGTCATGCGGCTCGTCATACCGTGGGATAGCATTACGATAGCCTCCAACCGGGCTTCGACCTCGTGTTCCGGGATGGTGCCGGCCAAGGGCAATAGGCTGCGCCGCATGATGTCGCGAAACCGCCGGTCGATCTTTTCGACGACCTTGGCGACCTTGTGATTACGGCCGGCCTCGGACATGATCTCCAAGGTCAGCGGAGTGCGCACCGGCTCGATCCACCAGGCGAAATGCGTGGTCCAGGCATCGATGAGGGGCGAAAGCTCGGACTGCTGGGCTTGCTCTGCCTGCAAAAGGCGCCGCTCGAAGCCGGCGAAACGGCGCTCGCACAAGGCGATGATGATCGCCTCCTTGTTCTCGAAATACTGATAGATGTGCCCGACGCTCATCTTCGCCTTGGCGGCGATCCGGGCCATGCTCGCCTTGTGGAACCCTTCCGCTAGGAAACACTTTTCAGCTGCGTCGAGAACTTGATCCCGGCGCGCTTCGGTTCGCTCCTGCCGCCGCGCCAAGGCCTCCACGTTGTGAACCATGTTCCCGGTACGTCCGTCCTATCCCCGATCCGGCTCGCTTAGCCGAGAACTTGGCCTGTCCAAAGGCAATATGCGCGACTCCCCAAAAAAGAATGTTCGTTCATTCTTTTCGATGATATGCCTTCTGCGAAGCCGGCAGCGCATGCCCGCATGCGTCCCATAAAGCCGGCTCCCACAGCGAGAGGAGAGGACGATGAGGCAGTTGAAGACAGTCCTGCTGGCGGCGGCCGCGTCGAGTGCGCCGTCCGTTGGGGCCCATGCGCAACAGGCAGTGCCCACGGCTCAACAAGAAGCATCTCAGCAGAACGCAGAGACCGATGCCGGCATGGGCGACATAATCGTCACCGCGCGGAAGCGCGACGAACGGCTGATGGATGTGCCCGTGGCGATTTCGGCGCTGTCCGGCCAGACCCTGGACCGTTATGCGACGAACTCGCTGACCGCCATCGGCGAGCAGGTTCCGCAGCTCGTCATCGGCGAGTCCACCAATCAGGCCGGCGGGTCGATCAACCTGCGCGGGATCGGTGCCGGCCTTGCCAATCCCTCCACCGAGCAGGCGGTGACGCTCAACCTGGACGGTATCCCGATCAGCTACGGCAATGCCGTCCGCCTGGGCCAGTTCGACCTGCAACGCGTCGAAGTGCTCAAGGGCCCGCAATCGCTGTTCTACGGCAAGAACAGCCCGGGCGGCATCATCTCGCTCATCTCCGCGGATCCGGGGGACACCTTCGAGGCGCGGCTGCGGGCCGGCTACGAATTCGCCGCCGATCAACGGTTCGTGGAAGGGATGGTCTCAGGGCCGCTGAGCGACAACATCGGCGCCCGGCTTGTCGCCTACTATTCCAAGGAAGACGGCTGGTTCCGCAACCTCGGCGTACCGGTCGCCGGGCGCACGCCGGGCGCGAGCTCCGCCAGCAACAACGCCGAGGACTTCTTCATTCGCGGCACCCTGACCTTCAAGTCGGCCGACGAGGCTTTCCGCCTCAAGATCAAGGTGAACCACGGCCAGCGCGATCGTTACGGCTTCGGGCCCGGCGGCGTCGGCCAGCCGGTCTACTGCCCGAGCGGCGCCTCTCAGGTTTCGCCGATCACCACGGACTGCACGCTCGATCGCAACTACACCGAGGTCGCGCTGCCGCCGGAAGTGGCGGCCCTGCACCCGGCGCTCGAAGGCCCCTCGCATACCCGGTCGCGCCAGTTCCTGGTCTCGGGCACTGCCGACTATGACCTGACCGACGCGCTGACGCTGACTTCGGTCACCGGCTACTTCAACCTGCGGGAACACGGGCTCGGCTCGTTCACTTCGGTCAACGATCCCCGGACGGGCGCCTCGCTGGACCTGAAGATCAAGGCCTTCAGCGAGGAACTGCGGCTCACGTCAGATTTCGACGGACCGCTCAACTTCATGGCCGGCGGCTTCTACCAACACTCCAGGCTGACGGTCGGACAGGCCTTCTTCACCTACATCGCAGCACCGGCCCTTGCGGCAGTGACCTTCTACGACCAGGATACCGACGCCTATTCGCTGTTTGGGCAGGTCCGCTACGAGTTCAGCGACCAGCTGGAACTGGCCGTGGGTGCCCGGCAATCCTGGGAGAACAAGGGCCTGCACGGCACGGTCGGCAATACCGCTACCAACTCCAGCCCGTTTGAGATCCTCAATCCGCAGCGCAGCTTCAGCGATTTTTCGCCCGAGGCTACGCTGACCTACAAGCCCAACTCCGACCTCACCATTTATGCGGCCTACCGCGAGGGCTTTACCTCGGGCGGGTTCAATACGGTTCCGACGGCCTTGAGGACCGGGCCGACCGGCGCCTTCCCGGCCTTGGCCGCGCGCGACCTGTCGTTCGACCAGATGACCGCGAAGGGCGGCGAAATCGGCATCAAGGGCAACCTTGCCGATCGCCAGGTCCAGTTCGACCTCGTCGGCTACCTCTACGACTACAACGGCTTGCAGCTGTCGCGCTGGGACGAGGTGGCCTTCACGCAGCGGGTCCAGAACGCGGGCAGCGCCCGTGTCCAAGGTGTGGAGTTCAGCACGACGATCAGGCCGCGCGCCGTGGCCGGGCTCGAGCTGCGCGGCGCCGTGGCCTACAACGACGCCAAGTACACGAACTTCATCGGCGGCTGCTATGCGGGTCAATCGGTGGCTGCCGGCTGCAGCCTGCTGCCCACCGATCCAAGCTCGCCGGGCACGGCCGGCACGGCCGCCAATCGGTTCAACGGCCAGGACCAGACCGGGCAGCAGATGGCCCGCGCACCGCAATGGGCCCTGACCGCAGGGTTCACCTACGAGCACGAGCTCAATGAAGGACTTGGCGCATCGCTGACCCTGGATACCTCCTACGTCAGTTCATACGCTACCCAGACCGAAGCGCACCCGCTTGCCCGGCAACCGGGATATTGGCAGCTCAACGGGAGCCTTTCCCTGTTCGGGGGCGAGGGCAAGCCCTGGGAGCTGGCCTTGATCGGGCGCAACCTGACCAACAAGCTCTACACCGTGACCGGGGGCACCCTCGCCTTTACCGGCGCCGGCACGGGTACCGGCACGACCACTGCAGCGGACATCCTTGGAATCGCGGGACCGCCGCGCTCGGTCTTGCTGCAGCTGACGGTGCGCAACTCGCTGTTCGGCAATCGCTGAATCGCACCCGGCGGGTCGGCCTTCGCCGGCCCGCCGACTTTGGAGACCATTCGTGAACGAGATGTCGAAGATCGGGCCCGAGGGCGCTGCGGAGAACATCACCCCGGAGGAGATGGACCGCGAGGTTCGGGTCACCTACGGCAGCGAGGCGTTCCTTTCGAGCGAGTACCTCGAGGCCGAGAAGCGGCTGCTCTGGCCCAAGATCTGGCAGATGGTCGAGCGCGAGAGCGACA